>JAJZMB010000162.1:0-127446 GCA_021803205.1 Bacillota bacterium | reverse complement strand
AACTCCACAACGCCCGGGACCACGGTGCCCCTGGCGACGTATCGCAGCATCGCGGGCCAGACCCTGTACTACATCAACGTGCCGAGTAGCGGAGTGGCCGCCGATCCCACGGCGCAGGTGTTCGGTGTTACCAGCCTGAACGGCGGCACCGACATCTCCTACACGACCAATGCCAACGGCAACCTGGCGGCCTTGTATGAGACGAACCAAGGCCACAATCTTGGCGTCGTCACCAGCACGGCCTGCGCCAGTGGGTGCAATACCACGACCTCGGGTGTGCCCTACATCACCTTCACCCGCGGCGGCCTTATGAAAGAACTCCAGGTGCAGCCGTACACCACACTGGATCTCAATGGCGCTTCCACGACCCTGAGCAGCAATCTGGTCAACGACGTGCTCTATGCGGACGCCGTCGGCAATGACAATGCCTGTTTCTCCAGCAGCGGTTGCTCACGCGGAACCGCCACGTTCATTCCGAACGCGACCAACATACAACTCTACCAGAACGAGGTCACCGGGACGCTTACCGGCTTCACGGTGGGGACCTCCGCTCGTGGTAAAGGCAAGAGCAAGTACAACGTGTACCCAGGGAACAAGGCTGAAGGGTATACGAGTCTGACGCTGAGCCTGAGTAACGGGAGCAGCCAGACCTACGCCACCGACGGGCAGTTCAACCCCGTGATTACCCTGGCATCCGGGGACACGGTCTCGCTACTGCTGGACAAGAAGGGCGATGCGCGCAAGGTTGTCACCACCGTGAGTTCGAACATTGTGGCGACGCCAGCGCTGATCACTGGTGAGAGCCAGACGGTGGCGAGTGCCTCCTCCTCGAACCAAAGCACCGCGCAGATCACCGTCGCGGATGCCGCGGGCACATCCGAATCCCTACCCCTTCCCGCCGGTGCGACCCTGCCCACCGTGTTCAACGGCAATGACGTCTCGCCGTTTGTGAGTGCTACCAACACGGTGACGGGCGCCACCTATGAGAACTACCAGGCTCCGACAGCCGGGACGCAGGGTCCGGGCAATCCCGAGGGTGTCATCCTGTTTGTACTCAACAATCAGGGACAGGCGGTCGACGCTAACGGGATCACCCAGCTCACACAGGTGACCGGTGGCACGACCGCTCCGGCCGGGCTGACCCTGGACGTCCCCGGTGCCACTGGTGCTCTGACGCCGGCCTCGACTGTCACGGCGGAGACGTATGTGTATTACGTGGCCGCCGCATCCAATGGTTCCGTGGTCCTGGGTGTCGACAGCGTGACCAACAACTCGGCATCCGGTACCAGCGCCACGCTGACCAACGACAGCAGCGCGACGCAGCCGATCATCGCCTCCGGTGAGGCGTTCTACAACAAGGCGGCGGAGAGCCTCGGCAGCCTGACGGTCGGACACGTCGTGGATGTCTACCAGGGTACTTACCTTGGTCAGAACTTCTACGTGGTCATCGACACTGGCGTTGCCGGTGCTACTGCCACCAACACACCGGTGACTGTCTCCTAGTCCAGAGATACCTCGTGAGTCCCGCTGATGCAAAGGGAGAAGGGGCAAAATCCAGCCCCTTCTCCCTTTGCATCGTGAAGTTGCCACCGGTTGAACTCCCGCGCGTCGAGACAGCCGTGTCAGGGCGAACGGAACCGATAACCGGCGGGCTGTCGCGGACCCTGAGGTGGCATTCTTGAAGAGGGCTGCGGGGCAGTAGCGGGGATGTACAGCCGCAGCAACGCGCGGCATGATTGCCCGGTCTTGGGCCCCCCCCCCCGCCAGAACTCGTCTGGTCTCGCGGCCGGGCCTGTCTGTGGCACCAGCGCGAGATGATCTTGCTAACGGGTGGGGCCACCGTACGAACTACGAAAAGTAGGCATCCGCGCCAGCAGGGACCGCTGGCGCCTTACATGCCCGGCGATGTCCGATTCGCAGGAAGTACGGCCCTGCGCACCGCAGCAGGGCCGGTCACCCGAGCGGAGATGGCCAAGGTGGTCGTGTCGCAGGAACTACGGCCCTGCGCAGCCGCAATGCAGCGAATCACGCGAGCAGCGATGGCCGCCGAACTGGTCGCGTCGTAGGAACTATGGCCTACGCAACTCTTACAGCGAAACCTACGTGCCTTGACCCTGCTCGCTTCCGACGCTCTGTTTCGAGCGTCCCTCCGTGTCTTCCTGCTCCCGCCGTGTTTTTCGCTGGAACCGGCCCCTGGGCCGTTCTTGCGTCCGTGACGCGAGGACCCCTGAGTCCTGCGCGTTCCGCGTGCCGCTCGCGTAGGCGAGCAGGTTCTTGGCTGCGTTCTGGTCCTGGTCGTACCAGATGCTGCAGACCGGGCAGTGGACCATCGTCTGCGCCGCGTAGTCCTGTTCAACCCGCTGGCCGCAGGCATGGTGGATACGCGTGGTGAAGGCCGCATCCTCTTCGCGGTATGTCGCCCCCGACTGGGCGCAGGCATGTTTGATGGCCAGCCGCAGGGACCCGGGTGCTGCTATTCTTGCCGCGTGGCGGTATGCGTTGCCTTCCGATTCCGGCCCCTCCTCGGCGTTCTGGTGCTTGACGAGGTCTGGGATATGCATGTTCTCGATGATCACGAAGGCGTATCGGCTGGCGAGGGCGCGGGCCTCCTTGCGCCACGCGTCGCTACGCCGCGCCTCCGCCTGGGCACGGGTGTGCGCGGCCGACACCCACAGGTGGTGGTCTTGGCGGCGCCAAGCCTCCAGCGCGGTGTGAGCGCCCTCTTCACCTTCCGGAGCGTCGCGCCACCGCAGGCAGAGGGCGGCGAGACGGCCCTTTGACTTCCATTCACGAATGCTTGCCGGAATATGGGTACATTCTTTGGCCTGACGGGCCGGAGTGCCGTTGCGGGCTTCGCGCAGCAGGTCGGGCAGCGTCTCCTGCGCCTCCAGCCACGTGGCCAAGCGGTCTCGGGCCAGGTTGAACTTCCGGTCCCGCACCGATTCCCACGCGTCCGCCATGGCCATCTGGCGTTCCACGCCGCCGGCTTCGATGATCCTGCCCTGCGCGTCCAGTTGCGCCGTGGGAACGGTGATCTGGCCCTCGGAGCCATCCTCCCCGACCCAGTAGGCGACCCGCAGGCGGCCGTCGGGCAGCCGGCGCCAGCCGAGGTCGACGGCAACGGCGGGCCCGCTGCGCGGCGCCACCACGGTTTCGTCCACGGTGATGCACAGGCGGTATTCGAACTGGTCGGCGACGCGACGCCGCACCAGCTGCGCGCCCAGCACGCGAGCCTCGGGATCCGGCTGCCGGTGCAGCACGAAGGGGACCTCGACCCAGGCCGGGGACAGGGCCACCCATGCGCCGTCTGGGCCCTTGGCCTTGTTTCCGCGGACTTGAAGGCGCAGGATCGGCATACGCTTGCGAGTGACCGTTTGGCCGTTCTTGGCTGTGACGGTCTCCCGTTCCGTTTCAGGCATGCGGACCGATATCAGCGGGCTTGTCCCGACCATGACATCATTCCAGGTCAGTGGGGTGTCGCCAGCCTCGGACTGGATCTGTACGGCAAGGAATCCGCTGCCGTCCCAGCGGTGGAAACGGACCTGGGCGGGTCTGCCGTCCGGCAGCCGCTTGTGGCGGGCGGTATCGAAGCCCACGAGCACGGCGTTGTACGTGGGCCAGAAGAGGCCTTTGGCGGCGAAGGTCTGCCGCATCGCCTTGATCTCCGCCTGTTCGGCCTGACCGGAGGCGTGCAGCGCGGGCTTGACGGTCGCGCGTGATGCGTCCCGCGCGGCCTTCAGTTGCGCGGCTACTTCCCTGCGTTCCACATTGACTTTGGAGATCTGTTCCTGTGCCGTCTTGATGTCCACGCTGCCTTTCGCCGCTTGCCGAGACCTGCGGATGCGGGTGCGCCACTCCTCCCGTTCCGCGTCCAGGGCGGCGCGGCGGACCACAAGCCGGGCGACGGCGTCGCTAGCGCTGTTACTGATTTCCAGACGTTCCGCCTCGTGAGCCCTGTGGATGGCGACGCAGGCGTTCCAGAACTGGTGGCCAAGCACGAACTGCTCCTCGGCCTCCGAGCACAGTGGTCCGCGGACCACACACCCGTAGCGGTAGACGCGCATCCTTCGTGTACCTCCCGCGATCCGGCTTGGCGGGTTGTCTGTCGCTTTTCGCCGAAGGCCCCCCGGATGCCTGGCACCACCAGGGTGGCGTCATTCCGGCGTTGCCGTCGGATGGGCGCGGGGTTGGGGAGCGGGGAGTTGACACGCGGCTCGGTGGTCGCGGCTAGTCAGTGGCCTCAAGGGGACTCCTGGCCGTTGCTGTGCTGACACGCGACCGCAAAGATGGGCGGCTCTGATCCGGAGATGGCCGGCGGGCGCAACGGTGCTGGCCGTGCTATCGTAGGCGGTGAGCAGGAGGTGCGCGATGCCGAAGCCGCACCGCGAGCGGAAGGACCACGGGCTGCGCTACCTCTTCGACGAGGTACCGAATCCCTCGCCGCGCGTCTTCGGCGTTCCGTGCCCTGAGCGGGTTGAGGTGCTCTCCCCGGTGATCCCGTTGCTGGAGACCAAGGCGGTGGTCGTGGACGGGCTGCTACGGGGCGTGGACGACGGCAGCATCTGGTCGCTGGAGTTTGAGATGGGGTCGCCCGACCACTGCCGCCTGATCGAGCACCACACGGCCGTCGCGCGGGCGTATCCTGGCGCCCAGGTGGAGACGGTGGTCTTCTGGGGCCGCGACCGTTCCGGGCCCCATGTCCTGCGCTGCGGCCGGGCATCGCTGGAGGCACACCAGGTCTTCCTGGCGGCGATGGACGGGGACGGGGAGTTGCGGCGGCTGCGGCGGGTGGTGGCCGAGGGGCGGGCGTTGACATCCGGGGACATCCTGCTCCTGGCGACGTTGCCGCTTATGCACCACGGGCAGGCGACGTGGAACGTGGTCGAAGCGGCGGCGCCGCTGGCGGCGGGCCTGCCGCCCAACCTGGAACGTGGCGTGGTATCCGCGATGGGTGCGCTGGCCTACAGCGCGCTGAAGCCCGAGGAGCGACCTTTCCTGTTGGAGGTGTTGGGACGCATGCCAGTGGGAGAAGAGCTTTTCGAGGACCTGCGGGCGCAAGGCGAGGCGCGGGGAGAGGCGCGGGGACGACACGAGGGCGAGATCACCGACCGGCGCGAAGCGGTCTTGGAAGTGTTCATCCTGCGCTTCCACGCCGTTCCCGACGCGGTGCGGCGGGAGGTGGAGGCTGCGGATCGGCTGGACGTGCTGCGTGCGTGGCACCAGGCCGTGGTGCTGGCACCCGACGCGCAGGCGGCGGCGGATGCCATCCTGGCGCGGCGGTAGGTGCGCCAAAAGGACCTCCTTTGCCGCAGGTCGGTGGTGGGGCGGGCAGGGCTTGGGCAGCACGGAGAGGGGGAGTCCGGGAGGGACCCCCTTTTGCCGCACCAGGGCCGCGCTGTTACGAATGCGGAGTTTCGGCGAGCAATCGCCGCACTGTGCGTTCCGAGGTGCCAAGGCGCTTGGCGGCTTGGCGGCGGGACAGTTCTCCGTCCAGGATCGCCTGGTGGATATGGGGCCATGCGGTTGCCATGCGCTCCGGGTCGGCCTTCGCGGGCCTCCCTATGTGCCGCCCCTGCCGGCGTGCCCGGTCCATGCCGGCGCGGACCCGCTCGGCAATCATGGCCCGCTCCAGACCGGCGTAGGCGACCGTGATGTAGTACAGGGCCTCACCGAATGGGCTGGTGGTGTCCAACCAGGGCTCCTGGTAACTGCGCAACCCGACACCCCAATGCCGCAGGTCGGCTAGGGTGTTCGCCGCCTCCCGGACGGACCGGAAGGCGCGGTCAAGGCGCCAGACCAGGAGCAGGTCAATCTTCCGTCTGGCGGCGTCGTCCAGGAGCCGCCGCCAGGCGGTGCGGTGGAGCAGGTCTGCCGCGCTGGCCTCGTCCGCGTACTCGGCCACGTCGGGCCAGCCCTGGGCGGCGCAGAAGTCGCGCAGGGGCAAGCGCTGGGTGTCCAGGTCCTGCCCTTTGCCGTCAGTGCTGATGCGCAGGTACAGGGCCACCCGCATGCCGGCCGCCTCCCTGCCCCGCAAGGACCCATTATCGGGTCGCGGCGGTGATGATCCGGCGCCCCGAGGTTGTCTTCCCATCCACCTGGCGGAGGGAGTCGAAATAGGGGTGCCGCCCTACCCGCGCATCCACGTGTCCCATAACGCGGGCTCCCGATCCGGCCTTGGCGACCTGGACAAAGCCCGCCACCTCCAGCCGCTCCCGCAGGTGTCCCGTGTCACCTGACGCCCCGTACAGGCGGTCATACACCCGAGTCCCGTCGCGCAGTATGTGCACCAGCGCCCGCGCCCGCATGACACGGCGCTCTATCCCACCGTGCAGGCCGGTCTTGGCCGAGCGGTAGGCCGCGATGCTGGTGCCCGGCAAAGCGAGCCAAAACCATACTCCCTTGCGGTACTGCCCATCGGGCTGCCGCATGCAGGAGGTCCAGCCGGACGTGAAGGTGCTCATGCCGAGGAAGTAGGCCGGATCGGTGGTGATGATGCAGTCCCCGCCGAGGTCCTGATCCTGGAGAATCTTTGGCGGATACCCATCGCGCCGGATCGCGGCAGGGTAGGTCAGCCTCCATGCGCGGCAGAGGGCCTCGATTACATCGCGCGCCGCGGCCTCCCGTGCCCGGCGCTCCGAGGGCGGCTTGCACTTCGCCCATTCCGCCAGGCCCGCCGCCCGGTCCCGCAGCCGCTCGATGTGCACCTCTTTTGCGCCGCACTGGGCCGCCATGGCCGCCCGGTGCTGGGCCGCCCGGAGCCGGCGCTTCGTTTCGCGGGTGGGATGGACGCCTTGATCGTCCACCGCCAGCCCCGTCACGTGCCGGCGCCCCGCCCCGGCCCACTGCACCCGAGTTTTGCGTTCATTGATTGCGAACCCGCAGCGCTTCACAATGTCCGTGATGGCCCCCGGCAGTACACTGACCAGGGCGGCGTCGTCGAAGGAGAACGCCAGATCGTCCGCGTAACGGCTGTAGACGACCTGCTTGCTCGCCCGCTCGATCCAGCGCAGGATCGCCCGGTCCATGTCCGCCGCCGCGAGGTTGGCGACGGCGGGCGAAGTCGGCAGCCCCTGGCGTGCCGCGCCGTGGACGAAGACCAGGGCCGCCTCCTCTTTGCTGATTTTCCCGGCCACGCGCTCGGGCGTCACGCTGTCAAAAAAGTCCTGCAGGTCCATGGTGATGGTGTACTGGTGGCCGACGTGGGCCTGGGCGTTGGTGATTGGGCTGCGCCGCCGCAGGAAGGCGTGCGCGACCCCCGCCGGGCAGGCCCGATCTGCCTTGGTGGTCAGTTTTCCGGCCATGGCGCGTAGGGCGGTCTTGGTTTCCGGGTCGGGCGCGTAGATCGTGCGATACTCACCATTCCGCTTCGGGACCTTAATGATGCGGCCGTGGTCCCATGTGCTCTCGGTGGTACCAGCCATCGCGATACCTCCAGTCTGGAGACGGTTGGCGCGAAGGGCGAGGAGCGGAGCCAGTTGGCGATTGGGAGGGGCCCCTTGGGAGGGACACCAATCGCCGCGGAGCGACGAGCCCGCCCGGTGCTTCCCATCGTCCGGTGGCCCGGCGAAACGCTCGGGCCGTCCGGGAAGCAAGCCACCAACACCTCATGCCAGGATGATACCCGCATCCGCGAACCCTGGTCACACCAGACTGACGGGCCGTGCCACGGGCTGGTGGGACTTGCCGCCGGTGGGCCGACCGCCCACGGGCCGCGCCAGGATGCGCCCAATCGCGGCGGCCACGTCAGGCTCAATATCCGCCCATACATCATCCGCCAGCGGCTCGGGCTGCCCGTGCCGGATCGCAGTACCCTCAGCGCGGATCGCAGCCTCGATCCGCGCACGCATCGCCGGCGCGGAAAGGATCGCCTGGGCCCGCGTCTCGTGGTCCTCCCACAGGGCCCGCGCCATCACCACGACCACCACCCCCCCCTCACCTGCACTCTACCGGCGTCTGCGAACCCAATTTAGGCGGGAACACCTGCCCGCGCGGGCGCGACAGGGGACGGGGGCAGCACCCCCGGCGCGGTCGCCGAGGTCGGCGCGGCAACCTGTTCGGGTGTGCTGCGGGCGGATGGGGTCGCCGAGGTCGGCGCGGCAACCTGTTCGGGTGTGCTGCGGGCGGATGGGGTCGCCGAGGTCGGCGCGGCAACCTGTTCGGGTGTGCTGCGGGCGGATGGGGTCGCCGAGGCGACACCCCGCTTGGGCGTGCTGCGGGCGGCCGATGTCGGTGTGACCACAGCGCTGTGCCGGGCTGTGCGCACGACACTCGGGACCGCGGGCTTGGTGGCGGGTGCGGACGGGGCCGCGCGGCCACAGCCGGCCGCCGCAAGGACCCCAAGGATCGCGAGGGCCAACCCCTTCTGATGAGCGATGAGCGACACGTATACCACCTCTATCCGCATTCTGCCAGACGCAAAAAAAACCGCTGTCGCGGCCCGCGATTCCCTTCCGATCCGAACGTGCCCCCCCTTGTGTGACCCGGTGCTCCGGGTCGGGCGGCTCCGGTGCCGCCATGGCGGCCCGCCCGCACCCGCGCCGGACAGAGGAGATGTCCCCGAGGTGGTTATGCGAACGCGGGTACTGTGGTACCGCAAGGAGGTGTGGTACCACGACCGACGTGGAGTGGCTCAAGTGGCTCACGGAGCAGGGTGCTCCGCTGCTGGCGGCATGCCCCGCGGACCACGGCTGCGACAAGTGGCATCCACCAGGCAAGCCGGGCAAGGTGCCGGCGGACACCCACGGCCGGCACCTCGGGGAGTGGATGCGGGCGGAAGGACAATCGCCTGCCGAATTGCTGCGTGCGCACGAGGCAGGGGCCGCAAATATCGGGCTGATCACCGGCCGGCGGCTCCGAGACGGGCGCTACCTCGTGGATCTGGACGTGGATGGGGAAACGGGACAGCGGGTGGCCGCCGACCTGCTGCGGGGCACCTCGGGCCTTTCTCTGGCTCCCGCGTATCGCAGTGGCGGTGGCTGGCACGTCCTGTTCGCCGCCCGTGAACGCTTGCGGACCACCCGCGACGATGGGGGGCATGCGGGGATCGCGCTGTCCGCGGACCCCGGCTTCACCGTTCTGCCGCCGTCCCGCCATGCCAGCGGCGGGTCATACGCCTGGCGTCCCACCCGCGAACCTCGACTGCTCGACCTGCCGCCATCACTGATGCATTGGGCACGGGAACGCACCGCGCGGCGGACGGAGACACCGCGCGGTAACCGGATCCCAGCGGCGCGAATGAGCACGGATGAGGTCCTGCGACAATTGCGGCTGCACAATGTCCCGGCTTGGCTGGTTTCAAAACTGCGCTCACAGCCACAAGGCGACCGGAGCGCGGCCGATTTCAACGCGATTGTGACTCTTCTGGCGAAACGAGTGCCTGAGCCGGTGATCTGCGCGATTTACCGCAACCCTGAGTTCAAAATTGCGGAAAAGTACAGGGAACGCGGAGATAACTACCTCGCGCTCACGATCCAGAAGGCTCGCGCCAGCCTCCAGGACTTTGAGAGATGAGTTCCGCTGGAGGTGATAGGCTTTATCAAAAAGGAGGTGAATAAAGATGCCATTGTCTTCAGCCCAGCGGCGCGAAGAGACGCGGGCCGTCGCCCAGGCAATCCAGGAGGGCCGTGGAGAGCGGGTGGCGCGAGAATTCGCGATTTTGCAGGTGCAGCCGACTTATGATCATGCCCACGCCGCCGCGGCGGCGGCCCGCGAAAATGCACCAACTGACAGGGAGGTTTTGGAGGCTTACGGGGCTCTGGCAAGAGCGCAGTCGCGCAACCCCGTGGTGCGGTTGATATCACGAATGAAGCGCGACGACCCGGTGCATGCGCAGAACATCCTGGACCGCCACGATGAAGAGACAAGAAATACTGAGTGGTGCAGGCTCCTGGATATTGAGATTGGGAATTACGCCGAGGCTTACCTGCGAGACGCGCGGGATTTGCTGACACGGAGCGCGCAGGCGGCGCTGGTCCAATCCATACAGCCATCGCGGCGCTCCCGGCCGGCGCATGGCGCACCCGCCGAACACTCAATTGACGACCTTGAGTGGTTGGATAGGTGACCAGCCGCTGAGAGTCCCCGGCATGCATCCGGGGGCTCTCTGTTGATGTAAATTGCTCACAAAGGGGGGTGCGGGCATGATCTTGTCTGAGAAGCAAGCACACCGCGATACATGGTTGGTGGCTCAGGCAATCTTGGGAAACCGGGGTGAAGAGGTGGCGCGTGATCTCGCGATTGCGCGGCTGCAGCCAACCTGGGATGAGGTCACACGCGCATCGCTCGGCGCGGCTCTGGCTGCACCCACGGATGCCGAGGTCGCGGATGCATACGCCGTCATGGCCCGCGCCTGGGCGCATGGCACAACCGCCCGGCTGGCCGCGTGGCTGCACCACGACGATCCCGCGTGGGCCCGCGAGGTGCTGGCTCGCTGCTATGAGGTCGAGCGGACCACGGCCCGCCGCGCAACACTTGAGGCCGAGGCCGAGGCCATCGCCGCCGCCGTCCTGCAGTCCGCTCGGGAGTTGCTGCCGCCTATCGCGACACCAATCAATGGGAAGACGCGCGGCCGGGGCGTCCCAGCCGCGCGTCACCACTGGCGATTGCCGCAGCATCACATGCCGTAGATGAAATCACGGCTACCCGTTGCGGCCGCCAGGACCAGCATCCCAGCCATCAACAGCACCCGGTGGGACTGCGCCCATGCCATCGCTCGCGCCATGCGTCGCGCCTCCTCTCTCCATACTCATCTTCCCACCCACCGCGAACCCTCCGAAGGCAATCACCCCAAAAACCCCCGCCGCCAGTAGCACGTCACCCAGGCTGTACACTACGGCGAGGTGCCCCAGGCGAAGCAGAAGGGTGTCCCCTAGCGCCCCAGCCATCGGCGCGAAGACATGCCGCGCCGCCGCCTGCCCGAATGGCAAGGGCACGGGCATGCGGCCACCCCCCAGGACCAGCTCCGCGAAATTTGCGACGAAACCAAGTCCCAGCAGGGCCGTGCTCGGGAAGGCGGCGGCATTCAGCGCTGCCCAGGTCACAAATGCCGCAGTCGCCAGGCCGTTGGCCGGCAGGTTGCCCCCCGCGAACGCCTCGGCAACCACGCCGACCACCAGCAGGGGCCACCCCCGCAGCCCCGCGAGCCCGCCGAGGTCCGTCCCGCGCAGATGCGCCACCAGCAGCCCGGCCAGCAGGGCCGGCAGCACCGCCGCCATCCGCCACCCCCCCCACGTGGAAGAGCCGGGGAGTCGACTCCCCGGCCCCCCGGACATCAGGACGCGGTGATCGAAAAACCTCCCCCGTACGCCGCGCCACTCGCGTTTGCCGGCACCGCGCAGGTCGCGGTTGAAGATGTGCTCGGAGCCGCCGCCAGGAAGCAATTGGCGAAGCCAATCGCCCAATTCACAGACCCGTTGCTCTTCGGGATCCCAGCAAGTTCGAGATACTGGGAATCAGCCCCGTTCGAGCCGTTCTGAGACACCCCGGAGCCGTAGACAGTTGCGCCGCACGCGGACTGCAGCGCCACCCCACTCGCGAATGCGGACGTGGCGAGGACTCCCTTGAATCCGGCCCCGCTCATGGCATCCTGCCCCTCCGGGCAGCCTGTCAGCGTGTCGAGCGCCCCCGGATAGAAGTACATGGCCAGCGGATAATCACCATCTACCGTCGTCGCGTTCGTCGTGCTCTCCGGGTCCATGGTAAAGGTCAGTGTGTAATTGGAATTCACAGTCGCCACCTGAGTCTGGAACGCGTTGTCCTGCACCAGCGTCGTCTGCGTGGGGGCCGTCCCGCCATTCGCCGCGCTGGTCAGCACGCCGTTACCGGAGAGCGAGGTGATCTCCGCGCCGGTCGCCGGGTCCATCACATTAAGACTTTCTGCGCTCGTCGCCCCGGTCAGGCCGATGGTGGACGAGGTGGCCGCGAGAGCCGACGCGGGCGCCACCAACGCCAGGGCCGCCACAAACGCCACACCGACCCGGAGCAGATGCCGGTACATTTTCCCAAACCTCCTTTTGAAACTCTGGATCGGGGACGGCACCACCCCCTCTCTATCCCACTGTTAATGTAACCGTGCCCGCGAACCGTCCCTCCGGGGCCTGCTCCGGCGGCAGGAGCGACACAGAGAGGGGAAACTGGGGAGCGTCACTGGACCCTAGTGCCGTCCCCCCCGCTTGCAGCGGGGTCAGCCTGCCGCCGGCGATGCCCGCCCGCACCGCCGAAGGCGGCAAACTGCCGCCAGTCGCCTGATCGGTGAGCGCCGTGCTGGCGGCGGTGACGGTGTACCTTTGGCCCGCTCCGTACACGGCCACCGTTACGGTCGCGGGCGCTCCCTGCTGGCCGGGCGCCGTCGCGGGCAGCACGATCTGTGCCGGGCTGACCGCCAGACTGAGCGCGGAGCCGTATACGGAGCCGTATACCGCCTCGGTCACCGTCCCCTGGGCGCGGGCGACGGCGGCTCCCATCGCCAGCAGCCCGGCCAGCAGGGGCAGACACCAGCGGAGCATCTTGCCTTCCTCCATCCCCACCCATCGTCCCACCCCGCGCGAACCCAGGAGGGCCGGTGGCTCTCCTGGGTTCTGGCGATGGTTCACACTTCACCGGCCCACGGTATCTCCGGGTGGAGGGCGCGCATGCTCGACCAGCAGCCGGCGCCGATGACCAGGTGGTCCAGTACCGGGATGCCGAGGATGCCGCCGCACCGCACCAGGCGGTGGGTGAGCAGCGCGTCCTGCTCGCTGGGCTCGGGGTCCCCGCTGGGGTGGTTGTGCGCCACGATGATCGCCGCCGCGTTGGCCAGCAGGGCAGCGGTGAAGACCGACCGGGGCTCGACCGGCACGCGGTCGATGCCACCCAGGGCGCAGCGGTGGATCGCGTTCGGCCGGTGCTTGGTGTCCAGCAGGCAGGCTACGAAGGTCTCGGTCGGCTCGCGACGGAGCAGCGGCTCCAGGATGAGCGCCGCGTCCTCCGGCGCCCGCAGGGTCCAGGTCCGGTACGCCCCCGCGCGGGTCTCCCGCACCAGTTCCACCCGCACCCAGCGGGGATACGCACCCAGGGCAGGGGCCCCGCCCTCCGCGTCTCCCAGGATGCTCAGCGCCTTTGCCACCGTCCCCACCATCCCACACAAGGCCATTTTTGAAAGGCGGCCTTGACGGGCTCACAGAGGAGGGCGTAGCCCGACCCGCCGGGCGGGCCGGTGCACGGGCGGAGTCGGGAGCCTGGCAGCGCGGGAACCTGGGGTGGCCCGGAGGGCGCAGGTTCCCAGGGCGATGGCGAGGTGAGCGAGCGGAGGGCGTAGCCCGGAGCCCCGTGCGCCGGAACGCCAGCCCCGCGGGGGCGGCGGCGGGTACGATGAGGAGCCCAAGGCCGCCAGAATCCCGTAGCGGGCCGGAGGGTGCCCGCCGAAGGCGACGGAGGGCCGCGTCTCGTCGCCACGGGGGCTCCGGGGGCGTCCCCCGCCGGGCATCCCTCTCCGGCTCACCCGCCGCTGGTCTTTTTGCGCCTGCGCCGCAGAATCAGCAGAAGCGCCAGACCGGCCAGCGCGGTCGCGCCACCGAATAGCCCGAGTGTCTTCACCGTGCCCGCCTTCTGAGGGGTCTTGGCTGGCACCGCTCTGCTCGGGATCGCCTCGTGCGGAGCGGACACAACTTTGAGCGTCGCCCCGCGGCCCCCGGCCACGGCGGAAATAGTTGCCCTCCCCGGCTGGAGCGCGGTGGCCACCCCCGTCACCGGGTTAATCGCAATGACTGGAGGATCGCTGCTGGCCCAAGTGACTCCCACCGCCCCCGGGCTTACTCGATAGGTTCCGCTGCCGTTCAGCATCGCTGGGCCGTCTATGCTCATGGTCCTGCTTGCGTCGCTTGTCCTGTTTGTGCTGCTTCCGCCGGTGCCCCCGCTCGTGCTGCTTCCGCCGGTGCCCGACGACGTGCTCCCGTTGCCCGCTATCGCCTTGGGCGGTGGAGCCTCGCCGGTGCCCGCCGTGCCCGTTATGGGCGCCGTCACTACGGGAGTCACGGGGGCCGTGCCCGGCAGAGGCGCGCCCCACCCGGCGCCGGTGTCCCCGGCCACCGTCGCGCCCGGCTCCACTGTGATCGTGGCCGGGTTGCTGGTCCCGCCACCTGTCACCACCATTATGTGGTACTGCCCCGCCTGGATGCTGCCCGGCACCCGGACCTGAATCCCCCCCTCCTCCCACAGCGCCAGATCGGCGCTGGGCAGCGGCTTGCCATTAACCGTGATCGTGTTGATTCCGCCGGGCATCCCAAGGTAGTTACCGTTGAGTTCGATCACCGCGTGCGGAGTCCGCGCCGTCGCGGTGGTCTGCGTGAACCTCGGGGGCGCGATTGTGATTGGCACAACCCCCGTGCTTTCGCAATCCGTGACCCGGATACTGCCTGTTGCCGCGTCGGCCGGCAGCGTTACGCCGATGCCGCCGAACCCGTACCACAGTCCCTTCGCGCCGCCGTACCCCAGCAGCCGCGCTCCGTGCAGCGTCGCCGCCAGCGGCCCCGCCGGGACTGAGCCATTAGGTGTCAATTGCAGAAACTCACCGCCGTACACCACTCCGTTCAGGGCCTGAAAAGTCAACGTAGGCGCGGCCACCGTCACGGGAAGAGGTGCGGTGAGTTGCGTCGGCCCGGCGAACAGCGTCAGCGTTGTCGGTCCCAGCCGCGCGTCACAGGGCAACGTCAAACCTTCGTCCACCCGCTGCGGGATGTGGAGCCCATCGACAACCGCCACGCTGGCGCCAGCGCCGGGCTCCAGATATCCGACGTACTGCCCAGGCACTAGCACGTCCCCACGGTCGTGCAGCAACGTCACCGTGGGGAGTGATGCCGCCGAAACGCGCGCCGCCGACGCTATCCCCAGTCCTATCGCGATTGCTACCCACCGCCGCATCACCTATACGCCTCCCGGTCCGCCGCCCGCTCCGACTCTATCGCCTCGACCAATTGCATCAGCACTCCCACACGTGCCCGCAGCCCGTGCAAGTCACCCGGCTCAAGCCGCAAATCCACCGGTACCCGTCCCGCCTCCACCTCTGTCCGGTGCCCGCGCACCTCGCGGGTCAGCGCCGCCGCCGGCCCGGTCACCGCAATCCCGACAAATCCAGCGTCCCGCAGGGCCGCGGCCTCGGCCCGCAGCCGCACGCCATCCACAACCAACCTCGCGGGTGGCGCAAACCCATCAACCAGGGTCGACTTAACAACGCTCTGGTAGATCACCCGCCGCACAAGCCCGGCGGGATCATCCCCCCTGAGCCGGTCACCCGCCCGCTGCAGGTGCCGCCGGTCCTCCGGCCACCCCCGCCGCTGGCACTCCTCGCGGCACAGGTCGCCGAGGCCAACCCGCTCAAAGCCATACTCTCGCACCAACACCTCCGCCACCGTCGTCTTGCCAACCCCGCTCGGCCCCGCCAGGTAAATCCGCACCACTGCCACCCCCTCTGTGAGTCCAGTCTGTTGCTGGGCGCGAAGCCTTCTTTCGGGCTTCGCGGCGTGCGCGACATTGTGTGTGTCGGCTGGATGCCGGCGGAAAGTAGGTGAGTCGCGTGAATCGAATTGTGCGCGGGGTTGCGGTCGCCGCGTCTGGCGCCGCCGTGCTGGCCATGTCGGCCTGGGCTCCCGCGCCACACGCCCCGCATGTCCCGCCGCCCGGCCCGGTCTGTCCGCTTGGTCGCCCGGTCCCCGGCCCGCGTGCCCCGCTTGGTCGCCCGGCCCCGCTGCCCATCGGCCCGGTTGGTCGCCCGGTCCCCGGCCCGCGTGCCCCGCTGCCCGGCCCGCTTGGTCGCCCGTTCCTGGCCGGCTTGCCGTTCCCTGGCCCGCTGCCCTGCCCGCCCGCTGCCCTCGTGGCCTCGGGTACGTCCAGCACCTCGACCTCTGGTACGTCCAGCGCAACCTCTGGTACGTCCAGCACCTCGACCTCCGGCATGACCTCGGCAAACGAGACCGGCTCCACTGTCTCCGCGCCCTGACCCTGACCCGCAAGGGGGCTCCCAACGGGAGCCCCCTTGCCTCCGCTGGCCCGATCACCGCACACTCTCTCTAAGAAACGCCTCGAACACATGTCTTTGGGTTGGCAGGTAAAAAATAGCCCCTTCAGGAAGGCCATAGCGCGACGTTTTTGGATTGGGGTGGGTAAAAAGACCGGAGCACAGCCCTCCGCGGGTTCAGCGCGTCTTGCGACGCGCTGATTCCACCGCCGCCATGAATCGCGCGACGCCTTCCGCCGCCCGCGTCACGCCGCGCAGCACTGGCCCCAGGGCCGGGACGTGCGGCGCGGCAATCAATAGCACCAGGTACGCCAGGCCCAGGACGCAGGCAGCCCACACCAAGTCCAGCAACACATCCCAGCAGGCCCTGACCACCACCCCCAGGGCGCGGGCGGTTATCACAAGCCCCCGAAGTACGGCGTCGCCGCCGCCTGCGCCGCCTGCACGGCGCCCAACATCGGCTGAAGGAAGTGCCAAATCACCAGCGCCCCCACCGCCACCAGCAGCAGCACGACCGCCCTGATCACGCGGTCCCCCGGCACGGCCAGCAGCGTCACGATCACGCCGCCGCCTATCATCGCCACGCGCCGTGGCACCCCCGCGATTGTCGCCGGGATCACCGGCTTGGGCGCGACCGGCGGCCACGGCCCGCCGGCGGGCGGCGGGGTGGAAATCCGCGTCACCCAGGCCGCCACGCGCGGCCCCAGCGTCACCACCGCCAAAGCCAGCAGCGCCACCCCGATCACCCAGGGCGCCAGTCGCCGCAGCATCCGCATCCGCACCATCCGCCGGATCGCCGCCGCCGCCTGCGCTTCCTCCACCTCGGTCCATGGCAGGTCTGCCTCCTCCATCGCGCTCTCACTCCCTCAGGTGGTCCGCCAGCGGCGCCAGCAGCCGCCGCACAGCCCGGTCCATCCGCACGTCCGGGGCGCCGCCCAGCGGCCAGGTCCGCGCGGCCTGCGCCAAACCGAAATCGGGGATCGGCAGCACATCCACGGTGCCCCAGCCCTCCCCGTAACTGATGGCCGCCGCGTCCTCCAGCGCCCGCTTGCCGTTCCGAGGGTGCCAGCGCATGGCCAGGGTCGCCTGCCGCGTCGCCTGCACTCGCTGTCCCGCTGCCCAACGCAACGCGTGCTCGACCCGCCGGTATCCCTCGGGCGGCAGCACCAGCACCGTCCGGTCCGCGTCCGGCAGCGGCCACACCCAGGTCGCGCCGGGGTCGTATGGCCCTGGGTCCCCGAGGATCGCCGGCCCGGTGTCCACGATGATCCAGGCCCAGCGCCGTTCGTCCAGCAGCGCCCGCACCGTCTCCGGGTCCGCGGCGGGCTCCATCGCCGGCCGCCCGGCGGCCAAACGCTCCAGGGCCTTACCCTCGGCGCCGGACACCTCCCGCGCCAATTCCATCGCACCCGCCCCGGCCAGCACCACCTCCTGGCGCTGCCGCACCAGCCAACCCGCGATGCCGGCGGCGGCCACCGTCGCGCCCGCGCCGCCGCAGAGGCCAGTCACCGCCAGCACCAGGGGATGGCTCGCCATCGGTGTGGCGACGATGCGTTCACGTTCGCGCGGCGCCGTCTCGTCGGGCTGCCTCCCCGCCGGCAGCCAGCGCAAAACGCTGGCCAGCGTACCGGGGGATGCGACGGCCGCCGCCACCCCCTCCACCCCCGACACCACGTCGCGCACCCCGACCCCCACCAGGTCGCCGATCTCCGGGTCGCCGGGCTCGCGGCCCTCGGCCAGCACGATCACCCGGCATGCGGGCCTGGCGAGGAGGAGCCGCACCACCGCCTGCGCCAGATCGGGGCCAGAGGCAGCGTCCAGCAGCACCAGGTCCGCCGGGGTGCGGGCGACCTCGGCCAGCGCCGCCGGGCCGCCCCCCGGCAAGACATCGCGCACCTCCCATCCCGTGAGCCCCTCGCTGTGCGCCCGAGTCACAATTGCCGTCCTCACCGCACCCGCCCCTCCCTGATCCGCGCAATCCCGACCGCTACAGCCGCCAGGGCCAGCGACACCCAACTCGTGATCTGCACCCAGCGATAGACGGCCTCCATGATCGTCACCATCGTCCATCGCCTCCTGAACCTAGCCTACGGCGCGACGCGAAGCCTCCAACTGCGCCGTCACGGTCCGCGGCACCACGCGCTTGGTTGTCCCATGCGGCCCCTGCACCGTCACGGTGTGGTCCCAGGTCGCGGTCACAGCCGCCGTCTGCCCGAGGGACAGGACCACCACCCAGCAGGACGCCGACCCCGGCAACACACCCCCCGTGACGCCCTTTGCCGCCGTCCCGCACGGCGTCAACGGTTGCACCACCGGCTGCGGCGCGCTGAGGGCCAGAGTTTGCGGCGGCACCAGGGCCGGCCATGTCTCGCCGTAAGCGTGTTGCGCCGGGCCATAGGGCGCCCAGGCCGTGATCAGAATCGCCTGCGTCTTCCCCTCCACCGGCAGGGGAGTCGCCGACAGGTGCGGACCCGCCTCAATGGCCGCCAGTTCCCGCGCCACGTCGCCCGCGTACTGCGGGTCATACAACGCTCCCGCAGCCGCGCTGCCCGCGTTGTAGGTTTCCAGCGCCGCCGGCACGTTGCCGCCGTTGGCCGCCAGGGCGTTGGCCAAAATCGAAACGCCAGCCCGAACATTGGCCGTTGGGGAGAAGGGGTTGGCCGCCAGGCCATACGTCGCCCAGTTCGCGGAATTGATTTGCATCAACCCCGCGTCCACCGTGCCATTGCTGTCGTCGTTCTCTGCCTGCCAATTCCCCCCGCTCTCATGCGCAACAACCGCCAGCGCCAGATCGGGCGGAATGTGTGCCGCGTCGGCCGTGGTGGTCACCAGCGGCACCCACAGCCATAACGCCCCCGGCGGTGCCCCGCCCGGACTAGTCCGAAATAGCGAAGTGAACAGCAAATAGGGCAGCATGCCCAGGAACAGGACTTCCGCGACAAAGATAAATCCAATGCCTATGAGGACTTTTTTGAGGTCGATCCCCAGGGCGTCCGCGGCCTTCTGTACCGCCGCGATGATGACTTTGACCGTGGCGGGGTCCACTGGCCCACCTCCCACCTATGGGAGAGGTTGCGGCGTGTCGCGAAGGGCACTTGCGGGCCGCTTCGCAGTGCGGTTTACCTTGTGAAGCGGGAGGTACGCGCTATGAAGAAAGTCCGTGTAACCTTAGAGGCGGAAGCGGAAGCAGCCAGCCGCACCCAGTGGACGGCAACCCTCGGAACACTCTCCGTCTCGGCAAACTCGTCCGCCGAGGCCCGCGCATGGATCGCCAAGGAGGTGCGGGCGGCCCTGGAGGGTCCCTACACTCCTTTGGTGGTCGCGTGCGACGGACAGTCCGCCGTGATTTGGCGTGAACCGCGTTATGGGTGGCAGTACGTGTGCAACCCTGGCGACGGAGACCTGCACAGCGCCGGACCGTTCAATCCGACGCGCGACGACGCGGAAAGGATGGCCCGCCGCGACCTGGCCCAGCGCGTGGATGGCCGGCGAATCGCCGCGGGGCTGCCGCCTATCGGGGCAAGTCTCATACAGCACTCAATGGACTATGATCGGCACACCCATTGGGTCCATTGGCAGGAGGCCCACCACGCGGCAACCCAGTGCGGGCTCTCCGACGCGCAGGCCCGTGCCTACGCGTTGGCCTGCACAACCCCGGCCTCGTTGGAAAGGGCCTGCCAATTGGAACACTGCCCGGTGTTCGACCTGCCCGCGCCGTTGGCCGAGGTGAAGTCCGAGGTTTCTGTGAAAGTGCGGGATCGGATGGAGTCGCGGGCCGAAACGCTGGAACGATAAGCGGGAGAGAAGGCAACGGCATCACGGGGAGAGGCACCCGTGATGCCGTTGGCCCTACGCCGTCGCGGCCGCAATCAGGTCAGCCTCATGCGCCGCCGCCTCAATCCGCAGCCATATGTGCTGGTTGCCCGCCAGCAACAATCCCTCGCCGCGCCTGGCGCCGCTCAACAGGTCACACTCCGCCTCCGTCAATCGCAGCAGGCCGCGCAGGGCCTCCAGGTCCTTGCTCTCCTGGCGCATCAGGAGTTTGGTGCTGGCGTTGCCGATCACCGGCTCGCCCAATCTCGCCAACTCCGGGGCCAGGAAATCCACCATATTCTGGGTGACGATCATGAGCCCGCCATCCGCTGGCGGCCAGACCGCCCGCTCGGCCTCGGTCGCGGGCTGGACGTATTTGCGAATGCGCTTGGACATGTCACGCAGAAACCCGAGTGCCTCCGGCGTCTGCGGGTCTGCCAGGAGCCACGCCTCGTCCACCACCAGCAGGGTTGGCCTGCGGGTCGCCCGCCCTTCCCTCACGAGATCCCAGGCATAACACAAAACGTTGAAGTACTGCGCCCGGCGCACGTTGTCCGCGGCGTCGGTGAGGCTGTGCAGGTCGAACACCGTGAAGTCCGATGCCGGCGGCACCGTGGTCTGCCCGGCCCATAGTGCGCTGTCCGCACCCGTCGCCGCGTCGCGCAGCAGCAGCGCCAGCCGCGAATCCGCCGGCAGGCCCGCGTGCACGTCGGCGATGGTCGGCCAGGTGGTCACTGTCTCGGGGTCCGTCCGCCAGGTCACGCCCTTGCCGCTATATGCGGCCAGCAGGGCATCCTGCAGCACAGCCCGCTCCGCGTCGTCCAACCCCGGCAGGTACAGCGCACAGAAGGTCCGCAGCCGCCGCAGGTGGCTGGCCAGCGGCCCCCTGCTGCCGCGTGCCGCACCGTCGTCGTCGGGGTCGGAGTCCTCCCCGCGCACCTGCAGTGGATTGATGATGCCGCGCCCGCCACCGCAATCCACGATGTTGCCGCCCAGCGCCTTCGCCAGACCGCGATACTCGCGCTCCGGGTCCAACACCAGCACCCGCGCGCCCAGGGCAAACTCGCGCAGCAGCAGAGTTTTGGCCGCGTAGGACTTCCCACCGCCCGAGGTCCCCAGCACATTGAGGTTCGGATTCGTGATGCCGCTGCCATCCGGCGGGTCGCGCCGGTCCACCAACACTATGCCGCCGCCCTCGTCGCGTCCGAGGATGATCCCGCGCCCGTGGTTCAGACCCGTGGACACCCAGGGATACATCGCCGCCACCGTCGCCGCCGGCATTTCCCGGACGGCCAAGTCCGCGATGCCCTGGGGCAGCAGGCCCCACGGTCCCGCCGCCCGCAGCCCGCCCTCCTGCTGGAACACCGCCGGGCGCACCCGCATGCTCGCTCCCGCGCACGCCGCCTCCACCTGCCGCACCCGCTGCGCCAACTCCTCCTGGTCGGCCCCCACCACCAACAGCACAACCGCGACGCGGAAGACCTTCTGGCTCTCCTGGTCGATCTGCTTCAGCAGGGCTTGCGCGTCCCCCAGGCTCTGCTCCCAGCGGCTCATCACCAGGGCCTTGCCACCCTGCGCGATGCGGCTGGAATACTCTTGAATGCTGTTCTGCAGGGCTCTGAGGAGCCCCGCTGTGTCGCTCTGCTCCGCGTGCACGGCCAGCGACACACCCGGCAGCGCCGCCAGCCGCGCAAGCCATGCCTGCCCCACGCGCGGCGGGTAGTCCGTGATGACCAACGCCTCGGCCCGCACGTCGCCGAGAGTCAGGGTGTACGGCTCGAAATCCAGGGCCGGCGGCGCCAGCAGGTCAATGATCGCCATTCCCAGGCTCCTCCTCCTCGAAGACATATCGCGTGGTGCTCCCCGCCGCCGCCTCCACCCGCTCCCGCGCCGCATGCGCCGGGTGAAGCCAGGCAACCAGCAAATCCAGCACCTCCGCGTCGTCGCAGACATGCGCCCGCAATTCCGCCCGCCCGAGGCTTGCCGCCACGTCACGCGCCCGTTGCGCCAACTCGTCCCGGAGCAGGCCCTTGCGCCGTCCGGTGGTTTCCGTCGCGGACAGCAGCACGTAGTAGCGCCGGTCCGGGGCGTCGCCACTCCCGACCACTCGACGGACGTAGGAGAGATACCCCCGCAGCACGGCGCGGCGGGCGCCGGCGCTTTCCCGCAGCCCCGCCTCCAACCCGTCCAGGTAGGAGTCCAGCGCCACCGGCCGCTCGACGGCCAGAATCTGCACCGCGCCGTCAATCCCCTGCAGCGACTCGTGGCAGGCCCGAATCCGCCGATCCCGCTCCCTGTCGGAAAGCAGGCCGAACGGCGCCGCCTCCACCCGGATCACCGCGCCCATCCCGCCATCCGCCCGCACGATCAATCCGCCGTCCAAGTCCCGCACGGGTAGCCAGTCCTGCACCGTCTTTGCGCCGCCGCCCGTCTTCGCCGGGGCGCGGCCCCACTGCCCAGTGCTCCGCAGGAAGTCGCCCATCCCGACCCACCCCCGAGTCAAAGCCTACGGCGCGGCGCGAAGCCGTGGTGCACATAGAGGTATCGCCGCTGGCCCGTGGTGTACGCCCGCCAGGCCCTCGCCGATCCCCATGCGTTCCCGCTCCGCGCGGCCAGCAACCCCGCCACCGCCGGCAGCACTCCCAGGCCGAACCGCATGACCAGCGGCCAGTGCCCGCGCAACCCCAGCGCCGCCCACCCCGCCTGCAAGCCCAGGCCCAGGCCGAGGCCCAGGCCCGCCGCCGCTATCTCCGCCACGCCCCACCCCGGAAACAGCTCGAACCGCGTCCGCACCGCCCTGGGGACCAGGTACTCCATCGGGGCTGCACCACCTCAAATGAACTTCATCACCGCTCGGCCCGCCAAGCCCATGAGGCCACCGCCGATCCCGGAGTGCGTCGCATACTGCCGCAGGATGTGCGGGGTCTTCACCGCCACCCAGCAGGTGGCGACGAAAAACAATGGCCGCAGCAGCGCCTGCCCGATGCTCGTCACCGCCCCTGGCGAGACCAGGAACGTCACCGCGACATACAGCAGGAGGACCTGCCCCGCCTGCGTGCAAGCCAGCAGCAGAGTATCCGTGAACCACGCGCTGGCCGTGCCGCCGTTCTCCGACATGAATCCGACCGCCAACAGTGGTGAAAGCAGCGCGGCAAGCAGCATTTCAATGCTCCGCACCAGGGACTGCCCCAAACACACAAGAACCAGGACCAGGCCGAACAGCAGCACCGCCAGCGACAATACCCCCGTGAACACTCCTTGCACGGTGCGCGCCTGCACCGTCATGTCCGCCGGCAGGGAGGTCGCCAGCCCGAAGTGCGCCACCATTTGCGCCAGGTCGTTGCCGATATACAGCATTTGCACGGCCAGCGTCGGGCCGAAAACAATGGCGGCCACCGAGGCCACCACGCGCTTGATGAGGCCGCCGGGGTCCGTGGGGCCGCCGTGCGCCCGCAGGGAGGCCATGACCAGCGCGTCCTGCGTCGCCCGCAGCGCTAACACGGCGAATGCCGTGCCCTGCATCGCCGCGATGGCCACCTGCGCCCAGGCCGTGCCCCACAGATACCGCAGCCCTCCCCCCGAGGTGATGAGGACCAGACCCCACTGCGCGGGAGTGACCAGAATCTTGAACAGCCATTGCACAACACCGCTCACCGCCGACCCGGCCAGCGTCTCCACAGGATCACCCCCCCTCGGAAACAGGGGCCTGGCGGACCAGGCCCCTGCCTTCAAGCCCTCATCAGTGCATGCCACGTGGCCATCAGCGCCACCACGGGGATCGCCAGCCCGACCACCCAGCCCGTAATCGTTCCCAGCCCCGCGATAATCGTGCTCTCGAACCCGCCCGCCGAACTCGCGCTGACGTTGCTCGCCAACACCCCGATCACGGCACGGACCAGGGTCCCCGCCAGGATCGCCACCACCCCCCAAATGATCGTGTTGCGCAGCGCCTGGCTGTGCTGCATGGCGGTGTGTTCATCCGTCGCCCATGCACGCATCCTTACCACCCCCTGTGCGTCCTACTTTGCCGCCTCGCGCGAAGCCCCCGCGCACCCGCCGGAGGGTGCGTGCTGATTAACCGTTCCACCCAACCGCGTTCCAGGGAACCGCGCGGCAGCGCGGCCTGGCGCTCCGCGTAGCCGTCACACCGCCGGGCCGCCCAGGAGTCCGCGCGTATCTCCTGCCAGCGCATCACCGCGCTCAGCGCCGCCACGGCGCCAGCCATGCCGCCGCACGCCGCAAGCGGTTGCAACCATGCCGGACAGGCCACCACCACGCCCGCGCCAAGGCCGCCAATCACCGCCGCGGCACCCCAACACACCCACCCGTGATGCTCCCGCACATGCCCCGCCTCGTGCGCCAGAATCACCCGCTGCAGCGGCTCCGGCGCGGACATGAATCCCTGCGTCACCTCCAACCGCCCCCGCCCGATCCGCGCATTGATGCCGCCAACCAGCCAAGCCCCAACCCGCACCCGACAGCCGTATCCGCGCATCGCCTCCTCAATCTCGGCGTATGTCTCCACGTCCTCCTCACCCCGCACCCAGCGTGCAGCCGCCCGCGAAGGCAAAAAGAAAAGCGCCAGGCCGTCCTGGCGCCTGTCTCCAACCTCCTGCCTAACCGCGCCGCCGGAACGCTTTCGCCGGGGATGCCGCTACTGGGGCTTCCTCGGGGGCTTCCTCCGGGTCGGCGGATTCCTGGACCTCCTCCATAGGAGGGATGGCGGCTTCAGGGGCAGGCGGCGGGTCGGCGGGCTTGTCGTCCTCAATCTCCACCCTCGGGCACCACCCAGCCACGGTTCCCACCGACCGCGCCGCCGGCATTTCCGCCGGGCCGAACGCCGCGTTCGCCGCCCGCCATTTCGACAGGTCGGCCAGCGGCAGCCGCGCCGGATACTGTCCCGCCTGCAGGATTAGGGACTCACCCAATGGCCAGCGCAATACCTCGTCCGGGGTCAACAGCGCCCGCCCCGTCCCGCTGTCCGTCCCGCCGCCGACCCACCCCCTCTGCCGCTGCACACTCGTCTGCAGCACCGTGTATGTGCCCGCCTTTTCACTGATCAATTTCGCCGTGTCCTGGTCCGCCGCCCGCAGAAACAGCGTCGTGTCGCAGTTTCCCGTCAACACCTCGCGGACTTTCGGCCCGTAAATGTGGTCGATCTGCGCGATAGACTGCACCGCCAACAGGAACCGGATATTGCGGCCCGCGCTCACGGTCAACTTCTCCGCAATCCCCGGTAACTTGCCGACATTGCCAAACTCGTCCAGCAGGAACCACACCGGCACCGGCAGTTTCCCGCCGTTCGCCCGCGCCACCCCGGCCAGTGCGCTGTATGCCTGCGCCACATACAGACTCGCCACCGGTCGCCGCGCCCCCGCCTCGTCGGGCAGCAACAGGAAGATGGCCGTCTTGCGCCGCCCCGCGTCCGCCGGGTCGTGGTCACTTTCCGCCGTCAGCCAGGCCACCCCCGGATCGGCGAAGATGCGCAGATGCGCCGCGGTCCCCGTGTAGATGCTCGACCGCGTGCGGCTCTCGGAAAGCGCCGCCGTACCGTAGGCCCTGGTGGCCAGGTGCTCATGGGTTAGCGACCGAAACCAGCCGTCCAACTTCACCCCGCCATGCCCATCCCCGCCTAACTCCGACAGCATCCGGTACATTGTCGCCGGGTGCCGCGCCCCATCCGGGGCTTCCAACGCCGCCCCCAACGCCAGCGCCGCAATCGTGGACTCTTCCGCCTGCGGCCATATGGGGTCCGTGCCTTGGCCTGTCTCGGCGAATGCCAACACATTGCCAATTTCCCACGCCAGGCGGCTGGCCTCCTCGTCGTCACCCGCTTTGTGCGCCACCACGACGGACGCCAACGGGTTCCACCGATTCCCCCGACTCGGCCGCAGCAAGTCAATCAAAACAACCTCGTAGCCCTGCGAACGCAACCAAGCGGCGCTGTGCTGGTATAACTCCCCCTTGGGGTCCGTCAACACCATTGACTCGCCTCGGTGCCCCAGGCACCACACCGTGGGGAGAATCACCCGCCGCGACTTCCCCGCCCTGGTCGCACCCAGCAGCAGCAGGTGCGGATTGCCCACCTCGGGCCGCGTCACCGTCGCCCGCCCCCCACCGCTCCCTACCGTGATGCCCGCCGCCGTTGGGGCATCGCACGCCGTCCGGCGCATCGTCTCGCCCAATTCCGATGCCCGCCGCCAACGGGCGCTCCCGTGCGTCGCAGCCCTCGCCGCCCGCAATCGACTGTGCCGCAGGTGCCACGGGCCCACCAGCACCCGCCAGGTGATGGCCAAGCCCAGCAGCACCCAGGGCGCCTGCAACAGCGCGAATCCAGGCTCCGGCCGCACCATCCAAATGTGCCGCAGCAGCACCGTGCCATACGGTGCGCCGTTCACCGGCCGTATGATGGTCGCCGCCAGGTACCTGATCGGCAGCGCCGGGTGGAACGGCGGCCACACCATCCTTGGGGCCAGCCAGAGGAATATCGACGATGCCCAGTCCACCACCGCGACGGGCGTCAGCACCAACACCAGGACAAATAACTTGGCGGCCCACCTGCCCACGAAGCGGTGCAACAGCCGATACATCGCAAGCCAAATCCCGCCGAAGAGAAGCGTGGCCACGATCACTTCACCGAATAGCCCCCGCCAGGTCTCCCCGTCCCCCACGGCCTATCCCCTCCTGGACACAGCCTGCGCCAGGCCGCGAAGCCTTACCGCACCAGCCCCAACTGCATCGCCCGCTGCTTCTGCGCCCATTCCGCCTCCGCCTCGGCCCGCCGCGTCGCCCCGACCAGGATGCTCCGCGCCTCGAACAGCACTTCACTGTACGCCGGCCTCCGCGCCCGCATCGCCTCCACAGCCAGCGCCCGCCTGGCCTCCCTCTGTGTGGTGGCCGGTGCCAGCTCCCACACGCGGGCTGCCGCACGAGCCCATGCATCCCGATCCGCTGGCCGGCCAGCGCCGTCCATCGGTAACCTGCGCAGCATCCGGTAGACCTCGCGCCGGGTGCCCCCTTCCCACGCCGCCACGCCCAGCCGTTCCGCCAACGCGTCCACCGGGCGCATCGCCCACAGCCGACGCTCCCGGATCGCTTCCCGCACCTCTGCCCGAATGCGCGGCGCGGCCTCCGGCCTCAGACACAGCATGCGGACCAGCGCATCCTCCGCACCCGCTCTGCCCGCCGCAGCCGCTCTGAGCAACCGATCCCACCGCCGTCCCTCCAGCGCGTTCAGCGCCGGCCGCCCCGCCCACACCGCCAACGCCTGCGGACCCACTGCCTCCCGCCGCGCCGCGAACAGCGCGTCCCTGTCCTGCGCCCACGCCGCCCGCAGTATCGCGCCCGCCTGCCCCCCGCCGGCCACCGCTGCGTCCAGGGCGGCGGCATCCCCCGCCGACAGGGTCCCCGCGTCATCGCGGTACACCTCCAGCGCCCGCAGCCGGTCTACCCATTCCGCCTCGGCCTCGGCCGGCAACCCAAGCCTCTGCAGCAGGCGGGCAGCGGGAGTACGCTCCGGCTCCAGCAGCCATTCTGGCACCTGGGCCAGGGCATCACGGAGGTGGGGCGTCTCGGGGACGCCCAGCCGCTTTGCCAGTTCCGCCGCCCCGTTCCCGAGTCCGCGCAGGGCGTCCCGCACCTCCTCCTGCTCCCGCCCGGCGGCCACCGCAAGGGCCGCAACCGCTTCCGCCTGCTGATCCGCCCACACCCCCTGCACCCGCGCGGCGCAGCGTGCGACCTCTCCGGCGATGTCAAACGGGCAATCCTCGGGCGCGGCGCACAATTCCACCGCCGCTTCGTAGTCGGCCCCGCTGCCCACCGGCCACCCCGCCTCGTCCAGCGCGACATTGCACCGGCGCATCACCGCGCTCAGCCGCTTCGTGTCTTCCTCCGTTAGACGCAGCCCCAGCAGCGCGGCCATGGCCCGCACCGGGTCCGTCTCCACCTCGGCCCGCCCCCGCGCCTCCTCCGTCTGCGCCGCAACGGCTTGGCGGACAAGCTCTTTCTCTGCGAGGGCCCGGTCGGCACCCGCCGGCAGGGTCCGCAGCAGCGCCTCATGCCCTGATGCTTGCAATGCCTTCGTTTCCTGGTCCCTGCGCAGGTTCACGGCGAGAAGGTCCGCCTTGGCTGCCACCACCCCGACCCGCCGCAACGCCTCGTCCGGGGGAAGATCACGCCGCTCCTCTCGCCAGTCCGACTCCCGCTGCCGGTATGCCTGTACCGCGATATCCGCGTCCTTTACGCCCGGCACGGCGGCCACCAACGCGGCCAGGGCCCGCGGCTCCACCTCAATGCGCCCCGTCGCCGGGTCCCGGTGGGCACCGGCGGCCCGCAGCAATGCGGTCAGTTGCTCGCGCTGTTCCGGGCTCAATTTCACGCCAGCCGTGGCCGCCAGGGCGTCCGCGGGGGTCGGCGGCATCGGGTCGTCGCTGAAACGCAATCCCTGCAACCTGGCGCACTGCCACGCGAGGGTTTCCCGCAGGGCCTCCGGGTCGGCGGTGGGACCGAGAATGGCCAGCGCCTCGGCCACCGCCGGGCCAGCAGCCTCCAGGACCGTGCGTTCACCGTCCCCCGACTTCTTCAGGATTTCCACCCGGCGCATCGCGGCGGTCAGCGCCGCATGCTTGGCCGCGTCCAGCGCGGGAACGGCGGCCAGGGCGGCGGGGGAGACGTGGCCCGCCATGGCGGCCAGGGCCAGCGCCCCAGCCGGGTCGCGCAACCGCATCTCCGCTCGCAGCACGGCCCAGTCTCCACGGCTGCGGACCGGCTGCTCAAGGTCCGGCGCCAGGTCTTCGGGCTCGTGCTCCGCGACAACGGCGCTCCTTTGCGCCGCCGGTCCCCTCCCCGCCGCACGCAGTACCACCTGCGCAACACGGTCCCGCACGTCCGCCCGCGCCCTGCCCGCCGCCTGCTCCAGCGCCTCGGGCTGGCTGCCGTACAGCGATGCCAGGTCCCGCGTCGCTTTATTCAACGCGGCAACCTCCGGCGCTAGTCGCTCCATCACCCAATCCGCCACCGCCGCCGCCTCGGACTTCACCTCGGCCGGCATGTAAGCCAAGGCCACGCGCCCGTGTCTCGGCATGCGCCCGGCCAGCGCCCGCAACCGCTGCCCCAACTCGGCCTCATCCCGACTGGCCAGCACCCCCCGGCTCAACACCCTCCGTGCCGCCAGGACCGCCGCATCCCTCCGCGCAGTCCGCTCAGCGGCCAATGCACCACGCAAGGGGCCGAACACTTCACGCGCCGTCACCCGGCGCACTCGCCGCAACTCATCCTTAAATAGGAGGGGTCGGCGGGTCGGCTCGTCCATCCATGCCAGCACATGCAGGTGCGGCTGGCTCACACCGTCCTTTCCCGTCTTGCGATGCATCGCCCCAACCCAGCGCAGGTCGTCCTGTCCTACGCCGATCTCTGCCGCAATCTTCGGCAGCAGCCGCCTGGCCAGGTCCCGCCATTTTTGCGCGTCTTCCCCGAGGCCCACCCGCTCCGCGTCGGGCCCGCGCATCGAAAGCACCATCCGGTAGTGCCAGGGGGCCGCCGCAAGGGCCGCCTGGGTGGCCGCCAGGTCGGGGGGTGCGGCCGGGTCGGGGCCGAATAGGCCAGTGCTCCCCGGCCGCTCCGCCGCGTAGCGCACCAAGCCATCCCGCTCGGGTTCCGCCACCCCGGCCCGCGTGCCAATGTATTTAGCCAGCATCGCGCCGCCGCGCGACGCGAAACGCAAAGACAAAACAAACGGGGCCGCGCCAACCCACGCTCCATCGCCCATGACCGGCACCCCCTTTCACCGGGGGTGCCCCGAGAGGCACCCCCTGCCGACTCACTTCTCCGGCTTTGGCGCATCGGGCGGGTCGTACTGCTCGTCCGTCCGGCACCATTCAGACACGCCCTTGCTGCGCCAATCCACCAACGCACGATCGCGCGACTCCTCGAAGCAAGTGTGCGGAGAGATGTCCGTCAGATCGCCGACCAGGGCCATTCCTTCCCATGCGCCAATTCCTGCCATGACGAATGTCTTAAAGATCATCGCGCGGATGCTGTCCAGGTGCTTTTCTAAAACGATTTCAATCAACGGCAGGACACGCGGCACCTCCTCGACCGCGATGTGCTCCCGCACCGCAGACCTAATCACGTCGGCCGCCGTGATCTTTTTGGCATTCGCCTCCTGCTGGACCGCCGCCGCGTCCGCCTCTTGCAGACGAATAGTGAATGCTTCCAATCCCCTCACTCCTTTTGCCGTTTTGTGGGGGGCACCCCACCCCGCATCCAACCTACCGCTGTCTGCGAAGCCCCCACTGCACCGCATCGGCCAGAGGTGCGCCCGGAGGAATCCTTGAAGCCGTTGTGCCTCTAAGCACAGAGCGCCCCGCGCACCTGCTACCCGCACCTCCTAGAGGTGCGCCCGCGGTGCTCCTGGAAAGCCTTGTGCCTCTAAGCACAGGGCGTCGCACGGTGGCCGAATCCGCATCTCAGCCGCTGCCTCCCGCACCGCCTCGCGCACCGCCCCCCCTCCCCGCCCGGTTCACTTACTGCCCCATGCCCGCGCAGGCTTTGCCTGCGCTGTGTGGTGCGCGGTAGCGCACCTCCCCTTATCCTGCTTGGTTGGGATGGGGCCTGGGATGGGGCTGGGATGGCGGCATGGGACCGGGGATGGCGGGGGGCTCGTGCCCCTGGTGCCCTCTCCCCCGACGCGCACCGACCGGCTCCGCTCTCGGTCGGTGTCCAGGGCATCACGGCAGGGGGTGCTTGGTTGGGATGGGCCTGGGATGGGAGGGATGGAACCGGGGATGGCGGCGCTACGGGCGGCCCCCCCCGCCGTGACGCCCGCCGCCCCCTCTCCGACCGGCTCCGCTCTCGGTCGGGGTGTCACTCCCAGGCAGCGGAGAGTGTGCGTCTCTGCACCTCGGCCGCACCCGCCGTCTCCCGCCCCGACGCGCTCTGCACCCCGCCCTGGGCTAACGCCGCCGCCAGGGCCAGCGCCGCATCGGCCAGGGTTGCCGCCCCGCTGCCCAACGCCGCCTCGGCCAGGGCTACCAGCATCTGCGCCCGATCCGACGACGGGTATGCCTCCAGCGTCCGGTAGACCGCCGTACCACGTCTCACCCGTACCCGCAGCCGCATATCATCCTCGGCCATCCCCGCATCGCCGCCTCTCGCTGGGCCAGGGTTCCGCCTTACGCCCCCAAGGGATAGCGGGAATTGTGCCGCACAACTGGCCCATGGAGCACAGGTTCCCTGGGCCAGGCTTCCGCCCTACAGCACCAAGCGATAGCGGGAATTGTGCCGCACAACTGGCCCACCCGACCCTGTGGAGCCGTGCATCCCTGGGCCAGCCGTGCACCCCAATCACCGCTGCGCCTTACTCTCTCAGGGCCGCAAGCCTGGCCCAGCAAACGCCGCATCCCTGGGCCAGCCGTGCACCCCAATCACCGCTGCGCCTTACTCTCTCAGGGCCGCAAGCCTGGCCCAGCCCCTCACAGCCCCGCCGCCTCGGCGGCAGCCAGCCGGTATCCCTCCGCGTTGGCCCGCACCGCCTCGGCTGCGGTCAGTTGCACGACCTCGCCACCCAGCATCCCGTGCAGACGGTCGCCAAGCAGTGCGCATCCACCGCCGACCAGGGCCACCGCAGACACGCGGCCTGCCGCATCGCCCATGTGCCGACGCACGTCGGCACGCACGCCGTTGGCCAGCGCGTCCAGGTACGGCGCGGGGGCAGGCAGGGGCTGTGAGTGCCAACGCACCGCCCGACCCGCCAACGCAGCCGTGCACAGGTCCGGCGGCGGGCTCCAGCCGACCTCACGCGCCGCATCGGCAGCAAGGGCCTCACCGGCCGTCGCCAGGCCAACCGCCGAGGACCAACACAAAGACATCACCGGATGGCCGTCGCCCAGGTCAAGCGTCACCACGTCCGTCGTCCGCGTCCCCACGTCGATCACTGTCCCAAGGCCATCCCCCGACAGCAGCCCGTTCGCCAGCAGCCAGAGCGCCGCGCCAACACCCTGGGGTCGCAGCACCAGGCGGGCGATGCGCACCACCGTCTCGTGCGTCCCGTCGCCCAGGTGCAAGGTGCGCCCTTCAAGCGCCGCCCTGGCGGACTCGCGTTCCTGCGCGAATCGGCCCAGCGGCATCCCTGATCCAAGTGCGATATCCCCCTGGACCCCTGTAGCCCAAAGCGCCGCGCCCAGCAGGGGCAGCGCCTCAGGGTCCGCCAGCCTACCATCGCCGAAAGGGCGGTGCGCGTCGGGCGGTGCCTCCGCGTCCGTGCCGACGCAGACCGCCTTTCCGTCCACCAGCAGCCGCCGCGTCCCGCGCATGCCCCACGCCGCACCGTCTTCGCGGGCCGCAGACCACACCGAGGGTGTGCTGCCGTAACCCAGCGGCCCCACCCACTTCGTTACGCCGTAACCCACGTCGATCCCGACTGCTTGCATCCTTGACTCGCCTCCTCCACGATGATCCCAGGCTACGGCACGCCGCGAAGCCGTGCGCCGGGCACCGTGCGCCGGCATCACGGATGGGGAAGAAGGGCCACGGCGGCACAGACCGCCAAGACCTGCGCCGCCACCTCTGCCGTCCTCCCCGCGGCGGACGCCTCCGGCCAACCGCGCCATGGCGGGTGCACCATCCGCCGGCGGAAGGGCCACCACAGCATCTGCGGGCTGCGGTTCACCGTGTCGGCCAGCAGGTGGCTCAGGTAGCCGGCCAGCATCACCGTCCCGCCGACGCCGGCCAGCGCCCAGGGATGCAAGTGCACACCGTGTGCCGCCAGCCAGCCTACCGCCAACCTCACCACACCAACCGTGATGCTCGCCGCCAGCCCGGCCGCTCCGACGCTGTGCGTCTCGCCGCGATGCCATATCACGCGCCCGCCAAACCACCGCCGTCCGTGTGCCACAAAGCCGCCGCGCCCAGGCCGCTCCACGGCCGGCCAGGGCACGATGCGCCCCACGGTACTGTGCTGGTGGTCGATGTCGGGCAGCAGGCCGCTTACTGCCCCAACGGTTCCGGCCAGCGGCAGCGGCGCATGCAGCGCAACCCCGACCGCCAGTCCGGCAGCGGCACCGATCACCAGGTGCGCCGTGCCCCGCATCGTCCTCACCTCGGACCCAGCGTGCGCCGACGCGCGAAGGTGCTTCGCGTCGCATTGCACGCTGATCACAGCGGACGCGCCCATAGGGGGGGAACGAAATGGCGCAGGCGAAGGCTCCAATGGAACGCGGTATCCCGCTGCCTGTGCGCGAGCGGGTCGCGGTCGCGGTTGCGGCCGTGCGAAAAATCGTGTCACGCCGGCCCGACCTCAAGCATGCGCTGACGGTGATGGAGTGGGCTGAAGACCGGAAGGTGGAGGAAGCGGCGTGGCGCGAACAGAGTCCCCGCATCCGCCCCTGGTTGCGGGATCACCCGGACCCCTACAGCCGCGCCGCCGCCGGGCGTGCGGCAGCGGACCAGGTGCTGGCGCTGGTGCGGCAAGTCGTTGCCGCGGCGGGTCTGCGCGGGCGCATTGCACGCGAGGCCGAGGCCGAGATTATGACCACCTTGGCCGACTTCGCCCGCCGCAACCGGGAAGCGGCCGCCGAGGGGGGTCGTCTCGGCGCGGCGCACCGCCGCCGGGTAACCGGCCCGCAGCCGATATCCCTGCTGCCCCTGCCCGCCCCCGTGCGCCCTGCTGCACTCCCGCGCCGCCGTCCAGCCGACAATCACCCGTGGCGCGGGCGAGGTTTGATGCGGCGGCCCCCGCCACCCCCCCTCCGTGACGCCGGTGCCGACCAGGACGGGCCCAGCGATGCGGAATTGGCGGCACTGGAGAAAGCAGTACCCAGCGATGCGGAACTGGCAGACTTGGATCGCCTCACCCTGCCCTACGCTTCGGACCAAGACCTCGACTGGGATCGGTGAAGCGCCGGGGGGCATCTACGCCCCCCGCAGCCGCGCCCGCGAAATCGCAGCGTCCAACAATTCACTTGCCTGTGCCTTTGTGCAGCCGGTCGGCGGCTCGATCCTCCATTTTGCCAGTGCGCCTAACTGGGCGGGGGTTGCCGGCTCTCCCGCCGCCCGCGCCCGCCAGCCGCCCGTGCCTGCCAGCCGCCGCGCCGCAAGGGGTTGCGCCGCAAGCCAGGTTTCCGCCGCACCAAACGCATCCTCCGCTGCGGTGTCGGAATCTCCCCGGTACAGTGCCTGCCCCCGCACCTGCGTCCGCCCTTCATATTCGCGCACTTCCGCAATCCACCACCCCGGCTGCCCTGGGGCCAGACCGCGCACTACAACCATCCCGGATACGCCATTTGCGCCGCCCAGGGCAACGGAGTACACGCGACCCGGCTGCACTTCCGTCCATGCCCACCGCCGCTTGCGACGCAGCAGGTCCACGACCCCCGATGCCGCCGCAAGCCGCATCTGCTGGCGCTGGCGTTCGGCCGCCGTGCCCGCCGCCTTGGCCGCCCTGGCTGCCGCCTCGGCCTCGACCTTGGCCTCTTCGCTTACTGAACGGCCTTCCATGTCCTGGCTTTCCAGCCCAAACAGACTAGGCAGGACGATAAGGCTGTGTTCGGCAGAGATGCCCGTCACGTCGAGTACCAGGCAGTCGTCCTTGCCTGGGAATAGTCTCAATCCGCGCCCCACCATTTGTACGTACAGTGGTTCGCTTTTCGTTGGCCGGGCAACCAGAATGCAGCGCACGTTCGGCGCGTCGAAGCCCTCCGTCAAAACGCCGCAATTTGACACCATCCGCAATTCCCCGGCCTGCAGCCGCCTCAGGGTGTCGCGACGTTGTTCGGTGGGCGTGCCGCCGTCCACCTCCTCCGCGAGGAGGCTGCCACAGGCGATTGCGTTCACGGCATCGGCCAGGGCTTTGGCGGCACGGACGCTGGGTGCAAAAGCCACAGTCACCCGATCCCTGGCATGCTCCCACCACGCCTTGGCAATGCCTTCCATGATCCGATCATCCATCGCATCGTCCAACCCCGCATCGCTGTAGTCCCCCGAATCGTTGCGGCGCACCTTGTCCAGGTTGATTTCAACCTTTACCACACGCCCGCGCGGCTCGACCAGCCATTGATCGACTACCATTTGTTTGATGTCGCGGCTGAACACGATCTCCCGGAATGTGCCGTCAAGCCCCTGCCCGTCGTGCCGCTGCGGGGTTGCGGTATACCCCAGGTGCAGGGGGCCGTTCGGCGTTCCCGCGCCCAGGGCTTCGTAGATGGTTTGGTAGGTTTTAGCAGTGCTGTGATGCGCCTCATCTGTTACCACAAGGGTTGGGCGGCCAAACGACAAGTATTTGGCCATTCGTGCGGGTTGCACAATGGACTGCACGCTGGCAACGACGACTTTGCAACCGACCTCATTGCGTTCGGCCTTGCAAATTCCAACCTCCAGGCCCGGCGCTGCGCGCCGTAAGGTTTCGACTGGTTGCTGGATCAATTCGTCGCGGTGCGCCAACACCAGCACACGGCCTGTTGGTGCCCGGTCGGTGATCTCGCTGGCGAAAAGGACGGTGTTATGGTTGTAGAAGCCGTTGGCCACGAAACTGTGTGTCCCTGGGACCGAAAGATCAAACACGTCGGCGGCTTGATCGTGTTCAATCGTTGCAACAGGGTCAAAAAACGGCATCCTGGTAACGACCCGCCGAAGGGCTTGATACTCCGGTTCGTCCGCGATGCGCGCATATGCCCCCAGAATATCACCAAGCATGGTGTATGATGGTTGTCGCAGTCCGCACTCATAGCTGGACCACATCTTGCGGTATCCGTCCGGCAAGGCGCGGAATCGCGCACGATATGCCCGATGCAGGCCCTGCAGAAGAGGGGCTGCATGAGGCACCACGTCAATGTTAGTGTTCGTCGCCTTGGCTGTGATGGCGGCCAGCGGCTCCTGCTTGCGCGCACAAACGAAACCAATCTCCCGCGCAAAAACCCGAACGGCCGCCCCACCAATCCCCACTACGGAATACTCTCCATATCCGCGCACATGCTTCAGCCGCAGCCGCGCTGGCACGCCCAACGACAGCAGCAGTGTCTGCACCTGGCGGGCCATCACACTAGATGCGGTAGTGTATTCTACCAAGCTGCGGTCGGGAAACACTGAGGCATCCCCAGAGAACAACCCTCGAAGGAAGGCCACCACCACATGCCGTGGCGAACGCAGAATGCACCCCGGCACCTGCTTGTGCGGCGTTGTCGCAAGGGGCATCCCCAAGGCAGCGAACACCCCGCGCAGCGGGGCAGAAGACACCACGACCTCTGCGGTCTTGCCTCTCTGGTGAATCTCGGTGGATCGCAAGCCCAGCGCCGCGAATAACGCCATTACCCGCGTACGCGCGTCTTCGTCGCCCTTCGTGAACGATATCCTTGGCGGGACAGACAGTGTGCCGTCCGCAGACAGCCACCCCATCAACTCCGCAAAATCCCTGCCAACCATCAACGGGAGAGTGAGGCGATGCGCGCAGGTGTGGTACACAGCGGCCTCCAGGGGTATGGGGACTTCCCCCGCCGGCCAGACCCCCGCGCCCCGCGCCAACAGTGCCGCATCCCCCACCTGAAGCTCCCCAAGCGCCCGCCACTGCACGACACCCTCCGCCCCCATGACCAACACGCGGTGGTTTGGCGTGCCCTCCAAGGAATACCCGCACCGCGTCGTGATTCGCACCGTTGACCGCACGCCGTCGTAATACCAATACGCCGCTGGTTCCGGCCCAGAGATGCCATATACAGTGCTCCCCATTGTGGCGACGCTGCCTGGAACACGGCTGGCACAGAACCCGTCGATCCGCTGCATGCCCTCTGCACTCATCACTAGCGTGTCTCCGCGCACGCACTTGCCCGTGCCGGTCGGGAGCACTGTTGCCATTGCGCGGACGCCCGCCGCCTCCCGATCACGCACCGCCTTACGCGCCTCGATCTGGTAAGGTCGCAGTTCCATCGCGGCATCCTCCTCTATAGACAGGGTGCCACTGACCGCGAAGGGGGCACGGTGCACAGGGAATCACGGTGGGGGGGGGGGGGGGGGGGGGGGGGGCGGCCCCGGGGGGGGGGGGGGGGGGGGGATAGGATCGGCAGCCGGGGTCGGGGCGCACTCCCCGAGGGGTGTGTGTATATACGGGTCGGGGAGTGCCCGCCGCCCGAGGTTCCCCGTCGCACCGCGCCCCGCCAGCCCTTGCGGCCCAACGCTTCCAGGGCGTGTGCCCTGTATGCCCTCTAAAACGCCCGCAGACGCACGCGGCACCCGCCAAGGCATAGTTGCCCTTGCGCCTTCGCCGCAAGGGGGTTTTCGGGGGGTGCGGGGGGGCATCGCCGTGGCGGTTCGAGGTTCACCACCACCCACACCCACCCGTGACGCCCTGGTCCCCCCTCTTCCCGCTCCGTGCCGTCGTTCACCGTCGCCGTAAAACCAAAGCGGCAGCGCCGCGCCGTGCCGTGGGCATGGCTACACCGTGCCGTGGGCATGGCTACGCCAGGGGGGCCTCCTCGGCGGCGGGGAACATCACCCGGTCTGGGGCGGCCCTGCGCCGGGGTCCGCCGCCGCCGCGCGGGTTGCCAATCCCGTCACCAGCAGCGCCTCGATGATCCGGACCGCCCACGGCTGCACGGCCTCGCCGGCCTGGGCCTGCCGCCGGGGATACAACGCCGCGACGGCGGCCACCACCTCGGCCGCCGGCGGCAGCGGCGGCAAATCGCGCAGGATGCGGCCCAGGGTGCCATGCCGCAGACCGGGGATGCCGCGGTCACGACACCACGCGGCCAGGGCCGCCTCGGTGACCCGGAGGCCCGCGTCGGCGATGGCCGCCGCCCCCACCGCGGCGACGGTCCGCGCCCGGTCCGCGCGGTCGGCATGGTACTCTGCCGCCTGCCGCCAGGGTGCCGTGGTGTCGATCTCGTCGATCCGCAGGCCATGCGCCGCCGCCAGCGGGCGGGCCGCCCAAATATGCACCGTGAGGTGTTCGCTGCTGCGCCGGCAGGCCCGCAGGCGACCGATGGCCTGTACTGTCTCCGCCGCGGTCCACTCCTGGTCGGCGCGGTCCAGGCCCTCGTCGGCATAGCCGTCCCACACGATCTCCGCGCCGGGGCACCCCGGCACGCCGTAGGTACGCGGCACGCGGGCGATGGATGGCTCGGGCAGCGTCGCCGGGTCGGCGCCGGAAGCCGCCGCCAGGGTGGACATATCACCCATATAGTCACGCATCGCCTCGCGAGGGCTGCGCGTGACCACGCCCCATTGAGCCATTTCCGTGCAGGACAGCCAGGCATTGTGGGATCGACCGTGGCGGCCCCACCACCCGACGTAGACCTCGCGGCCTGGGCGGGGGTTGTCGGGGTCGGATGGAAGAAAGTGGTATCCCTCCTCTTTGACCGTCTGTTCATCCCATTCGCGGAGGCTGCCAAAAATTGCCTGAACGAAAGCCATGTGTGAGATTACCGCCAGCGGCCCGCTCCCCGGCCCGCTCCCGTCGCCGGCCAGATCGCCCAGCGCCGCCAGGAAGCGTGCCCGCTCGCGGGCGTACGATGGGCTCGCCGGGTCGCAGGCGGTCTTGCCATGAACGCCCGCCCAGTGCTGGATCACTCGGACATTCGGCCCCAGGGGGTCCATGGCCCCGACAGTGCCACCCACCGCCGCCACCAGGTCCCGCACCCCGCCGGGGGTGGCGTCGAGGATGGTCACTGGTTCACCGGCCAGCAGCGCCTCCGCCAGCGGCGTCCAGGTCCGCCAGATCATCACGCCCCGCGTCGCCCACGCGGTCCCGTGCCGGATTGCGCGGCTCAGGGACTGCAGGGCCCGCAGAGGGATGTCCCACTCGCCGTCGTCATGGCGGACGACAGCCTCGGCTGCCGTAGCGTCCATGAGAGTCATGTCGGGGTTCAGTGCGGCGGCTGCCAGGGCATCCCAGGGATGCCCCTGCAGCCGGACGTGTGACTCGCGGTCCTGTGCGGTTTGCACCACGACCTCCATCCCTTGCCGCAGGATGGGCAACAGACGTTCGGTTGCGTCGGCGCGGGCAGCGCGTGCCTTCCGCGAGGCGGCGGCCTCGGCCCGCGTCGCCGCGCTCGCGAGTTCCGCGCCGGCCAGCGGCTGGTCCGCCGCCCGGCGGTCGCGGGTGATCTGTTCGCCGCCGACGCGCAACCAGGTATATCCATCGGGTATAGTCGCGGTCTCCTGCGCGGTGAGTGCCGACACGTCGTCCCACGCCCGCCGCCGGGGCGTCAGCCGGCCGTAGCCGCCCCCCCCGCACTCCCGGCGTTGGGCTGCGGTGGGGTCGCCGGCGACCTTTGCCTCCGTGGCGGCCGTATGTTCAGCATCGCGGGATGCCATGATGTTCCATATATAGGAGCACATATGCACCTGCGCCAGGTGCCCGTCCTCACCCTCGATCTCGCGGGTCTCACCCCACACCTCGGCGTCGGGCCGCGTCGGCACCGTCAGCCCTGCGTCGTGCCGCTCCGCAACCCCGACCATCGCCGCAGCCCCGAAGACGCACGTGGCGCAGGCGTGCGCCGCCTCGCTGCGGCGCTGTTCGGCCAGCGGTTCGATCAATTCATGGAACCGCTCGCAATTAATGGGTGTCCGCGCTGGCACCGGCACCCCCCGCATGAGGGCGGCTACGATGTCCCGCTCGACCGTCGTCCGGCAGACATACACGGTGGGGTCGGGTAGGTCCGCCATCGCGGCGGCGATGGCCGCGGTCTTGCCGGTACCAGGGGGCACCCGCAGGAGGGTGGGGGTGCTCGACGTGAGTGCGGCGTCGATGGCGGGGCGTACATCGTCGGGCGGCGGCGCGGGTGCCCAGGGCCGTGGCGGCACGGGCCCGCCCAGCGACAGGCCGGGCATGCGCCGCACGGTGCCGTCGTCCTGCGCCTCCGCCGCCGCCTCCTGCGCCGCCGCCTCCTGCGCCCGGATCAGGGCGGCCCGCGCCCCGGCCGGGCCAAGTGCGGCCAGGACGTCCAGCCAGTCCGCCTTAATGTCCAGGTCCGCACCCAGCCCCAGCGGCGGGGTGCAGACGACCACCGGCACCCCGACCCGCGCGCCCACGGCCCGCAGGTGCTCTGCCGCAGCGGCACCGGCGCCGGACGGCTCCCGGTCGGCCAGGACCCGGATGGCGGTGCCGGTCTCCAGTGCGCGACCGAGGAGTGGGGTATCGTCGAGGAGCGACCGGATGTGCCCGCAGTCCACCGTCGCCGCGCCGGGGCCACCGGCGAGGGTCAGGCCGGCCAGCGTGGTCTCCCATCCCTCTCCCACCGTGAGGATTGGGCCATTGTGGCCCGGCAGGCCCAGGGGCTCGATGTCGGGCAGCGGGCGGATCGGGATCACGGCGCCCGGCAGCCGGGGGCCGAAGGTGTGGCGGGCCTTGCCCTTCCACTCGGGGCGGGGGCGCTTGCGGCCATTGCCGTCGAGCGACAGCACCGCCGCGCTACGCCGGCCGTCCGGCCTCGCCACGAACAGCGATACGTAGACGCCGCCACCCCATATGGAGTGCAGGCGGTAGCCCTCAGGCAGGGCCGCCAGCGCGGCATGCGCCTGCGGGGCCGGGATACCGCGCGACTGCAGGTACGCTACGACGGTGGTGGTCGCATACGCGATGGCACCCCGCGCGTAGATGCACCCGGCCACGTGCCCGGTCGTCCACCGTGCCGCCCCGCGCTCACTTTCGGCGGCGGCGGCCTTGCGCCGGGCCTCGGCGGCGGCGATGGACTCGGGGGACGGGGGGGCGAGGTCCACACCCGCGCCGCGCAGCAGCGCCGCCAGGCGGAATCCGCGGCCAGTGGCAGCGTCGAATCCGACGCCCTTAATAGTGTTAATTTTTAGGTGGTGGGAGGATCCCCCAGGAGGGGCGGCCTCGATTTCCGCGCCGTGGCCCTGCACGTCGTACCCGGCGGACTCCAGCGCGGCGAGGTAGTCGGGTGGACCGCGTGCGTCGATGGTGCGTCCGGTGGTGGTCACGGGTGCTGCGTCGCCGGGCACGACCCGCAGGGTGCCCGCCGCGACCGCGACCACCGGTCCGGCGGTGTGCGCGATGAAGACGACGGCCGCCGCCGCCGCCGCCAGGGCCGGGATGGCACGGTGCGCTGCCCAGGCGAGGGCCTTGGCCGCCGCCAAGGGCACCAGGCCGAGCCCGCCGGCCAGAACGAGGGTCCATGCGGCCGGTCCGCCGGCCACTAGTGCGTCCCCCCACGTGGGGTGGTCCCCATGCGCCCAGTGCAGCAGGGCCGCCACGCCCAGGACCACCGCCGCCACCCCGCCGAATGCCGCCACGGCGCCATAGGCGCCGTCCAGGGCGGCCAACAGGCCGAGGTACACCATCACGCCGGCGGTGGTGCCCGTGCCGGCGGCGATCAGCCAGAGGGGTGCGCCGGAGCGCTCTAAGATGGGGGAGAGGGACTTGCGGCTGCGGGTCTGGGGAGGTACACTTCTCATATAGATTTTCTTCCTTTTTGGGCGGTTCCTTCGTGGGGCCGCCCATGTATTTCCATCACTACGTCGGGGTCACGGACCCAGTATACACGGGTCGCGTACACACCGCTACGCTTCTTCGACGCCGGATCGCCGCATACCTTCTTTTGGGGCGATAGGAGTTTCCTATCGGATACGCGCCATCCAATAGGGATTACCTATCGCGCCTCCACCGGCTGCGGTCCGGCTTCGGCAACCCCCTCGTGCGCTTCTGCGGCTGCGGTCCGGCCAGCCGTCCCTCCGGCCATACATGCAGTGATGTGATCTCCCACTCCGCTGGCCTGGCGCTGGGTGGCGACGGAACGCGGCGCAGCGTAACGCGGCACAGCCGAGGTACCCATATCCTCCGGCGCTTCTTGCCGGTGTGGTCGCGGTTGTGCGGTATATAGATGCCATATTTTAGTAGCAACGCCCGCAGCACCTGCCAGCGGTCGTATCCCGGCTTGACCGGCAGCGCGGACACCACCTCGTCCGCCGGCCGGCGAGTACTGAGAATTGTCTGCCCCGGCATGTAACGTGAATCACAGTCGAAGCACAACAGCGCAAGATTCCCGCCGATCCAAGTGCCCGGCTTCACGCGCCGCGACACCTTTGCGCACCGCCGGTCCATCGGCCTGCCGCAGCACTCGCACCGCCCGTCCTCTGCTCGCCAAACAGCAAGCACGTCCCGTCGCGGCGGCTTGTACTTCTTTTTGTTCCCGCCGCGTGATGACGGCCCGCCGCGTGATGACGGCCCGCCGTGCGATGACGGCCCGCCGGGGCGCTGCTGCGCACGCGTGCCTGTGCGGCGCGGCGCGTCGTCCGCATGCCAGACTCGGACGGATGCCATGGCGGATCACCTTCTCCCTGCCACCACCCTACGGCGCGGCGCGAAGCCGCTTTGGCCGTGCACCGTGCTTGCGCCTGCATCTCTAACACAGACGCGAGTTATACATCGTTGTGGCCGCCCCGCGTCCGGGGGCGTGTACCGCCGCCGCTATTGAGCGCTGTTCATAGACTGCCAAATCCCCGCATGCCGCCACCTCCCTGCCTAGGTCAATCCCCGATCTCGGCGGACACCCGCTCGGCGGCATTCGCACGAGCCAGTTTCACGGCGCCGTTCACAAGCGCCGCACCGTACACGTCGCGGAGGATTTTGCGATACGCGGCCGGCACGTCGAGGACGCCCTCCGCGAAAATCTCAATCTGTCGCCCCACCGATGCGTTTGGTACCGAAGCAACTCGTGACAACCTGGCGAGTGCGGCATCCACGCGTTCACTGATGGTGATGGGCTTGCCAGTCCGGCGCACCTGATCCACCAGCGCGGCGTAGACGCAGCGTTGTGCTGCGGCGTGGCAAGAAGTTCCGCGGCAACTCACGATCTCGGTGGCATCCACTGCCTTGCCGCCAGTGCCACCCCGTGGCCCGTACGGTCTCGTCCCGATGAAATATCTGTACGTGTAATCATCGCCGCCCGGCCCGAACCGCACCTCATGCCTCGCTCCAGCGCACTCTGGGGTGATCCTGACAACAACCTTCATTGTTCTTTCCTCCTCCGAAACTCCTGAGCCCTCCCACTCCCAGGGATCACACCAGACTGACCTGCCGTGCCGCGGGCCGGTGGGCCTTGACGGCGAGCACGTCACTGGTGTATATGCGTTCACCGTGCGTCCGCATCGGTGGCCCCCGACCGATCCGCTGCTACGTGGTGGACCCCGGTCGGGATGCGGAGTAGGCGACCTACCCGGATTGCGGGGATCGTCCCGTCGCGGATGCCGCGATACACGGTAGCGGGATTGACGCGATATTCACGAGCAAAATCAATGACGCGGAGCCATTTCGGCGACTCGTCGCTCACCTCATCCACCTCCGAGTAGAGTATACTCCCGTCGTGGGGTGTGCGCAAGTGCCCCTGGGCGCGATTTAGAGTAGAGTATGTGCGGATAAGTGGAGGTGTTGCGCGATGAGACGATTTGGGGTGTTGCTTCGGCGTGCCCGGCTGGCGCGCGATTTGTCGCCGCGTGCCCTGGCGGCTCGAATGGCCCCAGACCAGCCCCAACCCATGCCTGTTCCTGTTATTTCTGAAAAACTGATAAACATGTGGGAGCATGGCCAGAACCTGCCCCCACAGCGGCACGATCTATTTACATTTTTGGCGGTTGCACAAGGGTTGGGGCTGGAGCGGACGGACGCCGAGTACCGCGCAATGCTGGACGCCTCGGCTGTGGAGCACTGGGTGTGGCGGTTGCCGCCGGTGACTGACACCGCCATGCGCATTGCGGCCGAGCCGGTGGTGCGTTCCGCTTGGTCCGCGCACCCCACTGGTGATCTGGATGCGCTCTTGCGGTATTCGCTGTCCGAGTGGATGGTCACTAATTCACCTGCCCCCTTGCGTGAGGTGACACGGGAGGGGGTCACCAGCACCCTGCGGACGCTGATTGATTTTGCGGATTTGGCGCGAGGGCACGCGGGATCGGCAGGTAGCTATCTACCTGCGCCCGCGGCGATGACTCCACGTGGGAAGGGACGCGGGATGCGCACAGCCGCAGCCGCAGCCGCAGCAAAACTGGTAACGCTGGATGCCGATCTCGCTGGGCTGGCGGCTCTCGCGGCGCCTCCGCATCATTTCGCCGACCTCTGGTTACTGCTCGGTCTGTCCGCGACGTTCGGTCCAGGCGACCGCGTTGCGGTGTCAGGAGGCATTAATGCGCTTACATAGACTCTCGTGCACCATGTTCCATTGCTGTTTGGCTACCAAAAATGCATACGGTTGGCGCATACGGAGTGAAGGGAATACACTTTTTTACTGTGTTACTTCCGTGAATGTCTTATGCCGCAAGGGTTTACGAAGTAGGGACACGGGTGGACGATATGGACGCTCCCCCCTGCCAAGGGAGGGAACACCACAGTGAGCGCGGAAATCGCCATAGTGGACGACGAGGATATTCTATGTGAACTCCTGACCGAGGTGCTCACGGACGAAGGCTACGGCGCGTGCTCCTTCACCTCGGCCCAGGCATGCCTGCAGGCCATGCGGGCCGGATTCCGGCCGAGGCTCATCTTCGTGGATCTACGCATGGGAGACCTGTCGGGCGCGGAGTTCGTCCGTCGGATACGCGACGGGGGACACGGGGAAGACATCCATATCTACGTGATGTCGGGATCGATGCTGGATGAGGACTACCCTCCGCGACACTACATCCAGGGGGTGGTCGGCAAGCCCTTCGACCTGGAGAAAATCCTGCGCATCGCGGCCAACCGGCTGGGAGCGCGGACCGCGACGGCGCCGCTGGGGCACGGGGGACTTCGGGCAGACGGGTAGGGACGCCTCCCCGCGCAGCCAGTGGCCGGCACGGGGCGCTCGCGGCCTTGTGCGTCGCCTGTCGGCAACAGCAGCAGGCGGGGCAACCGCGGGACCGACCGTCCGCTGGAGTCGGCTCCGTCCGTGGGGCCGTTGCGGAAGTGTACGTCTGCACGGTGCCGCGCCCTGCGAAGACCCGTGCCAACCCACCGCTACGGACCAACCGCGGCGGGCCCGCTTTCCCGCCGGAAGCATCTGTGGAAGAATACGCCTCGGGGATTCGTTGCGACCGGCGCACCACCACGGCGTGCCGGACGTTTTGCATTGCGCCCCCCATGCTCGGAGGTGTTCAGTTGCCTGCACGTATCCTCGACGGCAAGGCCTTGGCCCGCAGCCTGCACCTTGAGTTGAAGGCACAGGCGCAGGTGCTGCGAGCGGGCGGAGTGGTCCCGACGCTGGCCGTAGTCGACGCCAGCGGAGATCCCGCCGCGCTGCAGTACCTGGAGCGCAAGCGCGACCGCGCCCAGGCCCTCGGCATCGACGTGCGGGTCTTTGCCTTCAACCCGGCCATGCAGCAGGAGGGACTCCTGCAGTTGATCATACAGCTCAATACCGATCCCTCGGTCCACGGCATCATACTTGAACAGCCGGTTGCGCCGCAGTTCAAAGCACACTCCCTTCTGGCCGCAATCTCTCCGAACAAGGACGTGGACGGGACGAGCCCCGCCTCTCAGGGCCTGTTGGCACTGGGCACCCCGCGCTTCGTATCCGCCACGGCCCTCGCGGCGATCACCCTCCTCGAACACCACAGGATTCCCGTCGCCGGGCGGGAGGCGGTGGTGATCGGGCGCAGCACCGTCGTCGGCCGGCCCGCAGCCTTTCTCCTGCTGCAGCGGGACGCCACGGTGACCATCTGCCACAGCAAAACGCGCGACCTGGCGGAGCATACCCGGCACGCCGACATTCTGATCGCCGCCGCTGGCCGCGCCGGATTGGTACGAGGGGCGATGATCAAGCCCGGTTCCACCGTCGTGGATGTCGGCACGAATTTCGTCTCCGGCCGGACCGTCGGGGACGTGGCCTTCGCCGAGGCGGCGGAGGTGGCCGGGGCCATCTCTCCGGTGCCCGGCGGCGTTGGACCCGTCACCACCGCCCTGCTCCTGCAGAACGTGCTACGCGCCGCCGCGGATGACGCGCGCACCACCTCCGTCCGGCAGTGACGGTGCCGACCGGAGGCCGGGCCCGGCAGGGCCCGGATTCGGAACGAAGGGGAGCTGGATAACGGTATGGCGTTCGCCGACATGACCATTGGTGCCTTCCTCGAGGATCTCGGCTCGCGTCTGCCGGCCCCGGGCGGTGGGGCCGCGGGGGCTGTGGTCGGCGCCTTGGGCGCGGCCTGCGCTCAGATGGTCCACAACTTCACCCCGGGACCCCTGGAGATTGCCGAGGGGACAGAGTCCGCCCTGATACGGCGCTGCCTGACCCTGGCCGATGCCGACGCCGAGGCGTTCAGCCGCGTGGCCGCAGCCTACGCGCTTCCCAAAGACAGTGCGGAGACCAAGGCACGGCGGCGCGCGGCCATCCAGGAGGCCCTGCGGGCCGCGGTGGCAGTGCCGCTCGACCTGGCGGACACGGCGCTCCAGATCCTCAGGCTTACTGCACCGTTGGCTCGTGCGGGCAACCGGAACGTCCTGAGCGACGTCATCGTCTCCGCACAACTCGCCGAGGCGGCGCTCTCTGCCGCTGAGACGAATGTCCGCGTCAACCTCGGCCTGATCAGGGATGAAGCGTTTCGCGCGGCGGCGGAGCGGCGCCTGCAGGCCACTTTGAGCTCGGCGTGCGGTCTGCGCCGGGAGACGGAGGAACTCGTTGCGGGGAGAGGATAGCTGCGGAAGCTCGCAGGCGCCGACTCCTCATACCCGCTGCGGAGGTGGCGGGCCGCCGCCTGAATGGCGGAACCGGCCGCGGGCGACAGCAGCAGCCATTGTTGGGCGATACTGGGATCAGACGATGACCGGAGCCGCGCTGCGCCTCCGGTGAGAGAGGAGCATACAGGGATGGTCATACCTGACGCCGCCCTGCAGACCGGACGTGTTGTGCACGGCTTCGAGGTGCAGGCGATCACGCCGCTCCCGAATTTACGCGCGGTGGCCTATCGCGTCGTACATCGGCGCAGCGGCGCCCGTCTGATACACATCCAGGCGGAGGACAACGAAAACCTGTTTTCCGTGACGCTGCCGACAGTCCCGTGGGATGATTCCGGCGCGCCGCACATCCTGGAGCACTCGGTGCTTGGCGGCTCGCGCCGCTTTCCCGTCCGGGAGCCGTTCTTCGAAATGCTGAAGATGAGTATGGGCACCTTCATCAACGCCATGACCGGACCAGATTACACAACCTATCCGGTGGCCAGTACGGTCAAACAGGACCTGTTCAACTTGGTCGACGTGTATTTCGATGCCGTGTTTCATCCGCTGCTCACGGAGGAAACGTTCCTTCGCGAGGGCCACCGCCTGACGCCCGCCGACCCGTTGGATCCCTCCGGCGCCCTGACCGAGACCGGCATTGTGTACAACGAAATGAAGGGCTACTACTCGCGTCCGGATGTGATACTTGCCAACCGCTCTCAGAGAGCCCTTCTACCCGACACCATCTACGCCCGGGATTCGGGCGGGCGACCGGACGCCATCCCGGACCTGACCTTCGAAGACCTGCGCCGCTTCTACCAGACATATTACCATCCCAGCGAGGCCTACTTCTTCACCTATGGAGACATCCCGCTCACTGAGCACCTGGCGTTCCTGGCAGAACGCCTCCAGGAGTTCGAGCACCGCCCGAACGATGCCACAGTCGGGCGCCAGATCCGCTGGGCCACGCCCCGACGCGTACAAGACGAGTATCAGATCGGGGAGGGAGAGCCCCTCGCCGAAAAGACATATCTGCTCCTGCAGTGGCTGGCCGCCGAGGCGATCGATCCCCAAGAGGACATGGCCTTCGAGGTATTGGACTGGATCCTGGACGGCAATGAGGCGGCTCCACTGCGCAAGGCCCTTGTGGACTCCAAACTTGGGCAGGCGCCTCACCATACGGGCTACCGCGCGGTGGGGCCCGAGGGGATCTACCAGGTCGGACTGAAGGGGAGCGAGCCGGACCGCGCCGACCGTTTCGAGCGTCTCGTGCTCGAAACGCTGCGCGCCATCGCCCAGGCGGAGATCCCCCGCGAACGCGTCGAAGCCGCGTTTCACCAAGCGGCATACGGCCACCTGGAGATTCAGTCCCACTTCCCCCTGCACCTGGGTTGGCGAGTGCTCGGACCGTGGCGCCTGGGCGCGGACCCGCTGGCATTCGCGTCGATGCGCCCGCACCTTGAAGCGTGCCAGGAGCACTATCGCCGTGATCCGTCACTCTTCAACCGCCTGATCCGGGAGCGGCTCCTCGACAACCCTCACCGGCTCCTGACGGTGCTGCGACCGAGCGACGACTGTGAGGCGCGCGCCACAGCGGCGTTCAACGCCAAGATGGCTCGGGTCCGTGCCCGTCTGAGCGACGAGGAGGTGCGACGCATCGCGGCCGTCTCGGCCGATGTGGAACGCGGCTCAGGCACGCCCAATCCGCCCGAGGCGATAGCTCTGTTGCCCCAACTCCGGGTCGCGGACGTCCCGCGCCGTCCCCGCCACATCCCCACCTCGGTCGAACGCCCCGCTCCGGGCGTGGAGTTGCTGCGCAACGACCTCTTCACCAATGGCGTGAACTACCTGATGCTCGATCTCGAGGCCACCGCCTTGACCGTCGAGCAATGGCCGTACGTGCCCCGCTACCTGGAGTCCGTGCACAAGCTTGGCGCCGCCGGCATGGACTATGAGCACGTTGCAGGCCGCGTCGCCGCATCCACCGGCGGGATCCTGTGCTGGCCCGTGCTCGGGCGGTCGGCCGGAGCCAGTGCGGCAAGCCTCCGGCGGTTGCGGTTCACCCTCAAGGCGCTCGACGATCAGATCGAGGATGCCCTCGGGGTGCTTGAGGATCTCCTCTTTGCCACGGATCCGCGCGACCGGGAACGACTGCGGGTCGTGCTCGCCCAATCCCTGGCCGGCACGCGCACCGGACTGGTCAACGGGGCAACGGCGACAGCCGTGCGCCACGCCGCACGCTCGCTCAGCACGGAGGGTTACCTGGGGGAACTGGTGGGCGGCGTCTCCCAGTTGCACCTGCTGGAGCGCCTGAACAAGGACTTCGAGACCGAGTACACCCGGGTCATGGGGGAGGTCGAGCGCATTCGGGACGCTCTACCGGCGTCCGGGCGCCTGGTGGCGAGCTTCACCGGTTCGGCCATCGCCTGTGACTCGGTGCGCCAAGCCTTGCGGCGATGGGCCGGGCGCCTCGGCAAGGGTGTGCCCGACGCGTCCGACCCACGCCCCGCGGAGCCGCCCGACCGGACGGGGCTTGCCGCCCCGCTGCAGGTCGCGTACTCGGCACAGGTATTCCCTGCACCAGCTTACGCGCATCCCGACTCCCCCCTGCTCACCGTCGGCGCCCACCTCCTCACCGTGGAGTATGTGCGGCCTGAGATCCGCTTCAGAGGGACCGCCTACGGGGGATCCTGCTCCTACGACGCCCTCGGCGGGGATATGTCGCTGCTCTCCTGGCAGGATCCGCATGTGGCGCGCACCCTGCAGGTGTTTGCCGCGGTCCGGGACTATGTCGTCGGCGCCGGTTGGACTCAGACAGACGTGGACCGGGCGATCATCTCTACCCTCAAGGAGGGGGAACGGCCGATCCGTCCCGCCGAGGCCACGGGCTCGGCGCTGCAGCGCCACATCGCCGGCCTCACCCCGGAGATGCGCGACGCCCGGCACCAGGCCATGCTGGGCGCCAAGCCGGAGTCGGTGGAGCAGGCCCTACTGGCGGTACTGGAGGCGGGGCTTCCACGGAGCGCCGTCTGCGTGGTGGCAAGCCGGCGGATGCTCGAAGAGGGCAATCGCGCATTGGGCACCGCCCCCCTGGAAATCACGGACATGTTCCCCGGGGCGTAGTGCGGCGAACCTTCGGGAGGGGGCCGGGAGAGCCTCCTCCCCGGCCCGCCGACGCTGCCCCCGCTTGCCCTCTGTGACCCCCCCTCCAACTGCGTGGGCGCGCGGTCCTCGGTCCAGGCGGGGGGATCGCACGCTGCCGCCTCGCGCATCCGGCAGTCCGGTTGCCAACCTTTGCTTCGTCCGTCACACCGGACCATCCGACGTCGCTGCGGCCACAGGCGGGTCGCTTAGTCCGTTCCGGCGCGAACGTCACCGCTGCAGGGAACCTTAGAGCCGTCGTCGGCGTCGGAACCCGTGCGGCCGTCTCCGCATCCTCGATGTGGGCAGACCGCCGGGCGAGCGCGGTGACCACCGCCGCACACAGCGCACCCGCGGCACCCCGGCGCTGACGGTCGGCCCCCGAATGCTGTATCGTCAGGCATGGTCTGCGTTAGCGGCCGTTGAAGCCGGGGGTGGATGCACACACGATAGCAGCGGATATCTGACAAGGGGGTCTGTGCTCTATGATCTCGCACCTCTTCGCTCGGGCGCACGGCTCCGCAGCATCCAGGGCTCCCTCCCGCCTGCTGGCAGGCGGCATTCTCGGAGCTGCCCTGCTTCTCGCCGCGGGTTGCGGCACGGCGCAAGCCCCGGCAAACGCGCCGATCACTTCCGCCCCCGGCAGCCGCGCGCTGGGGTCCAGCGGCGTCACATCCTCGCCCAGCGTCACATCCTCGCCCAGCGCCGCATCCGGCGCCTCGTCCGCCTCCGCGGTTTAAGCGACGACCAGCACCGGCGCATCTCCCGGCAGCAACACGTCCATACCGAAGACCGGTCTGAACCCGCTGCTGCCGCTAGCCGGCGGAGCACTGGCCTTGCTGGGCGCGGCGGCCGTGGTCGGGGGCTGGCGGCGCATGCGCGGCGAGAGCCGCTGAGGACGGGAACGTCGGGCACGACACGCGCGGAGAGTTTCCCCGGCAGCAGAAGGGCGGCGCGGCGCCATCCCCACAGAAGGAGGCGCGGGGACGCACCAACCAAGCCCCGGCGCTCCCGGCACCTCGCTCCGCCGTCCCGCGCGGCCCGCTTGGGCGTCGGAGCCGCATGGATGTTGACCGGCTTGGCCGCCCTGGTGGTCGGTGTGGCTGTGGCCACCACACCCCTGTGGTCCGCGCAGTGGAATGCGCTCGCCCAGCAACAGGCGGCGCAACAATTCCTGGCGGCTGAGCGCCGCACCGCGTTGTACCCGAACCCTCCGGCTCCGACCGCCCCGCTGGTCACGGTCGTGGCCCCTGCAGGTACGGGCACTTCACCCGCGGCGGCATCTGCGGCGATTCTGCCGGCCTCGGCCCCAGCGGTACCGCCCGGACAGCCCCTCGCCAGGTTGGTGATCCCCGCCATCGGGGTGGACTCCTATGTGCTGGAGGGGCTCACCTTCGACGCCTCCGTCTGGGAGGGGCTCCTCCAGCGCGGTCCGGCTCATCTTGAGGGTTCGGCGTTGCCGGGAGCACCGGGCAATGCCGTCATCTTCGGGCACGTCAACGTCTGGGGCTCCGTCTTCCAGCACCTGAACCGCCTGCGCCAAGGGGATGCCATCCTACTCGAGACACCCGGTGGCACCTTCACCTATGCGGTCACCGGATCCCAACGGGTGGCCCCGTCTGACGCGGCGGCGGTGCGTCCGCACGGCGGCCCTGCCACTCTGCAGCTTGTCACCTGCGCAGGGCCGTGGGACTCCGAGCGGCTGATTGTGGACGCGCGGCTGCGGCGGACCACTTCAGCGGTGCGACCAGTATCGTTGGCGGCCGCCAAGGCCCTGGTGGCGACGCATGAAGCGGCGTTGCTGCGCCCTCGGTCCCCGACGCCGGCCCCGACCGGTCTGGCCGGTGCCTGGAGCAAACTCCACCAAGTGGCGTGGCGGCGCGTTAGGCGGGCGCTTGGACACGCGGATTGGATGACGCCGTGGCAAGCGCTCCTCCAGGGGCGTTGGCACGCGGCGTGGGCGGATGTACTGCACACGGTGCGGGTCGCATTCCGGAACGCCATGCCGACCCGGGCCGCGCCCGCTCCGTCCCTGCGTTTCACCATTATCGACGCGTGGGCGTTGGCCGGGGGACGCGCTAGAGTCATCGTTACAGAACGATCGACCGGTGGGAGGCCGTCCGTTGGGAAGGCAGCCGCAACCGCCACGGGGCAGACCGATCCGGGAGACGGGGGAGCGGGGGCCATTGTGCGCGTCCTGGCATACACCGTCGGCCCCGGCATCTCCGGCCCGGTGCTGTCCGGCATTCGGCCTGTGACGTTCCGCCCACCGCTGCTGTTCCACGTATCGCCCCCAGCGACCCGTGGATGGATGCGTGGAGCCTTCTCCTGCGCCGGTGACAGTGTGCATTGGTGGGTGGGTCCGGTGCGGGCGATACACAATCACGGCTTCACCTTCGAGGCGCGGAGTTCCACGGTGACCGTGCTCCGGCCAGAAGGCATGCCGCTGACCGGCATCGCGCTCCCGGGCCTGGCGGGGGGGACTGTGCCTGTGGCATGCGGGGATCTGACCGGCGACGGTTCGAATGCTTTGGTGGTGCAAACGGTGTTGCCCCCTGAGACCGCCAGCGCCCCCGCCGGCAGCGCTGTTGCCGTCTACCGGCTGGGAACCGCACGGGCGCGACTGATCGGCCAGATGGTGGGTGTTGGTAGCACCGCGGCCCCGCGGCTGGTCCAGACCGCACAGGATATGCCCTATACCATCCTTGTGCCGCAGGGCACGGGCTCACCTGAGCGCTGGATCTTTAACGGAGGCACCTACTTGCGCGTGACCGCAGGCGCCGCAGCAGGAGCAGGAACCGGAAACACGGCCCCGCCCGGCGGCTTCCGTGCCACCCCGGTCCCGACTTCCACGCCCGCTGGCGCCCCGGGGTCGGCGGCGGCGCACCGCACGGCAACGAACCGGATCGCCTCAACCCGGGCGGCGGGCGGCTGAGGGCACGATCGTGGCCGGGCACGCGGCGCCGGCTGCCGCTGCACTGACGGCATTTGTGCTCCGTTCGCACGCGCCTACATCCTAAACCGTTCCGCCGGAGGCGACCCTGTGGCGCGGTCGCCCGGGAATCGTGGCCGCCACCAGCCAGAGGCAGAGCAGCGCGATGCCGAGCCCCTGGTGCGCCACGACCAGCAGGGGTGTGAGGTTGGTCTCCACCACCACGGCCCCGAGGACCACCTGCATGGCCAGCAGGCCCACAGCCGTCAGGCTCAGACCGGTCCAGGGCCCTTGACGATGCAGCAGGCGAGCAGCCGCCGCCGTGATCAGACTGAGCGCCGTAACCACGAGCGCGCCCACCCGGTGCGACCACTCCACCACCACCACGCCCGAAAAGACCGGCACCACGCGCCCCCCGCACAGGGGCCAGCCGGGACAGGACAAACCGGCGCCGTTCGCGACGACCCCCGCGCCTAACAACAACAGCACAAAGGTGGCCGCTGCCGTGATCCAGGCCCACGTCCGGAAATGGCGCAGCGCATGATCCGCGCGCTCGCCGTCGTCCTTCCCCCACCGATCTCCGTTGCCTGGGCCCCCGAGCGCCACCGACCGCCGCGCCACCCACATCCCTCCAGATCCGGGACCTTCCCGGACGTATCCCTAGTCCATACGGTGCCCAGTGGCCGCGTCCCCTGACCGGGCGTACCCCCTTCCCGGCACTAACGTCCGGTTGCACGGCTCTTCCAGACGCCCCCACGGTGTACCGGTGGGCAGCGCACACACAGCGGGTCCCATCCACCATCCTCCCCTGTGCTACCGACCCGCTGGTACATGGGGCCGGCGTGGCGGGCACAGACGGACGCGCGCCTTTCGGGCGGGCATCCCCGTTTCCCCGGTCCCGGGTGCGCGTGCACCCCGATCGACTCTCCCCCTAGCGGAGACGGCAAAACCGCTATAGCCTGTTCTTCGGGTCGGATACCAGGCCCGCCGGCGGCAGGGACCGTCTCAGCCGCCCATCGGAAGGCCCCGCTGCCGCTCGGGCTTGGACGAGCGCGAGGTGAGTTGCCCGTTGGACCCCTCTGGCCTTCCGGGCCCCCTGCGGCGGCGGCGGAGCCTCTCCGCCCTGCAGTCGGGCGTCTTCGACATCCTGGTCGTCGGGGGTGGATCGGTCGGCACGGGCATCGCCCTGCATGCCGCCGCGCGCGGTCTACTGGTGGCGCTGGTGGAGCTGGATGATTTCGGCGGTGGCACATCCGGCCGGTCCACTAAACTGGTGCATGGCGGCGTGCGTTATCTGGAGCGGGCGGTACTGCGAGCCGACCTCGCCGAATACCGGCTGGTGCTGGAGGCGCTGCGGGAGCGGGGCGCCTTCTTCCGGCTGGCTCCCCACCTCACCCGCCCCCTGGCCATCCTCACGCCGGCGTACTCCCTCTGGAGTCGTTTGTACTACGGTGCCGGGCTCGCCATATACGATATGGTGTCCGGGAACGCAAGTCTGGGCGCGACCCGCCACCTCGCGGCCCCTGCAGCCCTGGACCGCTTCCCCGCCTTAGACTCCAGGGGACTGCGCGGCGCGGTGCTCTACTACGACGGCCAGTTTGACGATGCCCGCTTCAACGTCGCGCTCGCCCTCACCGCGTCCGCCCTGGGAGCGGTCGTGGTCAACCACGCTGCAGTGATCGCGCTGATTAAGGAAGGCGCCCGCGTCATCGGCGCGCAGGTCCGAGACGGCCTCTCCGGGGCTACCCTGACAGTGCGCGCCCGGTCCGTGATCAATGCGACGGGGCCGTTCGCCGACAGGCTCCGCGCGCTGGACGAGCCCGCAGCGACACCGCTGCTGCGTCCGAGCGGCGGCATTCATCTGGTGCTCCGGCCAGGGCTGTGCCCCGATCATACGGGCCTGCTGATTCCGAAGACATCGGACGGGCGGGTGGTCTTCGTACTCCCATGGTTGGGGCACACCCTGATCGGGACCACGGACCGGCCGGAGGACCCTGCCGAACACCCCGCCGTGCGTACCGAGGACGTCGACTACCTCCTGCAACTCGTCAACCGCCACGTCTCCACTCCCCTGCGCCGTGAGGACGTGCGTTCGGCCTGGAGCGGCCAGCGTCCGCTCGTGCGGAACCCGACAAGGGCCCACACCGCGGCACTCTCCCGCAGCCACATCGTCGTGGAAAGCGCCGCCGGCCTGGTCACCGTCGCCGGAGGAAAATGGACAAGCTATCGTCGGATAGCGGCCGATGCCGTCGAGTACGTGCTCCGGCAACAGGGGTTGCGCGCACGGCCCGCCGCTGCTGCCTCAGAGCGGGTCCTGATCGGCGGGGATGGGTTTTCTGAAAACCTGGTTAGGGAGGTGCAACAGCGGCGGGCGTTGCCGGCGGACGTGGCCACCCACCTGGGACACGCCTATGGCGATCGAATGGAGGCCGTATGCACGCTGGCCGGCCAGGAGTGGATGCAGCGCCTCGCACCGCAGCATCCATACCTCGAAGCCGAAGTCGTGTGGGCAGTCCGGGAAGAATCCGCCCTGCGGGTCATGGATGTCCTGGCCCGGCGCACTCGGTTGGCCTTTCTCGACCGGGCTGTGGCGCGCAGTTGCGTAACGCGTGTGGCTCAGCTCATGGGCGCTGAACTCGGCTGGAGCGCGGCACATCAACGGACCGAGGAGCTGGAGGCGTTGGCTCAACTGGACGGGGACATGTAGGAGGGGACGCGCGCCCTTGCATCGGGCGGCCGGTCGCGGCCACCGATATGCGGGCCGCTGCCGCAGTATGGCCGGAGTCGCCCCCAACCCCAACGGGTCGGGCAGTGGTGTGGAACCCCCGCGTCCTCGTATCGGGAAAGTCCTGACTGGCAGCAGGGTACGCCATCAGTCAACATCAGAAACACTGCAGGGGTGTGTCCAGCGGTGGCGATGGCGGACGGTGGCGCGGCAGACCCCCGCTCGTGTACCTGGCTGCGGTATGCCTGTTGATTCTGGGCTGCCTGCAAGAGGCTTGCGTCTTGTCGGTCGAACCACCCACCGTGTACGGCGGATCCGCGGTCGATAGGTCGGTAATGGTAGGAAGTTGGGCGTAGCCTTTCACAGGGGTCTCTCGGGCAGCCCGGCGCTACTTCCGGCACCGAGCCAACGGAGGGTGCATTACCTCTTGGCGGCGCGTCCTTCGGAACGGTGTGAAGGCAATGTGGGCATGGCGAGCGCCCGCACTCGCGTTTCCCTACACGGGCGGCTCCGCTGGCGCCCCTCGCGGCCAGTGGACGGAGACGGGCCATACGAGCCCGCCGATGCCACGATGTGCGCCCCGGTGGCCGCGGACGACGCCTCCGCCGGCCCCGCCACGGGTCGTTTGGCCCCGCAGCCGCCAGAGGATCGCCGCAGCCGGGGGCGACCGGTGCGCGAAAGCTGGAAATTCGTCGATCGTCCCGGCGTCGTAGGCCTCTACCTGCAGGACGTGGGCCGGGCACGGCTCCTGTCCCCCCAGGAGGAGGCGTCCCTGGCGGCGCAGGTCCGCGCCGGAGACCAGGAGGCGCAGCGGCGTCTGGTAATCTCAAACCTCCGGCTGGTGGTGTCGGTCGCCGCAAGGTACCTGGGCCGCGGCCTGGAACTCGCCGATCTCATCCAGGCAGGGAACCTGGGATTGCTGCGCGCCGCGGAAAAGTATGATGAGCGCAACGGCCTGCGCTTCAGCACCTACGCCATATGGTGGATTCGCCAGGCCGTGGCCCGCACGATCACCAGCGAGGCACACCTCATCCGCCTGCCTGAGCATCTGGACCAGGCCGTACGCCAGGTGCGGCGCACCCGCTGGCAGTTGATGCAAATGTTGGGTCGGTGGCCCTCGAGCAGCGAGGTGGCCGACGCGCTCCAGTCGGTCTTGGATGCCGGTGTACTGAGCAGAGCCTTGCGGGTGCAACGGGAGATCATCAGTCTAGACGCACCGGTGGAGGGCAGCGAAGATCTGATCATTGCCGACGTGGTCGCCGATGAAGGCGCCACGGCACCCGCTGGCGCCGCCGAAGGCGCACTGCTGCGGGAAGCGGTCCACGCGGCCCTTCAAGAATTACCTGTTCGCGAGGCCGAGGTGATCCGTCTCCGATTCGGCCTTGCGGGACACCGGGAATGCACACTCAAGGAGGTTGGACGGCACCTCGGCATCTCTCACGAGCGCGTACGCCAGATCGAGTCCAGCGCCCTGCGCAAGCTGCACTATGCCGCCCTCCGCCTGCGCCTGCGGGAACACCTCGATTGACGCCCCGCCATCCCGCCACCGGCGCCCGCAAGACAACCCGCACCTGTGCCGGCGTGAGAGAGGCGGGTGCTCCGGAGTCCTCCCCTTGATCCGGATGGCTCCGGAACACCCGTTCCACAAAAGACGGTTCTACGCCGCACGGCGGCGCCGCACAAGGACCAAGCCAGCACCGGTGATGAGCAGGACGATTCCGGCCACCATGGGCCACGGACCGCTCCCCGTCTTGGGCAGCGTTGCCGTCGCGGTCGTCGTGGCCTTCGTGGTGGTGGCGGCGGTCGCCACAGCCAGCGTGGGCGAAACGACGTACCAGAGGTTCTTGAAGCCCTGCCCGGTGGTGTCACCGGGCTTGTTGTCCCCACTGAAGTAGTAGAGCGGCCATCCGTTGTACGTCACCTGCAGGCTGCCGTTGGAGCGTTTGATCGTACCGAGCTTACCGGTCACACCCGCACCGGCACTCGGAGTCCCCGTGACCGTCAGCGGCGGCCAGAGTTTCGCGCAGGCGCCCGTGCAATTGCTGACACCGGCCGAGTCCTTGCTGAAATGATAGAGCGTCATCCCGTTGGACGCCACCAGAATGGAACCGAGCTTGCTGTTGCTCGCCACCGATAGCGTCGGCGCCGTTGTGGCCGTCGCCGTGGCGGCGCCGGTCGTCCCGTTCCCGTACGCGAGAGATACCGTGGGCGCCGCCGCCGCCGTGGCGGCACCCACCACTCCATAGACCAGACCGACCGCTGTCGCGAGGATCACAGCCAGTACCCTGAGCCACCGCATGCCCCCGCACCTCCCCCGTTCGGGCTGCTCCGCCTACAGGGAGCAGGTCCCGCCCCCCCATCATAGCGGAAGCAGAGCCCGTCCGGTGCTGCACTACTGGCCCAATCGGCAATGTACACAGCACCCGCACGCTCCCCCGCTTCCGAGACCCGTGGCGCCACCATGCGCGCACGGTTGGCCGCTGCGCTCCCGACCGCCCTTGGATCCCGCCGGCCGCGCATCCCTCGCTCCGGCGCGCGCCGGGGCCGGCACGCACGGCGCCGGACCCGGGCGGCAGGACAACGATATCCTCCTGGATACGGAAGGCCTGGATGCAAGGTTCTCGATAGTCGTCGGTTTTCCGGGTGAAACTTGGCGTGATGACCAGGCGACGCCCGCGGCGACCGGTCGCGTCCAGGACCAGCCAGGATCACAAGGAGGAGTCGACATGGCGCAGGGGGCCCAGTCCAATCGAGCGGTGGTGCGAGAAGCCGGGCGGTTCTTAGATCAATTCAAATACGAAGTTGCCCACGACATCGGTGTCACCCCGCCACAGGACGGTTACTGGGGAGATCTGCCGGCACGCCAATGCGGCGCTGTCGGTGGGCATATGGTTCGCCGCATGATCGAATTGGCCGAGCAGCAGTTGGCCAGTCGCGGGGGCACCCTGCGCTAGATGCAAGGCGCGTCTGGCGCGCCCCAAGGCTGCGGTGCCCGCCGCCGCATCAGGGCGCGCCAGCCCCCCGTCCCTCATCCGCGCAGCAGGCCCTCCCATCCTGCGGCCTACCGGCGAAGCAGACGCGCCGCCTGTCGTCCCCCACTTGCCCAAAGGCGGACCTGCCTGCGGCCACCGCAGGACATGGGCGCGCTTGCGCGCCCACCGCTTGGGAGCCCGCCCGCCACGCCACCGGCAAGCGCAGCCGCGGGGATGAGCGGCCAGAGCGCCGGTGCGTCGCGATGGCAGCGCCCCGCGCATCCGGGGCGGCCCCTGTGGCGCGAAGTTCGCAAAACTGTATCAGGGGTGAAAACGGCTCAACTCGCGGGCGTGCGCGGCGATTGCGGCCTCACGCCCTCAGACGCCGGCGGCGGCGAGCAGCGCAGCCGCAGCTGCTCCGCACAGGGTGGCCGCCAGATTGACACCGTCGTTGTCCAGCCACCGCAGCCGACCGCGCTGGGGCACCACGGAGGAGGGACAGCCGTGTGGACGGGCCTCAGTCCGCGCACCACAAACCGGACAGCGGTACACGGCCTGCAGTGTGGCCCCAAGGAGACTGTCCGCCAGCAGGCCGGCCACCCCGCCGAGCAGGGCGGGCCAACCACCCGCAACGACGGCGATCAGGGCCGCACCCGCCAGCCCCCCGAAGGTGCCGACGGCGCTCATGCCGCCGGACACACCTGGTTCAAGCACCGGACCGAGGGCAAGCGCCCGCGGCGCACCACCCCACCGCATGCCGAGTTCGGTGGCCCAGGTGTCGGCGTTCGCGGTAGCGAGTGCTCCGCCGAGTGCGGGCAAGGCCCAGTGTGCACCCCCAGCCGCGAGCATCGCGGCCAATGCCGCCGCTCCGCCGTTGGCCGCCACCTGCCGCGCGTCCCTCGCCTCGTGGCGACCACCCGCCCCCCGGCCCGGCAGGCGGCCAAGCAGGGTGGAGGTGGCGAAGAACAGCAGCAGGGGAACGGCGCCGGCCCAACCCGTGCAGCCGAAAACGGCCGCGCCCACGACCGCGGCGGCCCATGCCCCGCCCGCCCGCAGCCAGCGCAGGCGAAAGGCTGCGATCCCCGCGGCGGCGGCGGCCACCACTCCGAGCGCCAAGCGCAGAACCACGGAGCCGCCCCCTTCGCCGCCGCAGACCACACAGATCGCGCAGCGCGCAAGCTCTCCCCGGCATTGCCCCACCCTTGAGGGCGCATCACCACACACGCGCATCCCGGCGCGCCATCCACGGCCTGGCCCATATTGCTTGGGCGCCGCAGCCGGATCAAGTGCTCCGGATGCACAAGTTTACGGGTTCGGCGCACGTCCGCCGCGCGCAGTCGTCGCGGTGGCCGAGCACGGCACAGTGCTACTCCAGATAATCCTTCAGTTTCTTGCTCCGGCTCGGATGCCGCAGCTTGCGCAGGGCCTTGGCCTCGATCTGGCGGATGCGTTCGCGTGTCACCCCGAACACCCGGCCCACCTCTTCCAGCGTCCGGGCCTTGCCGTCGTCCAGGCCGAAGCGGAGCCGAAGGACTTCCTCCTCCCTATCGGTGAGCGTATCGAGGACGTCCTCCAGCTGTTCCTTGAGCAGCAGCATCGAAGCCGCCTCCGCGGGTGCCAGTGCCTCCTCGTCCGGAATGAAGTCGCCGAGATGGCTGTCCTCCTCCTCACCGATCGGGGTTTCCAGGGATACAGGCTCCTGCGCGATCTTCTGGATCTCGCGCACCTTGTCTTCCTCGACACCCATCTCCGCGGCGATCTCCGCCGGGGTGGGCTGGCGCCCCAGGTCCTGCAGCAACTGGCGTTCCACGCGCATGAGCTTGTTGATCGTTTCGACCATGTGGACCGGAATGCGGATAGTCCGGGCCTGGTCGGCAATGGCGCGTGTGATCGCCTGCCGGATCCACCACGTCGCATAGGTACTGAACTTGTAGCCCTTGCGGTAGTCGAACTTCTCCACGGCCTTCAGCAGGCCGAGGTTCCCTTCCTGGATAAGGTCGAGCAGGTGCATGCCGCGGCCGACATAGCGTTTGGCGATGCTCACCACCAGGCGCAGGTTGGCCACCGCCAACTGGCGCTTGGCCTCCTCGTCGCCCGTTTCGATGCGCTTGGCCAAGTCTACCTCCTGGGGCCAGGAGAGGAGGTCAACGCGCCCGATCTCTTTGAGGTACATCCGCACTGGGTCATCGATCGCCACGTCGGCCATGGCGCCCATGTCCATCGGCTCATCCGAGCCGACCTGGTCGCGGAGCGCCTCGCGGACGGGATCGGCCACCACGTCCGCATCGTCTCCCCCCGAGGTGTGCCGGACCGCTCCGTCGTCGGACGGTTCGTCCACCTCGCTATCCTCATCAAGGCCGCTGTCGTCCTGCCCCTCCACTTCGATGCCCATATCGGCGAGTTGCTTGTAAATCGCCTCGATCTGCTCCGGCGTCAGATCGACCGCCTCGAGGGCGTCCATCACTTCCGCGTATGTGAGCCGCCCCCGCTTCTTGGCGTGCTCAATCAATTCCCGCACTTCTTGCATCTTGTTGCTGTCCAGCTTTCCGTCCAACTTCCCCTTGACCCCAAGGCTCGAGGCGCGCGGCTGCCGCGGACCGCCTCCCTGCCGAGGCCCTCCGCGCGCAGAGCCGCCGCCCATCTCTTCGGACACCCCGGACGGGGATCCGTGATCCCCCTCCGATTTCCCCTCGGGTCCGTCCGGTACCGACCGGCCGGCAGCGGAACACCAACCCCGACCGCTCGCCGGGAGGCGATGCCGTTCGGGGGCGGTTCCATGCGAACGTCCACTCGGTTCCGGACGCCCCTCTCGCCCCTCACCCGCCGCCTGGAGGTCTGTGTTCATCGCCGCCACCCCTGACGGAGCGGGCCAGCTCCGTCGTCAATTCGAACAACCGCCGCGTCACGGCCAGCATCTCCGCGGATCTGTCCAAACCCTCGGCCGCGAGCCGCCGCTGCTCCGCGCGCAACGTTCCGGCATCCTCCTGCAATCGCGCGCGCCGCATGGTGGCGAGGCACTGCCGCAACACTGCGGCCGTAGCCTCCGGCAACTCCAACGCCAGGAGCCGCGCGATGGTGCTCCGGATCTGGGGATCCTCCTCCTCGTTGAGAAGCGCGGAACCCGGAGCCTCCGCCCCTCCCGCCGCCCCACCGTCCGTTACGGGCACGCCCCCCTGGAGCAATCTCGCAACAAGGGCCTTGTGCGATGCACCGCGGAAATCGTGTATACTGAGCTCCGGTAGCAGTTGGCGCAGCCACTCGCCGGAACGCAGGCAGACGGCCAGAATCGTTTCTTCGGCCGCATCCCATGCGGGGCGCACAGCGGAACGGCCGAACCCTTCCCCTACCGGGGTAGGGTTCCAAGTGTTTCTATTTCTATGCCCGCCACCCTTTTCCGCGTGCCTCTCGACAGCGCGGGCCAAGTCGTATGGCTCACGGAAGCCAAGGGCGCGGGCCACATGTTCGATATATTCCTGCCGCGTCCCTCTTCCCATCACGGACGGCACCCGAGCCAGGAAAGGCACCATCTGCTCCGCCAACCGCCAGCGCTGCTCGGGAGCCATGCGGGCGACATTGGCTTCGCCGATCGCCCTGCGCACAAGATAATGGATCAGGGGCACGGCGGCATCCAGTGCCGCACCAAAAACCCGCGGACCGTCTTCAGCCCGCAACGCCTCATCGGGATCTGCACCTGCGGGCATCGGCGCAACGGCAACCTGGGCGCCGCGTTCCTGGAGAACGGCCAACCCCCGCTCCGTTGCCACGCCTCCGGCGAGATCGGCATCAAAAGCCAATACGATGAGTTCTGCGCACCGCATCAGCATTCCTGCCTGCGCATCTGACAACGCCGTGCCGAGAAGGGCAACCGCGTGGTCGAACCTGAACTGGTGACAGGTCAGGGCGTCCATATACCCCTCTACAACGACGACACGGCCCGCCCGTTCGATGGCCGGCCGGGCCAGGTGCAACGCATACAGGGTCTGCCGCTTTCGAAAAATGGGGGTTTCCGGAGAGTTGAGGTACTTGGGCCCGTCCGTGGCCGCCAACGCCCGCCCTCCGAACGCCACTACCCTTCCCCGCTCATCCCAGATCGGAAACATGAGACGGCCTCGAAAGTAGTCGTAGGCGCCGCGCCCCGGACCGCGCTCCCGCCGGAGTCCAGCCTGCAGCAGACGCTCCGGCGGGAATTTTGTCGCGAGCGCCCTCCCGAGGCCCTCCCAGTCCGCTGGCGCGAATCCGAGGCCGAAGCGCTCCGCCGTAGGGCCGTCGACCCCGCGCCGCCGGAGATAGGCGATGGCGTCGCTCCCCTGCGCCTGCAGCAGGCTATCTTTGAAATAGTCAGCCGCGGCTGCACACACGGCGTAGAGTTCCTCCTGCAGTCCGAGGCGTCGACGTTGTTCGGCCGACAGGGGACGGGGATCCGGCAGGGTCATTCCCACCTGCACCGCCAGGGCAACGACCGCCTCCGCGAAGCCCAGGGCCTGCCGCCGCATGACGAAGGTCACAACATCGCCGCCCGCGTGGCATCCGTGGCAATGGAAGACCTGCTTGTCCCGGGATACATGAAAACTCGGCGTCCGTTCCTCATGGAAGGGACAGAGCCCGACGAACTCGCGCCCCGCAGGTCGCAGCGCGACGACGGCACCGATCAGGTCCACGATATCGACCCGTCGCCGGAGTTCTTGCACGAATGAACGGGGAAAGGGCCTACCCGCCGCGCCTCCCACATCACGTGGCAGGGACTGTTCGGTTTCCACGCGCCCGTCGCCCCTCTTCCCCCAGCCGACAGTCCGCCCCGCACACGAGCCGGAGCGCATGTTCCCACATCGCCCGTGCGAGCGCGGTTTCAAGGGGCCATAGCAGCCACGCACCACCGGCAGACCTTCGACGCCGGACAAGTCACACCTACCATTTCGCAACGGCCCCCACTGTGGCGTGGCAGGCGGAGCAGACTTGCGAGCACAATGGTGGTAATGAGGCAACCCGTCGTGATGAAGACCTCACAGGGCGGGAACGTAAACCACAGTGGTGGGGCGGCGTCGCCCTGCGCATGGGAGATGCGCGAACTCAGCGGGCTGGACCCATGTGTGCTGCGTGTCCGGGTGTGAAGCGGAGCCCCGCCCTTGCCGGGGAAGTGGCGGGCGCTGTGCGCTGCCGGTCCAGGGCGGTCCCGGCACCGCGTCACGGGGGCTGCCGCACAGCCTTGAAAGGCGCCCACAGCGGCTGGGCGGCAAGGTTGCACAAACCCGGGGACTAAGGGTGGCGGAAGGCCGCAAGCGCCCGGTCGTCCGCGTAGGCGCGGCTGTCCATCCCGACACTGGCCACCTCCGACTCGGTAAAGTCACACCATCACCCTGCAGCGCCAGCATCTCCTAATGGGGGCCAGGCGCCCGCTCGTCCCCGGTCCCGCTTGACCCCACGGACACCTCGGAGCCAGGATGGTCCGGGCGACTTGTGAAAGGGGGCCCGGCGGTGGACATCCTTGGCATCGACAGCGTTCGCCTCGCCGTGGGGGATCTGGATGCGGCAGTGGTGCACTACGGCGGCGCGCTCGGCCTGCCCCTGCGGTTGCGGCAGGACGAAGCGGGTACCGCAGTCTTCTCGGCGGGACCGGATACGCGCGGCATCATCGTGCGGATCGGCACCCCGGGTGGCAGCGGCTTCGTAACCCGCGTCTGGCTGGAGGTCGCCGACGCCCGGGCGGCAGGCGAAGAGGTCCGGTCACGCGGAGCCTCTCACGTGAGCGCTCCCATACAGACCGACACCGGGTGGATCGTGGAGGTCGCCGATCCCTGGGGCAACGTCGCCGGCTTGACGGATTACTCCCGCCGTCCAGAACTGCGCCGTCCTGGCCCGCGCAGCCAAGACGCCCCTGCGGCGAGCGAGTCCGAACACCCACACCCCCCCGCCATCCCTGAGGCCCTGCTGACGGAGGCCTTGGAAACCCTGAGCACCCGCGAGCAGGAGATGCTGCGCTACCGTTTCGGCCTCAAGGATGGCGCACCGCACACCCTGGATGAGACCGGCCGCGCCTTTCGCGTCACGCGCGAGCGCGTGCGACAGGTGGAAACCAAACTCATCCGGCAATTGCAACAACCGGAATGAAGCCGGTAAGGAGCCAGCCGACGGGAGCCGCGCTTGACTGCCTCGTTGAGGTGCTGCGCGAGCCATTGGAGGCGACCGTCGCTTCGGACCGAAGCCCGCTCGGGCGGGCGGGCTGACAGCCCACCCGCCTGTGAGGCGCGGCGCCTATCGAACCGGCGGTGCTCACACCCGCAGCCGCGCGAATGCCGCCAAAGCGTCGGCGACGCCGTGCGTGCAGGTCTCCAGCGTCGCTGCGTCCTTCTCCGGCTGCGCCTGGGTGGGGTCGTCCAGCACACCGACCTTGGACCGCCGCTTGCAGGCGACGCCCAGCGCCGCCGTCAACCAGCTCCCGGACCAGCGCCGGAGGCAGGCGGCGCGGGTCAACCCGCACCGCCTGCGCGACCACTTCCAGAATAAGCGAGTGCTCAACCTCGCAGGTGTGCGCCGCACCGCTGGCGCCGGTCGTGCGCTCAGGGCGCATGCCCGCCGGCCCCAGCCCGATACTCGGCGGCCGCCACGAGCGTGCCGGGCCGGCGGCGCGCAATCTCGTTCACCGCCAGCCTCGGCGGGGCGGCATTTCCGCCGTGGCCGGTCAGAGAGAACACCCGTCGGAAGCCCACCTCGGCGAGGATGCCGCCGCTTTGGACAGTCACATCCACAATAGACGGGCTCATCCACCGACACCGTGCAGAAGTGCAGGTGCTGGTGGGAGGCGCCCAGCCGCAGCGTGGGCGTCGGCATCGCCCGGACATCCGGGGGCAGCCGACGTACCGCCACCGCCGTGACCAGTGCCGTATCCACCCGCACGGGCAGGTGCGGTCCATGCTACCGGAGAGGCCCCATCGGCACGGGCCTCCTCCCAGGTCATCCCCGCCAGGTACTCGGGTTCCCTTCCACCGTCCGCTGCCACCTCTCCCTTTGCGCCAGCCGCTCCACCTCCGCGGCCACCTCGCCACCGCCGTCGGCCGACCCCTTCGCCCCCCACAGCCGCCGCGCACCCTCCACCGGCTCCCAGAACCACGGAATCGTCGCGCCGCCGTCGATCAGCAGGTCGGCGCCGGTGATGAAGCCCGCCCGATCGGACACGAGGAAGCAGATGGCGCTCGCGATGTCGTCGGGCACCCCCGTCCGTAGCAACGGGGTCAGCCGCGCCGCCTCGGAATCGCGGTCCGGGTCCGCGTCCCGCCCGGTGTCGATGATCCCGGGGGTGATCGTGTTGACCCGGATGCCATCGGGTCCGAAGTCCAATGCGAGTTGGCGGGTGAGCTGCGGCACCGCCGCCTTGGCGCTGGTGTACGTCGCATAACGCCGCGTCGGTTGGCGCCCCAGCACGGAGGAGATGTTCACGATGCTGCCCCCGCCGGCGGAGCGCATGTGCGGCACCGCGTGCTTGGCGCCCAGGAACAGGGCGCGCACCAGGACGGCGTAGGAACGGTCCCAGTCCTCGGCGGATACTTCCAGGACCGAACCGCGCACCTCGAAGTGGGCGTTGTTGACCAGGATGTCGAGCCGTCCCCAGAGGCGCGCCGCTTCGCCGAGCATCGATGCGATATCGGACTCCAGCGCGACGTCGGCGTGCAGGTACGCCGCCGTACCCCCCTCCGCGACGATGGCCCGGACGACTCCGCGCCCGGCCTCGTCGGAGGTGTCGGTCACCAGGACGGCCGCCCCCGAGCGGGCCAGCCGCCGCGCCGTGGCCGCGCCGATACCCCGGGCCGCCCCGGTTACCACGGCCACCCTGCCCGCGAGATCGATGCGCATGCCGCGCCACCCCCACGCACTGCAGTACCGGCTTCCACCTGGGATATGGCCGCCACAGCGTGGCGGCCCAAATCCCCCCGGCCCCGGCGGCCCCTACATCGGCCGCCTGCCCTCGTGCACGGACATGGCGGCTTCCACCTCGCGTATGGCCGTGGGGTCAGTGTCGAAGGCATAGACCCGAGCGGAAGAATTACCCTCCACAGCCAATCGGCCAATCAAGCTGATACTGTCTTTCGCACTGGTAGCAATTGACGACGGCGACGATCCGGAACATCTGCTCAGCGGTCGAAAAGGCGGCCCCAAAGGGCGTGAACGGACGGGCAGGCCCGGTTCGCCGCTTCATGAGTCCCCACCCCGGCCCAGGCCTTGCCAGTGCGGAGGGCAGTACTAAGCAGGGGATTCCCGCCGCCCACTGCAGGATCAAGCATGCGTGGGGAGGTAAGATTGCCACCTGCGGCGACGATCTATTCTGCCATGAACTCTGCCAGGGGCGCTGGCGTACAGGTGGCCCCAGTTTCCTGATCTGGACCGATCAGCACGAATCGCCCCGTGGGCTGTTTGCCAGGAGGATTCCTCGCGACCTCTGCAAGGAGCCCATGGGCAGCCACCAGGCCCCACTCTCCATCCAGAACACCTGTACTATTTCTCCGCGCGCCACTGCGACTCCTTCTCACGAGGCAGGCTCGTTTGCTGTTGAGAGCGCCGGCCACCGTGGAGGAGGTCAGGAAAAAGTGCAGACTGCCGGTCGATGGCCGAAACAGGATCGGTATGGCAGGGGGTGGGATGCAGCTCAAGTCGCGAGCAAACACAGAGGGTCGACCGGGAACCCGGGCGAACGCCATGGTGAGCAATCGCCTGCGCCGGTGCCCACACGGCCACCGGACGGGCGCACGGGGGAGTGGTGGGGCACCGCCCCTGGCATCCCCTACCGCTCCCCGCCCTGCAGCCGCCCCAGATCCGCGACGGTTGCCGGGATCGCCGCCACGGCCGCGAGCAGGGCGAGGCGGCTGCGCCGCACGGCCGGGTCGGGGTCCATGACGAGCACCGCCGTGAGGAATTCGTCGACGGGTCGCCGCAGCGTCGCCGTCGCCGCCAGCACCCCGGCGTAATCGCCCGCCTGCAGCGCCGCGCCCGCCGCTTCGCGCGCTGCGCCCAAAGCGGCAAACAGCGCCTGCCCGGACTCATGGCCCAGGGCCGCCGGGTCCACCCCCGCGCCCGGCTCCCCCTGTCGGGCCAGGTTACCGGCCCGCTTGAAAGCCGTCACTGTGTCCTCCCAGCCCGCCGCGCCGACGGCCGCCGTCAGCGCCCGGCACCGGCGCACCGCGTCCGCCACCCGGTCGGTCCCCGCCGCGAGCACGGCGTCGACCACGTCATAGCGGAAGCCCAACTCCTCCAGGCGCCCGCGCAGGCGGCCGGCCAGGAACTCCGGCAGCAGGGCGCCCGCCTCCCCCGTCCCCGCGGGGTAGCCGCCCTCGGCCTCCCGCACGGCGCCTGCGATGGGCAGGTCCCAACCGGCGTCCTCCAGGATGCGCACCAGGACCGATCCGGCCCGCCGGAGCCCCAGTGGGTCGGCGCTGCCGCTCGGCGCCCGCCCGGCCATGAACTGGCCCGCCAGCGTGTCGAGGCGGTCCGCCACCGCCAGCACCTGTCCGGCGGCGGTGCGGGGCAGTTCGCCGCCCGCCGCCCGGGGCAGCACGTGCTCGCCGATGGCCCGGGCCACCGCGTCGGGCTCGCCGTCCGCGGCCGCGTAGTACGCGCCCATCGTCCCCTCGAGTTCCGGCATCTCATAGACCAGGTGGGTCAGCCGGTCCGCCTTGCAGAGGTGGGCGGCCCGCTCCACGACAGCCGGGTCCGCGCCGACCCGCCGCGCCAGGGCCCCGGCGAGGCGCACCAGACGGGCCGTCTTGTCGGCCAGGGTGCCGAGGCCCTCCGCGAACACCACCGTGTCCAGGCGCCCGACCAAGGCCGACAGCGGGTGCTTGCGGTCCTCCGCGTAAAAGAACCGCGCGTCCGCGAAGCGCGCAGCCAGCACCTTCTCGTTGCCGGCCGCCACCCCGGCCAGGTTGTGGGCGCCGCCGTTGCGCACGCCAGCGAAGTGCGGCAGGAGCCGCCCGTCGGTGTCCTCCACCGGGAAGTACCGTTGGTGAACGCGCATCACGGTCACCAGGGCCGGCTCCGGCACCTCCAGCGCCGCGGCGTCGAAGGCGCCGACGAAGGCGGTCGGCCACTCGTTGATGTGGGTGACCTCGTCCAGCAGTTCGCCATTGGGGCAGGGAACACCGCCGACGGCTTGGACAGCGGCGGCGACCCCCGTCCAGATGGTTCGCCGGCGCTCGTCCACGTCCACCAGAACGTGCGCCTCACGCAGCGCTTCCACGTATACCTCGGGGCGGGTAAGGGTTACCGGACCGGGATGCAGCGTCCGGTGCCCGTACGTGGTGCGCCCCGAGGCCAGCCCCTCGATGTCGAAGGGGACCACCTCGGCGCCGAGCAGGGCGACCAGCCAGCGGATGGGACGGGGGAAGCGGAAGTCCCCCGTCCCCCAGCGCATGGTCCGGGGGAAGTCCAGGGAGGCGATGAGGCCCGGCAGCGCCTTGGCGAGGACAATCTCGGTCGGCAGGCCGGCTTCGGTCCTTCTCGCGAAGACGTACTCCCGGCCGCCGACCCCTTCGACGGTCAAAGAGGTCACGGGCACCCCCTGGCTGCGGGCGAACCCCTCGGCGGCCCGCGTCGGTTTGCCCTCGTCGTCGAAGGCGGCGGCACGGGCAGGTCCCCGGGCAACCGTTTCCGCGTCCGCCTGACGGTCGGAGAGTCCTTCCACCAACCATGCCAGGCGACGCGGCGTGCCATAGGTGCGCGAGACCCCCGAGGACAGGCGCAATTCCCTCAGGAGCGCCTCCCCCTTGGTCTTGACTTGCTCCAGCGCCGGGGCACAGAAGCGGGCGGGCAGTTCCTCCACGCCGATCTCCAGCAGGAAGGTCTCAGCCACGCGCCCCGCCCCCCGCGGGAGACGCGGAAGCCGCCGCCGGCGGGGATGCCGCCACGGCTGAGGCGGCCGAGTCCCCCACGCCGCCCCGCACGAGCGGGAAGCCCATCGTCGCGCGCTGCTCCAGGAAGATCGCCGCCGCCTTGCGCGTCAGGCCCTGCATGCGCCCGATGTAGGCGGCGCGCTGCGCCGGAGCAATCGCCCCGCGCGCGTCGAGCAGGTTGAAGCTATGCGAGCACTTGAGCACGTAATCATAGGCGGGAAGGCACAACCCCTCGCCCAGCAGCCGCCGCGCCTCCCCTTCGTAGTCATCAAAGTGCCGCCGCAGGAGCGCCGTATCCGCCAGTTCAAAGGCGAACCTGCTGTGCTCGTACTCCGCCGTGCGGAAGACGTCTCCATAGGTTACGCCGTCCGTCCAGCGGATACTGTAGACGTCGCGCGTCCCCTGGATGTAGCTGGCCAGGCGCTCCAGTCCGTATGTGATCTCGGCCGCGACGGGCCTCACCTCCTGGCCGCCGACCTGCTGGAAGTAGGTGAACTGGGTGATCTCCATGCCGTCGCACCACACCTCCCAGCCGAGGCCCCAGGCCCCGCCGGTCGGCCACTCCCAGTTGTCCTCGACGAAGCGGATGTCGTGTTCCTCGCGCCGGATGCCGATGGCGGCCAGGGAGTCGAGGTAGGTGTCCAGCACGTCGGCCGGGGAAGGCTTGAGGATCACCTGATACTGCCAGTGCTGGTAGAGGCGGTTGGGATTGTCGCCGTAACGCCCGTCCGCCGGGCGGCGCGAGGGTTCGACGTAGGCCACGGTCCAGGGCTCGGGCCCGAGACAGCGGAAAAAGGTGGCTGGGTTCATCGTCCCGGCACCCTTCTCCACATCGTAGGGCTGCGCGAGCAGGCAGCCCCGGTCCGCCCAGAAGCGGTGCAGGCAGAGAATGATCTCCTGGAAGTCATAGGCGTCCGCCAGCGTGGGCACCTCTTTCAGCGCAGGGGTGGGCGCCAGCGCCATCCGACCGGACGCCATCCAGGTGTAGACCCAAGGGCGGCGCACGGGGCAGGCGGGCTGCGCCACATGTGAAGACTAAGGTAACACACTGCCGCCCGCCGCGTCGGTCCCCGGCCGCCGCTCGGGCGGAAGAAGGCGACACCGGCACAGGTGTACCCGTCCACTGTGGGCATCGGCATCGTCCGCCAATGACGTAAACCCGACTACAGGCCTTCTGGGGCACGCTCCACCGCGACGGAACTCCGCGTCGCCAGCGCCGCGACCACCCCTGCCGCGGCAAGGCCGGGAAGCAGGAGCGACCCGGCCACCCCTATCACCGCCGGCATCCGCATCAGCGTCCGATCGCCCTGGCGCACGGCAATGCGCGTGCGCACGGCCTCCCGCGCAAAATCGCGCAGGCGGTCAGTTACGGCACTGCCACCGTCCTGCAACCGCCGGCTCCAACCGGGGTGTGCCCGCTCGATCTCTACCAGCGCGCGCACCACGTCGCCACCCGTCGTTGCCAAGGCTTCGTAGCACTCCCCATAGCCCGCCCCTGTACGCTCGCGGATCTGATCGATCTTTTCCAGGGTCACCGTGCCTTCCACGGTCCATCGCCCCTTTCCGGTACCGCTCCATCATCCGCGCCTCAGGCCCGTTCCCGACGCCGCGAAGGAAATGCGCCCTGCCGCACCCCTCCCGCGCCGCACGGGGACCTGTCCCTCCCACCTCAGGATAGCGTGTCCAACACGGCGCGTGACACCAGCGGCCGCTGCAGGATTCCCCGAATATGGCGGGAGAGGGCCCGATCCATGTCTCCCATCGTCAGGGGACCGACCCGCACTGCGTCCAGAGACGCCGCCCGGGCGCCGGCCAGGTGGCGCAGGGCACGCACCGCGTTGCGGGACAGCCAGATGCCTTGAGGATCGGACAGGGAACAGTCCGGACAGAGCAAGCCGCCTCCCGACGGCGAGAACCTGATCCGGCCCTGGGGCTCACCGAGGGGCCGGCCGCAACCGGTGCAGGACCACCATTCGGGAAGGAACCCGGCCGCACGCAGCAGGCCCATCTCGAACCAGCGCAGGAGCACCGGGACCTGCGCCTCCGCAGAGGCCCCGTCGAGCCAGGTCAGGGCCAGCGCCAGCAGGGAGAAGATGCGCACCGCCTCCTGCCCCTCGGTGGTAAAGGCGTCGGCCAGATCGCAGCAGTAACTCGCGGCGGCCAGGCGCGCGAGATCCGCGATGAGCGAACGGTGGGCTGCCACGACCTCCGCCTGGCTGATGCCGTCGAGTTGCCGGCCCTGCCACAGGACCAGGCGCGCCCGAACGAAGGGCTGCACGGCAGCCGTGAGCGCGCCGCGTCCCTTCTGCGCCCCCTTGGCCACGGCGCGGACCTTACCGTACTCCGGGGTCAGCAGCGTGGTCAGGCGGTCCGCCTCGGCGAACGGCTGCACGCGTAAGAAGATGGCGTCGGTCTTATAGAGAGCCATGCCGGGCGGAAACCTCCCTCCCGACGCCGCGTTGCACGCACGTGCTCAGGGCAATTGCAGCGGGAGGTTGGGCTCGGCGTCGAGGTCCCAACCGTCCCTTCGACCCTGCCGGTGCGCCACCCACCCGGCTATCGCGATCATCGCCGCGTTGTCGGTACAGTAGTCCGGCGGCGGGAAGCGCGACTGCCTTCCGCCGGAGGCGCATGCGGCTTGGAGCGTGCGGCGCAGGGCCGAGTTGGCGGCGACGCCGCCGGCGACCAGTACGGTGCCCACCCCGTACGCGTCCGCGGCCGCCATCGTCTTGGTAACCAGGACGTCCACCACGGCCGCCTGAAATGATGCGGCCAGGTCCGCCGGCGGTACGTCGGGACCGTTATCCAGTCGGGTCGCCACTGCGGTCTTGAGACCGCTGAAGCTGAACGCGAACGGTCCGGCCACCAGGCGCGGATCCGGGCGCCGTGGCCCCGCCATCGGTCTGTGGGTCCGCGGCAGGGTCACAGCGGCAGGGTCGCCCCCCGCCGCCAGGCGATCCAGGGCGGGCCCGCCCGGGTAGCCCAAGCCGAGGAGGCGGGCTACCTTATCGAATGCTTCCCCCGCCGCATCGTCGACCGTCGTCCCCAGGAGTGTCAAACCGCCCTCCGCTGGCAGCAGGCAGAGGTCCGTATGCGAACCGGAGACAACCAGGCAAACAGCGGGACGTGGCAGGGGATCGGGCCCCACGCCGGGCGGGACGCCCAGCGCGTGGGCGTACACGTGTCCCGCCAAGTGGTTGACCCCGACCAGCGGCAGGCCCCGCGCGTACGCGATGGCCTTAGCTGCGGCGACTCCGACCAGCAGCGCCGCCGGCAACCCCGGCCCGCGCGTAACCGCGACCAGATCAAGGTCCTCCCAAGCCACGCCCGCATCCTCAAGGGCGCGGTCGACCGTCGGCAGCACCGCCGCAACATGGTGCCGCGCCGCGAGTTCGGGAACAACGCCCCCGTACTGCGCATGCAGGTGCGCCTGGCTGGCGACCGCGCTGCTCTGCACCGTTCCGTCGCCCACAACGACCGCGGCCGCCGTCTCATCGCAACTGGTCTCGATGCCCAAACATAAGCCGCGCCCCACCGGCCGCATGTATACCCTCTCCCGCCACCCACGTTACTCAACAGTGCCGGGCCGTCCCCTCCCCCCCCCGTGCAACCGCCCCACACAGGCGCCGGTGCGCCCGCCGCCGCTTCGCCAATGGCGCACACCGCACCCGGCGCGCGCCGAGCACTTGCCGGGGTCCCCGGGCGCGAGGCAAGCAAGCTCCCCGCCCACCGTCCACCGGACGGCCGAGATCCGCCCCAAGTATTATGCCATAAAATGGCACCTCTGTGGACGGTGCAGACGGGACGCCGGAGGGAGCGCACCATCGCCGCAGATCAGCGGGGCATCGTCCCCGACCGGGGGTCCCACCCGCCCGTGCACGGGCTTCCGCCAGGACGGCCCCCAAGGCGGCAAGCAAGCCCGGCCCCCCCCGGGACTGGGCCGGTGCCCCCACCTCCTCCGGTGCCCAGCCGGGTTCCCACCAAGTCAAGCAGTATGGAAAGGAAGGTCGCGCGCGCGAGGATCCCGGCCGGCCCGGGGATCGCCCACAGGACGACCCGCATCCGGCCGCGATGCCGCCGGATGCGGCGACCGATCTCGCCTGAACCCTCCGTCCACGGCCGAGCATCTGAAGGTCGCGCACCGCGCCATCGACCTTCCGCAGGGGGGTTGCGCCACCGGCTGGCGTATACGGTCCCCTTGTCCTCCGTGCGGGATGGAGACCTGCGGCACCGACCCGGTCCCGAGCCGATGTCGCCGCGACTCTCCCAGGGTACACCAACCATGAGGAGTGAGCAGCGTGAGCCGCAACAGTTCCGATCTCCCCCTCCCGCCGAGCCCCCGCGACGCAGGGGGTTCCGGGCTGGAAGCCGTCTCTGCGACGCTTGCCGCGCTTGGGCGCCTGGCGGGTCCGGCACGTCCCGTCGTCGGCCTCTGCACCATCGGCCTGCGGGCCTATTGGCCCCAGTTCCCCCGTCTGCGGGAAAGGCTGCTCGGGTACGCGGGCATTGTCCGCCGCCGCCTCGCCGAGATGGCCGAGGTGGTCGACGTCGGCATGGTGGATACCGCCGAGGTTGGACGATCAGCGGGAGAAGAACTGGCCTCGGCCGGGGTGGACCTCATCGTCATCCATGTCGCCACCTACGCCGCATCCGCCCAGATCCTTCCTCTTGTTCAGCGCGCGGGGGCGCCGGTGCTGGTGCTGAACCTTCAGCCGGCCGACCGACTCGATTATGGGCGGGCGGACACGGCCGAGTGGTTGGCCCACTGCAGCGCCTGCTGCGTGCCGGAGCTCTCCGGTGCGCTGTCCCGTTGCGGGCTTGCCTTCCGCGTGGTCTCCGGTACGCTCATCGGACCTCACGGGGAACGGGCATGGACGGAAATCGCCCACTGGTGCCGGGCTGCCGGGCTGCGCCGCTCCCTGCGCGACGCGCGCATCGGCTTTCTTGGTCACACGTATCCCGGCATGCTGGACATGTATTCTGACTTCACTCAGCACCACGCCGTTTTCGGCCTCCACGTGGAGGTGCTTGAGATGGAAGAGCTCGCCGCCGAAGTGGCTGCGGCCCCTCCCGCGGAAAGCGACAATGTGTTGGCGCTGACGCGGCGCATGTTCGACATGGACGCCAGCGTCTCTCCGATCGACCTGGCGTGGGCCGCCCGGGTGGCGGCCGGCATGGAACGGCTGGTCCGATCCAGGGGCCTCACCGGATTGGCGTATTACTATCATGGCAGCGGGGCCAACCAGGATCTTGGGGCGGCCCTGATCCTCGGGGGTTCCCTCCTGACGGCCAGGGGCATTCCCTGCTCGGGCGAGGGCGACCTCAAGAACTGCGTGGCGATGACGATTCTGGACCGCCTGGGGGCGGGTGGCAGTTACACCGAGATCTATGCCATGGACTTCGTGGAGGGATTTGTGCTGATGGGACACGACGGCCCCGGACACCTGGCCATCTCCGATCGGCGGCCGGGGCTGCGCGGCCTGGGCCTGTACCACGGCAAGGCGGGTCGCGGTGTATCGGTAGAGTTCAATGTGCGCACCGGACCGGTCACGATCCTGGGTGTCACCCAGACCGGCGACGGGCGACTGAGGTTCATCACGGCGGAAGGCGAGTCGCTCCCAGGACCCGTACTGCGGATCGGCAACACCAACAGTCGCGTGCGCTTCGCCCTTGGCCCGGCCGAGTTCGTGAACGCCTGGTGTGCCCAGGGCCCGACCCATCACGTCGCGCTCGGCGTCGGCCGTGTCGCCGACGAGATCGGCAAACTCGGCGAGCTCCTCGGGGTGGAGACGGTGCGCGTCTGCTGACCGCGCACGGAGGGGGTCCCACACGGCAGCACGCGGCGGCGGTGGCCTGCGCCAAGGGAATCCGTTCAGGCACCCTGCGCCGGCCAGGGCACGGCGATCCCCCAAGACAGACGATATGCTTGCGCTGGAATGTACCGGGCATTGTGCGCGACCGCGTGAACGGCAGGGGATGAGCCCGAGCGCGCCGGAACCGCAGAGGGCGTTTCGGTCCGACGGCAGCATGCACAAGGGGGTAGCCGTCGCGGGGAGCAAGCGGAATCCGGGCGAGGCCCACCCCGACCGATCGGAGTGGATCGTCTGTGGGCTGTTCGCCGTCGTCTTGGTGCTGTTCGTGGCGGTGCGCCTCTATCATGCGGGCATGCCGCTGATCGACGATTCCGACTGGCGGCAGACCGACACGGCGAGCGAGGCATGGTTTTTCCTCCATGACGGGCTGCGCTTGTTGCCGCAACTCTTCTACGACGGCCCCGGTCCGAACTACGTCCAATTGGAGGTACCGTTCCTGCCCTGGACAGTGGCCGTCCTCGCCCACTGGCTCCCCTTCGGCAACTGGCTGCTACACGGCGTGGCCGTGGCCTACTCAGCCGCGTCGCTCATCTTTCTCTGGCTGTTCCTGCGCCGACGCATGGGCGCGCGCATCGCCCTCCTGGCCACTGCGGTGTACAGTGTGCAGCCGCTGGGCATCTTCTTCGGGCGGGCGTTCCAACCGGAGCCGGCGATGATGGCCGGGAGCCTGGCGGCCCTGTGGGCCACCGATCGTTGGGCCGCGCGCGGCGGTGCGGGCAACTACCTGCTGGCCGTAGCGGCCTTCATCTTCGCCGTGGCGGCCAAGCTGCCGGCCCTGCTGGTCGCGCCCGCCGTGTTCCTGCTGGCCCTCCAGAGGAGCCGCTGGGACCGACTCGCGCCCTGGATGCTGGTTGTGGCGCCCGTCCTGATCACCGGCGCGTACACCATGTACGCAGGATCACGGGTGAGTCCGGGAGACGACTTCGTCACCCTGATTCTGACGTTTCTGATGCGGTCCGACCTCCACGTCGGCATGCCAGCCGCTGCTGCATTCTGGGGCCATTTCCTGGTGCAGACCTCCATCACCGGAGTGGGACTTGTTCCGCTGGCGGTCGGGCTGCCGTCGTCCCGACTGCGCGGGCAGGCTTGGTTCTGGGCATGGGGCGGCGCGCTCTTACTCTGGTGCGTGCTCGTCGTCCAGAACATCCGCTTCGAATATTATCTCCTGCCCCTGCTCCCGTGGCTTGCGCTGGCCGAAGGCGTCGGCATGGCGGAGATACTGGCCCGCCTTCCCGCCGCACGCCTCCTGCTGGCGGGATGCCTGGTACTCGCCATGCCCCTGTCGTCACTGGGACCGCTCCGGGAACTATACAGGCTGAACTGGCCGGACTACCGCATCGGCACCGCCCTGCACCGGGCTCTCGGACCGGGGACCGTGATTCTGGGAACCGAGAATCCGCCCATCCTTTTCTACAGCCGCCACCACGGTTGGCGGACCAGCAAGCTCACCATGGCCGAGTTGCACCTCTGGATGTCCGAGGGTGCGCGCTATTACATCCCCGTCGGTTCGCTCAGCACCCCGGGCGTGGCGCGCTTCGTCCGGTCCCACTTTGCGCTGAGGGTGGCCGGACCGGCGATGTATTACGCCCTCCGCGTCCCGGCAAAGGTATCCACACAAGCGGGTTGAGGAGTGCGATGAAATGCAGAGATGGCTGGTGATCCCCGCCTACAACGAAGAGAGGGCGCTGCCGCGGTTGCTTGGCCGCGTGGCAGCCCTGGGGGTGGTGGACGGTGTCCTGGTCGTGGATGACGGGTCGAGCGACGGGACGGTGGCGTGCGTGGAAGCATGGCACGACGGCCCCCGCGCGCAGGTGGTGCGCCACGGCACCAACCGGGGGCTCGGTGCCGCCATGCGCACGGCGCTCTCCGCGATCACCGCCGGACCACTGGCGGACGACGATATGGTGGTGACCATGGATGCCGACGACACGCATGACCCTGCGCTCATACCACGGATGTGCGCCGCAGCGGTGGAGGCGGACGTGGTTGTCGCTTCACGCTATTGTCCTGGCGGGCGCGAATTTGGCCTCGCCTGGCACCGAAAGGTCCTCAGTCGCGCCGCCAGCGCGTTCCTCGGCCTGATGCGCCCGGTGCCCGGGGTGCGAGACTACTCTTGTGGCTTCCGCGCCTACCGTGTACGCATCCTGCGCGAAGCCGTCGCGCGTTACGGGGCCGACGGTCTGGTGACGACCGACGGCTTCGCCTGCATGGCGGAAATCCTCCTGCGGCTCCACCGGTTGGGAGCCCGCTGCGTCGAGGTGCCACTGGAACTGCATTACGAGCGCAAAGAGGGACGAAGCAAGATGCGCATTGCGCGCACCATCCGCGGCTACGCGCAGATCCTGCGCGCCGTTTCGCCGGCGGAGGACATCTTGGCCCGGCAGCGTTGAAGCTGCGGAGCCACACCAGCTCCTCCCTCCGCCGGGGCGGGGCTTCGCAGCCACACCAGCGGCGGGGATATGGGTAATACAGCCGCCCGGGAGCGTGAACCGGTCCGCAGTCCTTCACGGGGATGCGCATCTGCCCCCCGTGTAAGCGCTCACCCTAGGCGCCGATGAACGATATTCATTCACTCGACCTAGCCACTGATTTTCGCCCCTCCGCCCCGATCCCGAAAGCAGCTTGGGCGCGTGCGGCTCCAGGGCGCGGAGCGGGCGTCAGCCCTTGCCCTGGACCCGCGAAGTCCAAGCGGCACCATGCCTCGGCGGAGGGGCGCCGGCTGCACCCACCGTGGTCAGAACCACCGAAGAGTTCGTGAGCCGTAACACAAACCCTCTGCTCCGGTCATCTGCCCCTGGACCATCGACGCATCGGGAAGCCCTGGCCCGCGCCCGCGTTCCAATGGTGTGTGCATTCCACCGGGGCTTTGCGCACACGACTGCGCGCTGCTCTTGAAGGGCCAGCGCAGGTTGACTAACGTCAATCCAACGCTGGTGGGCGGTTCGCCAGGGAACCCGGAGCCCCGAGCGGGGCTCCGGGCGGACGCTCTCTCGGGCGTCGCGGATCAGCCGTCCGCTTCAGCGTCCTTGTGATTCGGGTGGCCCTCGGTGGCGTCGGGAGCGCCACCGCGCACGTTGGGCCCGGACTGGACGTCGGCGCCGGACTGGACGTTGCCGCCAGAGTCTACGGACCCCTTCTGCTGAGACGCCGCAACGGTCCCTATGGTCTGAGGCCGCGGAGCGGGTGATGTCGGGGACGCCAAGACGCCCCCACTGCTGGCAGCCACGGCGGCCGCGATGCCGCTGGCGAGGAGGATGCCGGTGCCTGCGGCTGCAAGTGCGCGCAATCGCATCTGCGTTCACCTCCCTTCCGTTGTCACCGAACGGACCGAATTTGTCCGGTGTGCCCGCTCAGTCTCCTCCCGCGGGATGAAACCGAGATGAATACGCCGTGTTGTTTTGCTGAAACCGCGATCGCTCCGGCGTCAGAGGCGCCGGAGCGATCGCGGGCGGACTGACCTTGCCTACCAGGCCTCGCAGACGTGCGCGTAGAACCCAGGGAAGCGGCCGCCGTTCGGGTCCGCCCGCCCACTTCGGCCTGCGGCTGGCGGGCGGCACGCACACTTGGACGACGCTGGGGGCGCAGCGCTCGGTCGAGGTTGCAAGTAAAATCATTTTGTCTTCATGTGCCCTTCAACCGCACTTCATCTTGCGCGCTCAGGATGACTGAGCACTTGGCATGAGGCGCGGGCACACCGGCTTCGCACGCTTCGCCTGGTGCCAGCCCCTGATTACGAACTGCCGACTGTCGCCCGTCCAATGCGGGCGCTGTCCACGCATCTGGAGGGTGGAACTTGCACGCCGATTTCGGCCCGCACAGGCGGCGAACGCCCCGTATCCCTTACCTGCCGAGCCCGACTCGGCGTGGACAGCGGCGCAGACGCAGGCGGCTGCGGCCTTGGCGGCTCGTCCCCACGCTTGGCGCTACGTTCCTGCTGGTGGTGGCGACGCTCAAGTGGTGGCCGTCGTTGCAGGTCCTGCCGGTTATGCCGACGTTTGTAGTCAGCGCCGCAGCCGCCTTGCGGGAACAGGGCCTAACGGTGGCGCTGAACGACCGCGGCCGCCCGGAGGTCGTGGTCATGGGTCGCTCACGCACGCCCTCAGAGGTCTTGGCCCTTGCCCGTCGTGCGGGAAGTCCTTGGGCGCTGTACGGCGCAGCGGTGAGGTTTGGCGCAGCGGGCAGTGCGTTCCCCCGATTCGGGCCCGCGACGCAGCGCGTTGGTGGCCACGGCGGTGCCGTGCTGGCCCTGACCGGGATACAGCAATATCTGGCCTACGCGCTGGGAACCGGCACCCAGGCGCAGACCGTGATGGTCGGCCGCGGCGTGGCCGGCGTGCCGCACACTTTCATGTTGACACAGGCCGCTACGAAGATTCGGCTGGCAACCCTCCCGTCCAAGGCCGTACAGATATCGGTCGCATGGCTCAGTCCGGCAGCAGGACCGCACAATGCTGTGCTAAGCCTGGCCAAGGGCAAGTGGGTGTCGTCATCTCCATTGCTGGTACTTTCTCACTCCACCGCGAGCCGAAACAACGTATTCGTCGGCTTGGTCGAAGGCGTACGCAGGACGCTCGGACCACGACCGGTCGCTCTCGCCGAAGACCTCTGGTACAGCAGCAGCGACTTTGTCCGCCGCACCCTGTACTCGATGTTCCACAGGCCGGCACGCCAGGCTGCGCCGGTCCTCGGGGACGCGACATCGGCCGGTGCCGTGCCGTCTTCATCAGCGTCGGCGTCGGGCCGTGCGCGTTCGAGTACCTGGCCCACTGCCCTCCGCGTACCACCGAGCTGGCCGCAGGCACCGGGGGAAGGGGTGTGGGTCCCGGTCGGCGGGACAGCACAAGGAAAGCCGGCGATGGAGCGCACCTTCGTCCTGCCTGACCCGACAAGACCCTACGAGCGGGTGGATCTGGTATGGATCAACACCAGAGCCGTCCACCTGCATCTGGTCGCCGGCACGCAGCACCCGCAAGCGCCGAGCGGCCTCCGCGGAACCGGCGAAGTGCCGCTGGCGGCCCGGTCGCGGTTGCTGGCGGCCTTCAACGGCGGGTTCAAGCGGTTGCAGGGCCGATATAACGGATTCGGATTCCGCGCCGCTGGGCAGTGGTACCTGCAGCCCACCGCGGGACTCGCTACGCTCGCGGTGTACCGCTCCTATCAGGTGGCCCTCGGGACTTGGGGCACCGAGATTCCGGCATCGCCCGCACCCTGGAGCCTGTTGCAGAACCTGGACCTGCTGGTCGATCATGGGCGTGCCACCCTCGGCGTCGACCAGGGTATCGCCTGGGGTATCACCGTGGGTAGCGCGGTACGGGTGTGGAGGTCCGGACTCGCGCTCACGGGGCGGGGCAACCTCGTGTACGCGGCTGGTGTTCCGGTCACGGCGCGCACACTCGCCCGGGTCTTCACCCTGATGGGGGTGCGACGGGCGATGCAACTGGACATCAACAGCTACTGGGTGACCTTCAACTTTTACCGTCCAGTCCAACCGGGCTCCTCGGCAGTGCTCGGCACGGCGCTCATGTCGAACATGGTCAGGCCAGGAAGTCGCTACCTGTCGCCGGATTCCCGGGACTTCGTCTACATTACGGCGCCCGGACCGGCCGACTGACGCGTCGCCGCACGGGGTGCATGTGATCCGCGACGCGGGAAGTGCGTCACATGTCCGTCAGCAACCGGTGGCAGGATGGCCGGGACGGCGGTCAAGCCGCATCAGGATGGAACTCGGTGCCCATGTCGCGGCCCCGGCCGGGAATTGTGGCACAGCCTCAACAAATGGGCGGCCCGAGCCGGAGGTGCGAGCGCTTGTTCTTGCCCGGGCCGGGAATTCGGGGAGGGAGGCAGTGCTGAAGTGGCGCCTCCAGATGTGGTCGGGCGCGTTCTGGTGGTCGAAGACGAGGGACGACTGGCGGATCTGCTGCGGTTGGAGCTGTCCCATTGCGGATACGAGGTATACGTGGCCCGGGATGGCAGGCAAGGTTTGGCACTCGCGGCGAAGGGCGGGTGGCTGCTGGTCATCCTCGACGTCATGCTGCCCCTGCTCACCGGCATGGAGGTCTGCCGCCGCATTCGCTCCGGCCGCTTCGGGCCTGTCGAGAGCGAATGCGGTCCACTTCCGCTCGAGCCGGCTCCGCCGGCCACAGACGTGCCCATCATCATGCTCACGGCCCGGGGAGATCTCCTTGACCGGGTCGCCGGGCTGGATGCGGGCGCGGACGACTACATCGCCAAGCCCTTCTACATCGAAGAGATCCTGGCGAGGATGCGGGCGATCCTCCGTCGCCGGGCGGGCAACGCCGATCCCGTTCTTCAGGTCGCCGATCTGCGCCTGGCACCGCGGGCCCGTACGGCAACGCGCGACGGAGTGGACATCTTGTTGACGAGGCGGGAATTCGACCTCCTCGCCTTTCTGATGGACAATTCACCCCGAGTGATGACACGCGACGTGATTTTGGAGCGGGTATGGGGCTATGCATACAGCGGGACCAGCAACATCGTCGACGTGATGATTCGACAACTCCGCGAGAAGGTGGATCGTGCGACGAGCAGCCCCTTGATTCACACTGTGCGGGGCGTCGGGTACGTACTCCGGGAGGACTGCCCGTGAAGCGCCGCATCGGATGGCGCCTCACGACGTGGTACGGTCTATCCGTCCTGACCGTGCTGGGTTGCAGCACGTTCATCGCACTCGGGATACTGCGCCTGCGGTTGACCGCTGACGCGTTCCATTCCGTGGCCGACAGCGCGACCGCCGTCGCCGCGCTCGTCTCCGGCGTGTCCGCCAACAGTGGGGCGGGACAGGGACAGTCCGGCGGCGAGCGCGTGCAGATGGGCCTGGGCAGTGCGGAACTGGTGCTGGTGGCACCAGAATCCGGTCAGTTCGTGCAGGTTGAGAGTAACTCCGGCGCTGTCGTCAACCGCTCGCTCAATCTCCAGGGACGTACCTTGCCCCTGGCCACAACTCCCTCCGTGCCGGCCCAGGGTGTGCGTCCCTCCCTGGAGGGCAAGGGGCCGCCGTTGGCATGGGTCTCCCTGCCGTTACAACGCCGCGGAAGTGTGGTGGGCGCAGTGCAGGTCGCCCAATCTCTGGGACCGGTGGACGACTTCCTGCGGGCGGCTCGTCGCGTTCTGCTCTGGGTCGACGTCGGGGGCGCGGGCGTGGCGGCCGCCATCGGCCTGCTGCTTGCGAACAAGGCCCTGGCCCCGGTGCGAGGAATCATTGCCGCGGCTCGCCGCATCGACGCTCACAACCTGGATGCCCGCCTGCCTGAAAGCGGACCCCCCGATGAGATTCGGGACGTCGCGGCTGTGCTCAACCAGGCGCTGGACCGCATCGCCCAGGCTGTCCGCGCGCAACAAAGGTTCATCGCGGTAGCCTCACATGAACTGCGCACCCCGCTGGCTATCATCCAGGGGTACGCGGAACTGCTGGCGCACTGGCAGGAGCAGGATGCTGAGGTCACGCAGCAGGCATCGGACGCGATCCGGGAAGAGGCCGCCCGCATGCGCCGAATGACCATGAGGCTGCTCATCCTTGCTCGGGGTGAGCGCCCCGAGCGTGGCCGTTGGGAACGCATGGATCTCTCGGCCTTGGCGAGAGGCGTTTACGAAACGATGCTCGTAGTGGCCGAAAACCGGGATCTGCGATTGGATGCTCCGTCGCCCGTGGAGGTATTCGGAGACCCCGAGCACTTGCAGCAGATCGTCGTGATCCTCTTGGACAATGCCCTCAAGTACACGCCGAAGGGGGGCGCCATCACAGTCCGTGTGTCTCAAGACAGACACGCCTCCCCCTCCCTCTCTGTGAGGGACGACGGGCCTGGCATACCACCCGAGTTCGTGCCTCACCTGTTTGAACCATTTTTTCGGGGAGACGAGGCCCACTCCCGAGCGCAGGACGGTTTTGGCCTCGGGCTCTCCATCGCGCAACTCCTGGCCCGGGCGCACGGCGGCGCCATCAGGGTGGAGACCGCACTCGGCCAGGGCAGTTGCTTCACGCTGATCCTGCCAGCGATCACGTAATTGACCGACCCCGCCGAAGGAGGCAGCAGGAAACCCGCCAAAACAGCGGGTTCCCTGGCATTCCAACTGGAGGCACTCCAGCTGGCCTTGTCCCCGTCCAGCTCAGAGTATCAAGGCTTTCCAGGCTTCAGGTCGTCCTTCCACATGATGATGGCGTCCTCGTGCGTGTCAGTGTAATAAGCAGGACGCACCCCACGCGCAACGAAGCCGTGCTTGCCGTACAGGGCCCGCGCCACAGCATTGCTGGGGCGGACCTCCAGCGTCATGCGTACGCACCCGTGTTCCTCCGCTCGCCGCTGCAACTCCGAAAGGGTGGCGTCCCCGAGACCGCGGCCACGTTCGCTCGGATGGATGGCGATGTTGGTGATGTGGGCCTCGTCCAGGATGAGCCACATGCCCGCATAGCCCACGACGCGCTGGCCCCGCAAGGCGACAATATAGTGGGCGTAGGCGTTCTGTGTGAGTTCGGATACGAATGCGCGTTCCGACCAGGCCGTGGGGAAAGAGCGCCGTTCGATATCCAGCACCGCACTCAGGTGGCGCAACTCCATATCCGCGAAACGCACGGGTTCCGGCACCTGCTGGACCGCCACCCCGCCATCCGTCCCTTCGAGCACGGTCGCAGGGCCTTTGGCCGCCGCACTCCCACGACTCCCGAGGATGCCCCAGTGTACGCCGGGCCAACGCGCGCCTCAACCCGGAGCGGACGCCCTCCGCCCGGGGCCCGGTGGCCGGCCGATCTCCGGCTGCCCCGCGTACTGCGGCAAGAGCGCAATCGGGTCAACGGCCTGCCCCCCCAGGAGCACCTCCCGACCGCGCAGGGCCACCGCGCCCGCCATGGCCGCCGGCGTACCACTCGCCCCAAGCCACAGTTCAGCGGCGATACCACCAAGCGCACCGAGATCGTCTTCGGAGACACCGGTCCCGACCAGGAGCCTGGGACCCGCCTGGGCGCCGACAGCAGCGTGAAAACTGGGCCGCTCCAGCAGTGCCGGATCCTGCACCACACAAACGCACCCAGCCTCCCAGCGGAACGCGGCCGCGTACACCCGCCCGCGCCGGGCATCGATGGCCGCCCAGATCACACCAGGCCACGGTCCCGCGGCAAGCGCCATGGCCTCCAGCGAACCCACGGCTGCCAGCGGCAATTCCGCCGCGTGGGCCAGCGCCTTACCCGTCACGACCGAGGCGCGCACGCCGGCATACGATCCGGGTCCCACGGCCACAGCGATCCCGCGGAGGTCCCGAACACTCAACCCGGCCTCCGACAGCGCGCGTTCGCTCAGAGCCAGAAGGGACGCGGCCGGTCGGGAATTTCGCCCCACCCAGACGGTCGCCCGCAGCCCACCGGCATCGGCAACCGCCGCCCCAACGCCGCCGGCGGAGGCATCCAAACCCAAAACGATCACCTGTCATCGCCACCCTCCGGCTCTGACCCGGCGGGCCCGCTCCACAAGATCCATGGCCCCCGGACCGCTGGGTGCAAGCAGAATCTGCCGCTCGTCACCGGCAGTGACCCGCTCCAACCTGACGTATAGGGCATCCGGCGGCGTGAGGGCGCCAAGCCGTTCCGCCCATTCCACAACGGCGACACCCTCACCCGCGAGGATGTCCTCGAGCCCGATCTCCTCAGCGTCCAACCCACCATCGAGCCGGTACAGGTCGAGGTGTGCCGCGTGCAGCCGGCCGTGATAGGTCCGGACGATGGTGAACGTGGGACTGGGGTGCGGCCCGGGAACGCCGAGACCCGTCAGAATCCCGCCGGCGAGCACCGTCTTGCCGGCGCCGACCACCCCGGAAAGCAATAGCGCATCTCCGGCACGCGCTGCCATGCCCAGGCGCCGACCGAGCGCCGCAGTCTCCGCGGCGGCGCCCGTCCTCACCGCCCATTCCGCTTCCGGCCCAATTCCCACCGAGCCGCCCACCTCCGGCGCATACTCGCGCCACCCGCCGGAAGGATAGCAAGCGAATGGCTCACCGCGCAAAGTGCGGCGCAGCTGGCGGGGGGGAGATCGGTGTGTCGGTGCGCTGGAACGAGGTGGAGTTCGGGGCGCGGCTCGCGGACATGCAGGAGGTCGATTATCGCAACACGCTGGCCATCGCCAGTGTGATCGAACTGTTGATCGAGCAGGGTTTGCTCGACGCCGATGCGCTCCGGCACAAGTCTGCGGAACTTGACCGCGCGGCCGGAACCGCGGCCAAACCGTTCCATCTCCGCCTGGACTAGCGGTGCGTCCACCCAGTCCCGCCACCATACGGCGAGTGCCGGGCAACCGCCTGCGGCGGTAGCCCGGTGACACTGGGGACGGGGCTCGGGTCACCCAGGGCCAGGGGCTGCGCACGCCGACCGCCATGCCAAGGAGCGGTCCGGACGTCCGGGGCGCGCCCAACACGCCAGCCGCCCTCCACCACATGTCTGGGTTGCGCCATCGCCCGGAGGTCGGCCAGGGGCCCACCCGGCACAAGCCACCAGTCCGCCGGGGACCCTTCGGCTATGCCCCCACCGCCTGGAAGCAGGCGCGCCAAGGCCTGCCCAGGCGTGAGCCCGCCACGCGTCAGCTCCTCCAAAGCCGCCACAAGTTGGGCCGCCGCATCCCTCGCAGCGGGAAGTGATCCGGACACAGGGACCCACGACCGGCGGACCGCGTCAGACACCGAAGGCGGGGTGGCCGCCGCCCATGCCCCCCCCCGCGTCACCCGCAGAGCGAGACACCCCGTACCGTCGAGCACCGGCGCGGACCCCAGCGACATAGTATCCCCCGGCCGCAGGATATGCGTACGTCCGTCGACCGCCACCAGGTTGGCGCGCACATTATCCGCCGTCGCGGGATCGAAACTCACGTCACAGCCGTCGACATAGAGCTGAACGGTCGCCATGGTGGTCATCCCTCCAGCGCGGTCGTGACTTCGCCGCGCTCCCCCCCTCCACTGCCGCCGCCGCAAACCCGCTGCAGCCCAGGGGTGCGCCGCCCGACGCAGCGGCGCACCCCGGAAGATACCCAGCCCGCCGACAGGGAGACCAGGTCCGGACCCATAACCACCCGGCGGTCAGGAACATCATCCGGGGGGAATGCGCGTGAAGATCGGGGCACACCAGAAGCTGGTTATGATCGGAGATTCCATCACCGACTGCGCGCGGAAGCAGCCGGTGGGCGAGGGAAGGGACGAGGCGCTCGGGCGAGGCTATGTGGCGCAGGTGAACGCTCTACTGAGCTCCGGCTATCCGGCACTCCGCATCCGCGTCGTCAACATGGGTGTCAGCGGTAACACCGTGCGCACTCTGAAGGCGCGCTGGCAGCGGGACGTCCTGGATCTGGCGCCGGACTGGCTGTCGGTGATGATCGGGACCAACGACGTCTGGCGGCAGTTTGACGAGCCCTTGCAACGCGAAAACCACGTCCACCTCGAAGAATACGAGGCGACGCTGCGAGAACTGATCGGCCAGGCGAGGCCCACCCTGAAGGGGCTCGTCCTGATGACGCCCTTCTACATCGAGCCGAACCGGGCGGATCCGATGCGAGCAGAGATGGATCGGTACGGACATGTGGTGCGGCGCGTCGCGGCCGATCATCAAGCGGTCTTCGTGGACACGCAGGCAGCGTTCGACCGCGTCCTCCAGCACGTCTACCCCGCCACACTGGCCTTGGACAGGGTGCATCCGAACCCTGTAGGCCACATGGTGCTCGCGCGGGTCTTCCTTGAAGCAATCGACTTCCGGTGGGACCAGGAAGCCTAAGTGGCCGCTGCGCAGAATCCCCCTGTCCCCCAACGGTCCACGCTTCGGGGCCGGTATGGAAACCGACTCACGCATGGTCGTCCCAGGCAACCGTGGTACGTGAGGATCGAGAGAACTGAGTCAGATTCGGGCCTGGGGGTACATATGCCCCAGGCCCTCAATCTCCGGCGCCCGGTCAACGGTGCCTCTCGCGTCGCCGTGCGAGCACTGCCCTCCGCATTCCGTTCACGTGCGCGCGCACGGACGGTTGCCGCGCGGGTAAAAATCGCTCCTGTCCCGGGTCGGGGCGAGTCAGTGCTGAGACCGGTCGCGGCGCAACGTTACGGGGGGGAAACGGAATGGCCGCTGCGGCTGCCACACGTCGGTCAGTTGTCGCCTTGGGCGGGTGTCCGCGATACAGTGTGGGGGAGCGTTCTGGAAGGATGTGTCGCCCAGTGCCCGGCTTGTGGCTTGTGGTCATCCTTGCGATTCTCGGCGGACTTGTCGGCCACCACCTGGGGGGCGGCCACCGCGGGCGGGGAGGGAGCCTCTCCACGGCGACTTGGTACGGTGTGGCCGGCGGGGCGGCGGTCGGGATCCTGCTGCCCACCGTGTTCGGCATTGTGGCCGCGCTGTTCCATGTGCTCTTCGTTGTGGCGCTGGTGGTCGCCGCGGTTCTCGCTATCCTTGCCGTGATGCGGGCCTTCCGGTAGGGGTAACAGGGTCCGCGCGGGCGGTGTCCGGGCACCCCGAAGACCGGTGGGCACGCCGCGGGCGGGCTGTGGAGCCCCGGGGGCATGCGATCCCCCGCCCTCGACGGCTGCCAGCCGCCGTAGACCCCTGGCCGAGCCGCAGCCCGGCACAGCGGTCGGAGTCAGACGGCGGCGCCCGTCCCGTGCAGCCGGTGATACAGTTCACGCACCATCCGGAAATCCTCCCAGGCGTCCTTCTTCGCGCTAGGGCTGCGCAGCAGATAGGCGGGGTGGTACGTCGGGAGAATCCAGCGCCCGTCGAGACGATGCCAGCGGCCGCGCTCCGCCGTGATCTTGGCCCTGCGGTCGATCAGGGCACGCAAGGGCGTTGCGCCGAGCAGTACGACGATGCTGGGATCGATCAGCGCCAGCCGGCGGCAGAGATAGGGCCGGCAGGCGGCGATCTCGGATTCCTCCGGCGTCCGGTTCCCCGGCGGGCGGCAGAGGACGACGTTACTGATGTATACCATCTGGCGCGTAAAGCCCACCGCCTCGAGGATCCTGTCGAGCAGTTCCCCGGCCTTGCCGACGAACGGCCGGCCCAATTCGTCCTCCGTAGCTCCAGGTCCCTCGCCGATCAGGCAGAGCCGGGCGTGGGGCTCCCCCTCACCGAAAACGACACCGCGACAGCCCGCACGCAGACCGCAGCGTTGGCAGCCCCGGGCGAAATCACCCAGTTGCGCCAGCTCAGTGAACGCCATCAAACGTTGCGTGAATTCTTGCTCGTCGCCCGCATAATCCCCGGCTCCCGTCATGGACTCGGTCAAGGCACCCGCGGCTCCTTTCCCCGGTTCCTATTCCGGGACACCCCTCCGTTTCCTGGGCGAAGCGCGCCACAAACCGAGGCAGTCATTCCGGTGGGGGGCCTTCGGCCGCAGGGCCGGGCCATCGGGGGGCCGGTCGATGCGGCGCTCGGTGGGCCGCGGCCACCCCAACGCTTGCGGAGCACGGGCTTCCGCCGCAGCACCCGCATGGCTCCCCGGCGACCAGATGCTCGCTGACGGGCGTATTCCGCGCTTTCGCGCTGTAACGGCAATTGCCTGTAACTGCATGTGTGCGGCGAGACCGACGCGGTCCTGACACCACCAAGACGGGTAGGGCGATCAGGACTCCACCTCCACATTGGCGCGTGGCACGGTCTGCACCCCTCCACCATCCAGCGCCACCAGCACGACACGCGTCACCACCCCACTGTCCACCGTCCGCGGCAGTGGCGGCAATTGCAGGACCCGCCCGCAACGGCCGAGTCCGGGCTCGCGTACGATGCGCACCCGAATGCCCAGCCGCAGTTCCGGAGGTGGGCCGGAGGGTAGGGGGCGCCCTTCCCCGGAACGAGGTATGACCACGTCCGGGCGGACCACACCGGCCCGAATCTGTGTCGTGCCGTCTACCGCAGCCGCACGGCCCAAGTGCACGCGCAAAATGTTCCATGTCCGGTCTGCCATGGGCTGATCGCCGAAGCCCTCGGTGAGCACCACGACGACCGGAGACCGGCGGGAGTGGACCACACCCAGGTCCGCATAGCCGATGCCGCCGGCCACGACGGCCGCAACCCCGGCGTCCGCGGCCCGCCGGAGGTCATCACCGTCGGCCGTACGGAGCAGCCACACCGCTCCCGGCAAGGCTTCCGTGGACAATATGCCACGCGTCTCTCCCCCGATTCCGAAGACGCCCTGCACCTGCGCCGCTCGGCAGATGATATCCGCACCCTCCCCCGGCGAGACGGCAGAGACGACGCCAGGCAGGTGCGCCCTGACCTCCAGGGCGCGGGAGGCACCGCGCAGGGTGATCTGGCCGGTGGTCGGAGACACGCGTTCCACCGTACCCGCCATGGGCGCGCGCGCCTCCCGCGCCCCAAAACGCCAGATGCCGAGGCTGCGTCCGAGCACGTCGCCCTCCCGCACCGCCATCCCCTCAGTCACGGTGAGCAGGCGCGCCACCCCTGCGGGCTCGCATCCGAGGAGCCCCGCCACCGGTACCGGCAGCAGCGGCCCCTCGAGCATGGCCCGTGCCACAATATCCTCCGCGCGCACGGTAGCCCCCTCGGTCACCAGGACTTCCCCGGAGACTGGCAACCGCCGTCGGCGCACCACGGACCGGTCCGGAGACACGATGAGCCCAGAAGAGGCGTTCATGGCCACGCCCCGGCCGCCGCGAGCCAGGCGGCCATTTGGGCGGGCCGCTCCGGCGCAGGCAGGGGACGGCCCCGGCAGTCGAACAACAGACCGACCATTCCTCCGTGCAGTTCGGACCGCACCGGCCGGCCCGGACCCGCGCCGAGATCCCCGCCACGACCTGGGGCCAGATCCGCACGGACCACCTCCCCGGCGACCAGCGGCACTCGGACCAGCCCGCCCCGGGGCACCGTCAGGCGCTGCGTGCCGCCTGCGAGATGCAGTAGGATCGACAGCGCCGAGGCTGAACCGGCCGGTGCGACTGCAGTCCCCAACGGGACGAGGCAGTCACGCCAGAAAGCGGCATCCGCCGCCTCGGCGCAGCGCCCGCGTAGCACCCCCAAGTGCGGCAGCATGAAGACGCTGTCCACGCCCAACCGCACCACTCCGACCGGTTCGAAGGCGTCCAGGAGCATCATTGCCGCCTGCGCACGCCGGGGGGCATGGGAGAGCACTCCCCCGCTGCCGAGGATCAGACCGAATACACTCAAACCTCCCACCGGGCATTCAGCGCCAGCACGGCGTCCGGCGAGGGAATCCCCCAGACGTCGACGACCCGCCTGCGGTGCGGCCGGCGGTAATGTCCGCCGGTGGTGCGCCAGCGCCAGGCGGAGGGCCTCGCGCGCCAGGGCCTGCTCCAGAAGCAGGTCAACGGGCGTCGCCGGAACTGTGGTGGGCCGGACCATCTTGTTGGCAATACGATCGGAGATCTCTCGGTCACCCATGCGCAGCGGCAGCCAGCGGGCGAGGGCGCCCGCACCCGCCTCGCGCAGCACCTGGGTGGCGCTGTAACTCATGCCGAAATTGGCACCCACCGACCGATGGTAGCGGCCGGAGGTCACGCTGAAGACGTCCGTGGTGGCCCCGCCGATGTCCACGGCCAGCACGTCGCGCCCGAGCCGCTCCGCGACGGCCCTCACAGTGACGCCCACAGCGGCCGGGGTGGGCAACACTGGTGCGGCGACCCACGCGGAGAGACGGTCGTATCCCGGTGCGCGGGCCATGACATGATCCATGAACAGCTCGTGGATGGCGTCCCGCGCCGGATTGAGCCGCTCGCGTTCCAGGTCGGGCCGCACGTTGTCCACCAGGCGCAGGTCGCATCGGTCACCCAGGACGGACACCACCGCCGGTCGAGCGGCCGTGTTGCCCGCGAAGACCACCGGCAGCCTCATTCCGCCGCCGAATCGCTGCTCCGGTGCGGCTGCGCGCAGGAGTTCGGCCATCTCCGCCACGTGAGTCACGCCGCCACCGTCGGTCCCACCGGCCAGAAGGGCCATGTCCGGGCGGAGCCGGCGCAGTTCGGCGATGCGCTCATGCGCGTCCAGACCGTCCTCCACGCTGAAGGTACGCTGCACAATCGCCCCGGCCGCCAGGGCCGCGCGTTCGGCGCTGGCGGCGGAAAACCGCCCGACAACGCCTGCCACCAACATCTGCAGCCCGCCGCCGGCACTGGATGTCGACAGGTAGTCCGCCGCAGCCGCATCGGGACGGGTTCCGGCCGGTACGCGCAGGTGGAGACCGCAGGCCTCCTCGAGCGCGGCGATGGCTGCCAGTACGCCGACCGTGACGTCGGCATAAGGTGCCTCCACCGTCGTCGGCGCCTCTCCCGAGGCGACCAAGTGCGCCTCCTGCGGCCGGTCTCCTCCGATCAGCAGTGCCTTGGTCGTGGTGCTTCCGCAATCGGTGATCAAAAACGGCTTCATGGCAGATCAACGGGCGATATCGGATGTACCAGCAGGGCCTGCAGTCGTTCCGCCTCCTCCAGCAGTGCGGCGAGACCGGCAGCGCCGGGGAACACTGCTCCGCCGACCCGGAGCAGCTGCCCGTAGACGAAGAGCAGCGGACGCTGGAGTTCGAGAAAGAGATACGCGGGGATGCCCAGACCGGCGTGACGCAGACCTTTGCAGAGTGCTTCCGGCAATAACGGCGCCGGGCTCGGTTCCGGAGCCGGAGGCCCCCAGGCGTGGATCAGGCGGGTCGAGAGGCTCTCGGCCAATCGCAGGCGCGACATACGGCATCCCCCTGGGCGAGGCTATGCCGGGGGGGATGCCCACAATGCCGCGGGTGCCGCGGGTGCCGCGGCCTCACGCCCCACGGTACACCCGCGGCACCCGCGGGCTGATGCCGCAGAGGATGTCGTAACTGATGGTGCCCACCCGATCGGCCACATCCGCCGCCCACTGCGCCCGGCCACCCTGCTCTCCGAGAATCACCACCGGGTCGCCTTGCCGGACGACACCCTCCCCCTGGAGCGATACGATGACCTGATCCATGCAGACCCGGCCGCGCAGCGGCGCCGGGTGGCCCCCGACGAGGACCTGCCCACGGTTGGTCAGGGCCCGCGGGAAACCGTCCGCGTAACCGACGGGGAGGGTGGCCACACGTTCTCGTGACTGGGCGACATAGGTGCCGTTGTAGCTCACCGCGTCTCCGGGGGCCAGTTCCCTGACCTGGGCCACGCGCGTGTACCAGGAGAGGACGGGCGCCAGTCCCGGGTCGGGGACATGGAGCGAAGGCACGTAACCGTACATGCCGATCCCGGCGCGACACAGGTCGAAGTGCGCCTCGGGGAGCCGCAGGATGGCGGCGGTGTTCGCGCAGTGTCGCCATCCCGGCTGGACCCCTGCCGCCTCAAGGCCCTGCAGCACCGCCCGAAATGCGGCCAGTTGGCGCCGTGCCCCGTCCAGGATCGGTTCGTCCGCCCCCGCGAAGTGGGTGAAAATCCCCGCTAATTCCACGCCATCCAAGCGGGCCACGTTCGTGACGGCATCCACCGCCGCCGCCTGCGACGCAGGCTCCCGCGCCGACCAGCCCAGGCGCCCCATGCCCGTATCGACCTTGGCGTGCAGCCGCACCTTCCGTCGCGCGACACGCGCGGCCGCAGCGAAGGCCCGGGCATCGTCGGTGTCAAAGACCGCCTGGTCCAGGTCGGCCTCCACCACATCCGCGGCCCGTGCGGCAGGTGTCCAGCCCATGACCAGGATGCGCGCGGTCACGCCGGCACGGCGGAGGGCTTGTCCCTCCTCAAGCAACGCCACCCCGAGCGCCGCCGCCCCGGCTTCCAGCGCGGCGCGGGCCGCGGACAGGGCACCGTGCCCGTAACCGTCGGCCTTCACCACCGCCATCAGGCCGGCGCCCGACGCAAGACATCCGCGAAGCGCTCGCACATTGTGCCGCAGGCGACCAAGGTCAACTTCTGCCCAAGTGGCCCGCACCGGCCGATTCCTCCCGAAGTTCCCGCCCACCATAAGCCGAAACGCCCCCGACACCGCTCACCCGCCCACAGTCCGGACGCTGCCACCGGACGGAGAGTCGAATATCCCACCCGGGCGCGGAGAACACTGCCGTACCCACCCATGCATGCAACCCCGCCATCAGCACGGCGGCGCAGATCACCACCCAGCGCAGGCGCCACCACAGGCGACTCGCCCCAGCACCAAGCCGCGCGCACCCGAACCGGCACTTGCGCGGCTCGGTGTGGTCGGGCTCTGGAAGACCGGCCTCACTCCACGCCGGATGCCTCCATGGCGAATAATGCCAGGACGATCAGGTGGACGGACGTGCACCAGATGCAGATACGCCCGATGACCAGGAGCTCCAAATATATGAAGTAGACGACGGCGACTGCGCCCAGGGCCACCCATACCCGCCTGGCCAGCACAGCGCCCGAGCCGGTCGCGCCCGCACGCCCGGCTCGGGCGGCCAGGAGACCCAGCACCAAAAACCACGCCATCCCCCAAACACCGAGGGGCAGGCCGAGCACCACCGACTGCGGGCTGGTCAGGACCTGGGCACAGTCGATGATGCCGGTGGAGGGACACGCCAGCGGCACCGCCGTGATGTAGTGGACAGCCGTCAGATACGCCGAGACCAGGAGCCCCAGCCCGCTGAGGATCAGCCGCGCCCGGGTCCAACCCGTGGTCATGCCCCGGCGCCCTGCGCCTTCGGCAGCGTTGTCGCGGCGGCCTTGACGCCGCTGCTCTGGCAGACCGGGGCGGGCCGCCCGCCGTCCACCGCACAGATCGCCGCCGACAGGACGTTCGCGCCCCCGAGAACGCTCTGCGCCACCGGGGCCTTCCCGGCGTGCACGGCCTGGGAAATGGCTGGCCAGAGCTGACCCGCCAGGACCGACGGACTATAGAACGCCCCCTCCCACAGGTAGCGGTTGGCGACGTCGACAAAGGGATAATCGTATTGACCCGGGACGGCACCGGGGAAATACGGCGCGGCTTCGTACTTGGCCCGGTAGGCGGATTGCTGGGCGTTCAGGCTCTGCAGAGGCTGTCCGATGATCTCCCCCTGCTCCTCGACGGGCTGGAAGTCCACGTAGGGACTGCTGTAGGTCGCATGGACGAAGGTGAAGGTCGGCGTGTCCGGATACACGTCGGTCGGACTGGACGTCATGTACTCCAACCCCTTGAACGTGCCGAAGCGCGACAGCCCGGTCACGAGTGCCCAGCGCGTGGCTGCGCAATACGGACAGTATTCGGCGCCGACGTACATGACAACCGGCTTGCCGGTGGAGTCCTTCCAAAGCGTCGTTGTTCCACCGGCGGGTGTGATGACCTTCCCGCTGCCCTTGGCGGGACCGATGCCCACGCTATCGAAGGCCGATAACGGCACGCTGGTCAGGTTCATCAGGACGTCAGCGGCCACCGGCTTGCCGTCCTGGGAGGAACCGGGGCCTCCGCTCGGGACCAGCAGCCGCACCACGACCAGAACCAGGATCGCGAGCGCCACCGCCCCAAACATCCACCACACTGTGTTGTTCGAGCCGCGTCGCTGAGCCGCTCGGTAACCGGCACCGCCACGGCGCGCGGCGTATTTTGGTTTCTGCGGCACCGAAATTCCCCCTGATAAGACGATCACGGCGAGTTCGCCGCACGCAAAAGTCCGCTTTTGCGAGGCCACTGCTCCGAATCCCTTGTCCCCCAAGGGTCCACGGTTCACGGCCGCTGTGGAGACCGACTTTTGTATCGCCGTCCTAGACGTACCCGATTTGGCGGAAAAAGAAAAGCCCTGGTGGGCTCCGACACAGGGTCCCGGCAAAGTCACGTCAGGGCGGGTGCTCACCACCAGCGCTTGTGGGTCACGACCGTCCGGGCCCCCCGCCGCTTGGCCCACTGGACGACTTTGCTGGGTCCCTGGGCTCCGGCAGTACCGCCCAGGCAAACTCCAGCTGCCCGTTGCTGCGCCGCCGCCCTGGAGCCGCGACTCTTCATTGCCGGCTCATCTCCCAATACTGTCCTCCGCACTGGCAAGGCCTGGGCCGAGGTGGGGACTCATGAAGCGGCGAATCGGGCCTGCCCGTCCGTTCACACCCTTTGGGGCCGCCTCACCGGCCTATGATCAGATGTTCTTGGCCGTCGCCGGCGCCACCTGCTGCCCGTGCGGAGGACAGTACTAAGGGTGACTGGAGCGACCACCCCGGATCCCCGGGCTCCGGAGTGCGGGTACTGTATCCGCCCAGGACGGGCAGCACACCACCGGCACGTTTCTGTTCTCGGTGCGGCAGGGCGGGGCGGCAGGCGTGGAAGTCTGGGTTGACGAGGACCGTGGGGTGGTCCGGCTCCAACCGCCGGCGCTTCCCGCCCACCGGTGAAGGAGGCGTCCGCCCCACGCGCCCGAGACACCTCACCGCACTTGGCGGGCCCCGCCAGCCGCAGCCATCCGGTGTCGGACGGACGGCGGCATCCGCGCCCGCGCCTATGCCCCAGCCCCGAGTAGCATACGGAATGCCCCTGAGAAGTGGCGGAGGATGTCCCCGGCGAGCATCGCCCTACGCCCGAGTTCCTCTGCGGCCAGGTCGCCGGCCAGCCCGTGGATGTATACGCCCGCCGTAGCTGCTGCCTGCGGTTCCGCGCCCTCGGCACAGAGCCCCGCTATCAATCCCGCCAGCACGTCACCGCTCCCACCCGTGCCCATGCCGTCGTTGCCGGTGGGGTTGCACCAGATCGGCCCGTCAGCGGCGGCGATCAGCGTGCCGGCTCCCTTGAGCACGGCGACACAGCGACCCTCAACGGCCAGCCGCCGCACCGCGGCCTGCCGGTCCGCCTGAACCTCGCCCGTGGAGCAGCGCAGCAGACGCCCGGCCTCGCCGGGATGAGGCGTGAGGATCACACGGCCGGCGGCCTCGCGAATGGTTTGCAGTTCCACTGCGTTCAGGGCGTCGGCGTCCAGCACCACCGGCCCGCCATAGATCTGGAGGAGCCGGGTCACGACGGCCCGCACACCCGGTCCGCGGCCCAGACCCGGCCCAGCCACCACCGACTCCGCGCCCCCCACCAGGGCGGGCAGGCGATCGGCGGCGGACTCCGCCAGCCCGCCCTGCGCATCTCCCGGCAAGGGACGGATGGTGGCCTCGGTCACCTTCGCCGCCACCACGTCGGCCACCGCTGCCGGGCACGCCACCTGGCAGAGTCCGGCACCGGCCCGGAGGGCCGCAACCGCACACATGGCGGCCGCTCCGGTAAAGCCCGCCGCACCCGCCAGCGCCAGCACGGTACCGTAGGTGCCCTTGTGTCCTGCACCGCGGCGCACCGGCAGGAGCGAGGCCACCCCCGAAGCGGCCAGCCCGCGAACGACATCAAGGCCTGCCCATGCGGCCTCGGGGATGCCCAGCGCTTCCAGGCGCACTTCACCGGCGTATCCCCGCCCGGGCTCGCAAAACAACCCTGCCTTCACCGCACCGAAGCAGAGCGTGCGCCGGGCTCGGATGCACGGGCCGTCGGGCGGTAAGCCCAGTTCGCCCGACAAACCCGAAGGAATGTCCGCCGCCAGCACCGGTGCGCCCGCGCCGTTAGCCGCGGCAATGATGTCCGGCAGCGGGGCCCGCACGGTTCCCCGGAATCCGGTGCCCAAAAGGCAATCCACAATGACCCCCGCCTCGCGGCAGATGCGCCCGGCATCCGCCGGGCTGAGGTGTTCGATCACCGGAACGCGAGCGGGGCCGAGCAATCGCAGATTGGCCTGCGGCACCGGACCCGTGCGGGCGGGATCCGCCCAGAGCAGCACCTGCGCCGGTATACCCGCAGCCACAAGGTGGCGCGCCGCCACCAGACCGTCGCCGCCGTTGTTGCCCCCGCCGCAGAGCAGGACCGCCGGGCCGCTGAGACCGGCGCCGCGGCGCAGCTCTGCCGCTTCGCGGGCCAAGGCCGCCCCGGCCACCTCCATCAGTGCGCTGACGGACAACCCGTGCTCCTCGACCGCGCGGCGGTCGAGTTCTCTCATGGCAGACACACCCAGAAGCCGCATGCTACGCCCCCCCCTGCTCGCCTCCGCCCTCGGCAACAACAGTGGCCATAGCAAACCCACCGGAATGGGAGATGGAGAGATGCAGGTGAGCAGCACCCAGGCGGGCGGCCACTTCGCGGGCCTCACCCGTCAACCGTAGCAGCGGCCGCCCGGACGGATCGTGCCCCACCTCGATGTCCGTGAAGGCCACGCGCATGCCCACACCAAGAGCCTTGAGAGCCGCCTCCTTGGCAGCGAACACACCCGCCAGGCGCTCCCAACGGAATGCACCCCTCACCTCCGCCCGCGCCCGCTCCTGCGCTGAGAACAGGCGGGGAAGCAGAGCCGGGTGACGAATGCACGCGGTCCTCAGTCTATCCACCGGTGCCAGGTCGCACCCGGTACCCACAATCACAGCCAGTCCCCCACCGCCAGGCGCGCAGCGAAGACCCCCCGCGCCGCGGCCAAGGGTTCTCCCGCCCCCCGCTCGCCCGGATATGCCTGATCGCCCACGGCGCAAGAATCCGCCCTGCCCGCACTCCCCCCGCGCCGTCCAGCCCCGCCTCCCCATCGTAAGAAGCCGCGGGCGCCCGTCAAGGCGCTGGGGCCCGCCGGGTGCACCCCGCCTGCGCAGAACCATCCACCGGTACGCCGGGTGGCGGCAGCACAGACTGCCGCCACCCGGCGTACCGGGCCGACATCCGGAAGAAGTTCAAGCCCAGGGGGCCTGGCCGGCGGAAACAACCGGGGGCCGGTCTCCACCCTTTACCGGAGAGATGACGGGACGACTCCTTACGCCCCCAGCCGGCTCCCGATCAAGACGCCTGCCACGAAGACCAGGACGCCGCCGCAGACCACCTGGACCATGGACAGCCACATCTTGGTCCCGAAGTAGCGGTTGCGGATCAGCGCGATGGCGATGAGCTCGACGCCCACCACGACGTAGGCCAGAAGCAGGGCCGCATGGATGGTGTGCATGAGGAAGGGCAGCGCATGGCCAATGCCCCCGACGAAGGTCATCAAGCCGATGATCAGGCCGCGCCCGATCGGCGAGCCGCGGCCCGTGAGCTGTCCGTCGTCGGAAAGCCCCTCGGCGAAGGCCATGCTGATCGCGGCACCGATGGCCGCCGCCAGACCGACGACGAACGCGGTCCGCGGATTGTTCGTCGCAAATGCGGTCGCAAAGAGCGGCGCCAGGGTCGACACGGAACCGTCCATCAGTCCGGCCAGGCCGGGCTGCACAACCTGCAGGATGAAGGAATGCTTGTGACCTCGCTCGGTAACCGCTTCGCCCGCTTCGCCTTCCACCGGCAGGGCCCCTGACATTGACGCTCCCCCTTCCTCGGACCCGCAACACGCACGCCAAAGATGCCGGGAGCGAAGGACGCGACGCGTCCGCAGCGACCTGGGGCCTGAGGTGCCAGGCTGGATGGATCAAGCCGCGGGCCTGAGGCAGCGGGCGCGCCACAGCGGACGCTTGCAGCCGCCAATTATCCCACGCCGCTCGCTTCCATACCCGGCTCCCCAGCCGCCATTTCCCGCGCGCAATCCGGGCACAGGCCGTGCAGCAACTCCGTCCGCGCCAGCACGCGGAACCCTGCCACCTCGGCCGGCAGCGGCTGCTGGCCATGCGGCGCCGGCGCGTCCTGGATCCTCCGGCAGCGAACACAGATCAGTTCGGCGTGGGGCCGCGTGTCAGGATCGTAGTGGACCTGACCGTCCCCAGATTGGAAGCGACGCAACTCTCCCGCCTCGGCCAGATCGTTGAGCGCAGCGTACACCGTTGTCAGTGACAGGTGCGGCAACAATCCCTGCAGACGGGCGTGCAGCAGTTCGGCCGTCGGATGCGAGGTGTCGCCGCACAGCGCCTGGTAGATCAGCACCCGCTGGGGTGTCACCTTACCGCCCCGCGCTCGGACCCGCTCGACCAGTTCCTCGACCGAACGCACGCCGCCGTCCCCCTCACGGATCCGTATCTGAAATGATTTTAGATTAGAACGCGCAACTAATCAAGAGCGCTGGCGCAACGGCGGGGGCAGATGCAGGGGCGCGCCCATCGCCAACTGCGCAGCCTCCACCAGACCCTCACCCCAGGTCGGGTGGGGCAGCGGCGCCGATCCCAGTTCCTGCAGGCTGAGCCCGCGCGCCACCGCGATGCAACCCGCCGCCAGGAGTTCGGTCGCATGGGCGCCGATCACATGGACTCCGCACACACGCCCCGCATCGTCCGCGACCACCTTGTACAGGCCGTCGACGTCCCCGGCCGCATGGGCGCGTCCCAGTGCCGCAAACGGCACCCGCGCGACGCGCGCGCCATCCGCCGCCCCGACCCAGGCGACCTCCGGTGCGGAATAGACCACGTGCGGCAGGGGAGGCATGGGGGGCAGGGGACGGCCCAAGATTGCCGCCACCACGGTGGCGGCCTGACGGAACGCCCCGTGCGCGTATCCGACCCCGCCGAGTGCATCGCCCAGTGCCCACACACCACGTACCCCCGGGCAGGCGAAGCTCTCGTCCACCACAATACCGCCCCCCTGACCGAAGGCGAGGCCGGCCTCCATCAGACCCATGCCCGCCGTGCGGGGGCGGCGCCCGGTCGCGATGAGCACCGTGTCCGCCGGTAACGCCAACATCCCGGCGGCCGTTTCGACATGCACCTCCGGCCCGGGCTCCACGTGCACCAGGCGCGCTCCCGTGTGCACCGCGATACCCCTCCGGCGGAAGGCGGACTGCAGGCGGCGGGCGATCTCGGCATCCGCGGCGGGTAGCAATTGCGGCAGGGCCTCCACAATGGCAACCTCCGCGCCGAGGGCCGCGTGCGCGGTGGCGAACTCGCAGCCAATCGCGCCGCCACCCACAATGACCAGGCGCCGCGGCGGCGAACCGATCTCCAGGAGGCCGTCGCTGTCGACCACACCAGGAAGATCGAGTCCGGGCACCGGCGGGCGCGCCGGCAGCGACCCGGGCGCCAGGACCACGGCGTCCGCGCGCAGGTCGCCGGCGTCCGGCCCGGCGACGCGGACGGCCGGGACGGCACCGAGGGAATCGGGCGGCAGCAGGCCCCCCCGGCCGTGGACCACGACGACGCCGTTGGCTTTCAACAATTGGCTGAGCCCCTGCGTCAGGGCGGAGACCGCCTTCCGCTGACGCGCGCGGACCGCCGACCAGTCCACCGCCGACACCGGGGCGGACGACAGGCCGAAGTCGGCGGCCGCGGCAAGTTCGCGCGCCAGGCGGGCCGTCTCCAGCAGGGCCTTGGTCGGGATGCAGCCCCGATGAAGGCAGGTGCCGCCGGGCAGAGCCTCTTCGACCAGCTGCACATCCGCACCGCCCTGGGCCAGCCCGATGGCCGCGGCGTACCCGCCGGGACCGCCGCCGATGATGATGACCTGCATGATGCGGGGATGCCTCCTCCAGTGACGGGACGCGGACCTTTGACCGCTTCCCCTCAGATGGCATGTTTCCCTCCGCGGCCGGCCTCCGCAGGGTCGACCGGACCGGACGGCCGGACCGGACGGCCGGACCGGACGGCCGGCACACCGATGCCGGGAGGGAGGCGCCCCGAAGCACCGAAAGACACGTCACCGGGAGGATGGGCCATGGCAGTACGCATGTTCGAACTGCCGAGTTGCACGTCGTGTCGCAACGCGGCGGCGTGGCTGGCACGCAGGGGGATCGCCTGCGAGAAACGCCACGTCTGGAACCAGCGCCCCACGCGGCAGGAGTTGGCCGATATCGCCTCCCGCCACCCCGGCGGCGCGCAGGCCCTGCTGTCGTGCCGCAGCATCCGGTTCAAGGAACTGGGCCTCTCCGGCCGGACCTTCACGGACGAAGCGTTACTGGACCTGCTATCAGAAGAGCCAAGGCTCCTCAGGCGGCCCATCATCTCGGACGGCCACGGCGTGGTGATCGGATTCGACCGGCGGAGCCTGGAGGGGATGTTCGGGTAGCCGGCGGCAGAGCTCTTTCCGTCCGGTGATGCCGCTTTACATCACCGCCTTGGCCGGCGCGGTCCTCTGCGGACGATGGTGTTCGGCCGGATGGCGCCGCACGTGATCAGGATGCCCCAAACCCCTCCCTGATCGCCCCCAGCAACTCCTCCCGGCTGTTCTCCACCCGCTCGTCGAGCACCATCTGGTGCAGTGTCCGCAGCACCTCGCCCACGCGCGGCCCCGGCGTCAACGCCAGCGCCTCCATCACGTCGCGCCCGTCGACGGCGAGATCCCGCAGTTCGAACCGCTCCCCCGCCTCATCCAGCGCACACAGGTGCAGCAGCAACCGCTCCCCCTCCGGGCCGTAGCCCTGCCCCCACCGGGAGGCGGCCCGGTCCGCCCGCCGCAGTTCCAGCAGGCCCCGCACGCCATCCCGGCCAAGCGCCAGCACCAGCCGCCGTGCCGCCCCCGGCTTGGTCTCCGCTGCGTAGGAGAACATATGGTACCGCACCAGTGCCGCCACACGGCGCGTGAAGGCCTCCGGGAAGCGCAGGCGCCGCAGGATCGCGGCCGCTGCGCCAGCGCCGGCCGTCTCGTGGCCGTAGAAGTGCGTCATCCCCTGTACGTCGACTGTACGGCAGGCAGGCTTGGCCACGTCGTGCAGCAGGGCAGCCCAGCGGAGCTCAGCTTGTGGCGTCGCCGCCTCCACTGCCCGCACGCTGTGCTCCCACACGTCATAGAGGTGCATGGGATTGGTCTGGCTGCATCCCACCGTGGGCAGACACTCCGGCAGGACGCGCCTCAGCAGCCCGTGCCGCTGCAGGTCCCGCAGGGCCACGCCGCATCCCGGCGCCATCAGGCAGGCGGTGAGTTCGTCGCGTACCCGCTCGGCAGACAGGTCCCGGAGCAGATCCGCCTCTCCCGCCGCCGTCAGGGCCGCCGCCAGGACCGGGTGGTAGGACAGCCCGAGCTGCGCGCGGAGGCGCACCGCCCGCAATACGCGCAGTGCGTCCTCGCGAAAGCGGCGCTCCGGCGGACCAACGGCCCGCAGTACCCCGAGCGCCAGATCACGCCGTCCCGCGAAGGGGTCCACTACTTCCGACGTCCGGAGGTCCACCGCCATCGCATTCATTGTGAAGTCCCGCCGGGCCAGGTCCGCGCGGATGCTGCGGCTGAACGTCACCCGGCTCGGTCGCCGCCGGTCCTTGTATTCGGACTCCCGGCGCAACGTCAGCACATCGACCCCACTCGCCAACACCCTCCCGAAAGCCGCATCGTCGGCCACCGCACCGGGAAACAGAGCAGCAACAACCCCAGGCGCCGCATCCGTCGCCAGGTCGTAGTCGTGGGGCGTCCGCCCAAGGAGGCCGTCTCGCACGGCACCGCCCACCAGATAGCAGGAATGGCCCGCCACAAGGAGATCGCGCGCGACAGCCCGCACGAATTCCGGCAGCTCCCACTGCACCCACTCACCCCCAAACCATGATAGCCTGTGGCAGAAGGAGTCGAAGGATGGCACGGCGTCGCGCCTTTCTTGCCTTGCTCGTCGCGGCGGCGCTTACCGCCGGAGGATGTGGGCACAGGCCGCATTCCACGCGGCCTTCCCGCTCCAAATTACCAGCCTCGTCGACGGCGGGGTCCGCAGCCACGTCGTCCCCGGCGCCCGTCAAAAGCGCCATCACCACACCCGCGGGCGCGGCCGCATCTGTGCTCGCGCCGGTCTTGCCCCTGCTTCGCCCGGCGGGGCCTCCTCTGCTCCTGCCGTCGTGGCTGCCCGCCGCTGGAACCGGGCGCTCGTACTACTTCACGGTGCAGGCGGACAGCCACACCTACAGCGTCGATATCGCGACATCCCCGACCCCGGCGGCGCCGAACAGCCTCAAGGGCGTCCCTCAAGCCGATCTGCTGGGCGCGGTCCGGGCTGGCTTCCCGGGCGCACTCGGGCCCACCCCGGCCTATGCCAAGCCCGTCGCCGACGGCGTCGCGCAACCGATCGCTCCGGGCCTGGTGGGCACCTTCTACGCCCAGAGTGCCAACCTTTTTTACTCGCTCCTGCGCTGGCGGACGGGTGGCTGGGTGTACGAGGTCGTGGATACCACGGGACTGGGCCGGGATGCCAAGGCACTGCTGCCGTACGCGCACAAGCTCGTCGCCCAGGTGCCCGGCGGCCGGTCTCCGGTCCCTGGCGGGACCGCCGGCACCGTCGTGCAGGCGCTGTCCCCGGACAACACGGCGGTATGGGTGCTCTGGAACGAGGGGCCGTGGGCCTACCGGGTCGAGGGCGAAAACGCCTCGGCCCTCCACCTGTCCGAATCGCTGCGGGCGGTCGTATCATAGGCGGAATCCTATGGCCAAGGAGTGCACGGCGCGGGCGGTGGGAACCCGCGCAGGCCAGAGCCACCCCGCGCCCCGGTGCTTCAAGCCACCGAGTCCCGGCAGACTCGACGCCCACCTGCCCGCATTTCCTCGCGTCCCAGCCGCATCCGGTCATCGCCTGTGCACACTCACCATATGGATAAAGCATGGCCGGTGGGCCGCGCGCCGGGGGGTGGTCCGCGCGGACCGGGACCTGGCGCGTCTGATCCGGAGAAGGATGTCCGAGGCGGGGTTGTCGTTACGCGGTTTGGCGAGGGCCGCGGAGGTAAGCCACTCCAGCGTATCGCGCCTGCTCTCCGGACAGACCCGGCCGACCCCCGCCCTGCTGCGGGCACTGGCACCGGCGCTCGGCTGCCCGGCCGCCGCTCTTCTGAGTGCTGCGGGCATCGCTCCACCCATGGACGACCCTGTGGAGGCGCTGCGCACCCTGGGGGTCGACCCGGCGCCTCCCGAACTCATCGCGCATGTCGCCGAACGGCTGGAGCGACTGCGCGAATACGCGGCCACGGACGAAGCCCTCGCCCTGGCGCGGGATGGGTTGGAACGGAAACTGGCGGCCCTGGGCGCCAGGGGGCCAGTGGTCGAACGCCTTTTGGCCCTCGGCCAACTCTACCAGCAAGGGGGCGGCGCCCCACGCGAGGTGCGCCTGGTGGCGGGGAGCGCCGTCCTCTACTTCCTTCTGGCCGTCGACGCCATCGACGACTTCCTGTTCCCCGTCGGCTACCTCGACGACGCCTTGGCCGTAGCCCTGGCCGAGTCAGACATCCGCCGACGTACGCGGGGCCCCCTTGCGCCGTCCTAGCACTGTCCTCCGCACTGGTAGCGGTTGGCGCCGACGACGGCCCGGAACATCGGCTCAGAGGTCGGAAAGGCGGCCCCAGAGGGTGTGCACGGACGGGCAGGCCCGATTCGCCGCTTCATGAGTCCGCACCCCGGCCCAGGACCTGCCAGTGCGGAGGACAGTACCAGGACGGCGCTGCCAAAGTCCTTTCTTGCGAGGCCGCTAACATCCAGGCAGCGAGGCCGCGTCGGGTACGCCCATCCCCGTGCACTCGTCGAAGCCCGGACCGGCCACGGCAAATGCGCCGAGCCCCGCCCGCAGCAGACTGTCGTTGTAGTTGTTCCCCGTCGTGACGTCCCGCGCGCCCGCGTACAGCGCGGTATGGTCGAGGATCCTCCCGGTCGCCTGGCCGTAAAGGGTGGCAATGGCAGCGACTATGGGCGCGGAGGCGCTCGTGCCCCAGACCGGGATCTGCGTCCCCCGGTCCACCACCACCAGTGGGCCGGCGAAGGCCGCCACGTCGGGGGTCATGCGGAACGTGACCCCAAGGGGGAGTTGGCAATCCGGTGCGGGCAGAAACGCGCTCGCGCCACCACCGCCACTGGCCAGGGGCAGCGTGTTGGAGGCGTCATATCCGGGAGCTGACGGATCCAGCGTCTGCCCGCCCCACGCCTGCTCGCCCGAAGCGGCATCCCTCGGCACCGCCAGTTGAGTGCCGCCGACGGCGATCACAGCGGCCTGAGTCGCCGGCCAGGAAGCCTGGACCCTGCTGTCGGCCGGAAACGCGGCGTAGGCCCCGCTATCGCCGGCCGATACAAAGCAAAGCATACCCTGCGCCCGGATCCACGCATCGAGTTCTGAGCAGAACGTTCGTGCATCCGGCCAGCCGGTACCGCTGACCGGATCGGTGATGGGACCACACCCACCAATGTCCGCGTCCCCGGCGCCCAGGCTGATGGAAACCACGCGGATGCCATCCGCGGCCGCCGCGCGCAGAGCGCCCCAGAGCAACGGCGGGAAGGAGGCAAGCGGCGCGCCCCCGTCGATCACATAGGCCTTGAGTTGGGCGCCGGGCGCCAGCGCCCCGGCGTACTGCAGGTCGAGGTCGGTTTCGCCCAGGGCGGCCGGGGAGGAACGAGACCGCGGCAGCAGCACCGCACGCGCCGGCGTGTTCAGTTCGGGCCGCAGGCTGTACTTGGACCAGAACAGCGCGTCGTCGCGACTGCTCGGCAGCGCGAACTCCACAAAGCCGATGCGTTGACCCTGCCCATAGATCCCCCGGGCGTGGAAGCGATCGAGGTGATAGAGTCGCGCGATGTCGTCCGGACGAAGGGCCGGCGTCCCGACTCCCGCCACCGCCCGGCGGAGCCGATAGGAGCTAACCGCGCCTGGCATTTCACGACCCCCCACGTTCACGCCAGGCTATGGGGGGCCGTACGGTCTGGTGCAGACTGCGCCCACCCCGGGAGGCGGGTGGGGAAGGGGTGCGCGGGGACGGATGTCCGCTCGTCGTGCCGCTGGCGCCATCCCGTCGGAGACGCGGGCCCCGGCAGGGTTCCGTTTTGGAGACCAGCCGCCCGACCGTACGGGCCCATGCGCCTCCCCGTTCGCAATCTCACCTCAAGCCACTCCCGCGCCCGATGGCTCTGGCCATATGTTTTCCGACCTGCCGAACATGGCGTCCCGGGCCCTTCCGCGCTTGCCCGATATCCCCGCAGGCGGCGAAGCGGCGATCCCCGTCGGCGCCGGCCGGGCCAGCCGCGGGTACCCGCGTGATGAGCGACACTCCCCGGAAGGCCGTGGCATCCCAGCGGCGAACGCCACCGGCCAAGGGCATGTGCCCCAAGCTGAGCCGGGGGCGTGCGGCAGCGACCGAGGTCGGCGCGGCCCGGGATGAAAGGGTGTTGATGCTCATGGCAGCGGATACGGCTCAGGCGGCAGGTGCGTCCGATCCCCTGGCGTGGTGGCGGGACGCCCGATTCGGCATGTTCATCCATTGGGGCCTGTACGCGCTTCCGGCCGGCGTCTGGAAGGGCCAGGAGATCGCAGGCATCGGCGAGTGGATCATGAATCGGGCGCGCATCCCCGTCGCCGAATACGAGCAGTTGGCCCGGCGGTTCAACCCGGTGAAGTTCGACGCCCGGGCATGGGTCCGGGTGGCCAAGGACGCGGGCATGCGCTACATCGTCATCACCGCCAAGCACCACGACGGCTTCGCGATGTACGACTCACCCTCGACCGCGTACGACATCGTCGACGCCACCCCGTTCCACCGCGACCCCCTGAAGGAACTTGCCGAGGCGTGCCGCGCAGAAGGCCTGCGCCTCTGCTTCTACTACTCTCAGGCGCAAGACTGGCACCACCCCGACGCAGCTGGTAACACCTGGGACTTCCCCGACGAGGAACGCAAGGACTTCGCCCGTTACTTCCGCGAAAAGGCCGAACCCCAAGTGCGTGAACTTCTCACCCAATACGGGCCGATCGGCTTGATCTGGTTTGACACGCCCCGCGTCATCACCCGAGAGCAGAGCGAGGCGTTGCGGGATCTGGTCCACACCCTGCAACCGAAGTGTCTGGTCAACAGCCGCGTCGGCCACGGCGCCTCTGACTACGAATCCGCCGGGGACAACCAGATCCCTGTCTGCGTACGTCATGAGCCCTGGGAGACGCCCGCCACCCTGAACGACACCTGGGGGTTCAAGAGCAACGACGGCCAGTGGAAGTCCCCGCGCACGCTGATCCGGCTGCTCGTGGACATCGTCTCCAAAGGCGGAAACTACCTGCTCAACGTCGGTCCGACCGCGGAGGGTGAAATCCCGGCGCCCAGCATCCTGCGGCTGCACCAGGTTGGCGACTGGGTCCGGACGAACGCCGAGGCCATCTACGGCACGGAACCCAGCCCGTTCCCCTGCGAGTGCGATTGGGGCGCCATCACCAAGCGGCCCGGGTACCTCTACCTCCACATCTTCGACTGGCCCGCCGGCCCGCTTGTGGTGCGCGGCCTCCGCTGCCGCGTGCGCCGGGCGCATCTCCTCGCCGATGCGGAGCGGCGACCGCTGGCGGTGACACAACACCGCAACGCAGCCCTCGGTCTTGAGGAGTTGCGCGTGGCTCTGCCGGGTGCAGCGCCCGATCCCAACGTCTCGGTGGTCGTCCTGGAGATCGACGGGGAGGCAGATGTGGATCCGAGACCGCTCCAGGCCACGGGGGGCGCCATCTCACTGGAAGCGTGCCAGGCCGACCTGCCCGCCCCTGCGGCCCTGGACAGCGTCGGATTGGCTGCCCGCTGGACCGAGGCGCCACGACCGCTCGACTGGACCTTCACCGTCGTGGAGCCGGGAACGTTCGAAGTCGAATTGTGGACCTCCGCCGCGCGTCGCACGGCCTGGCAGGGTGGTACGGATGTTTCCATCGTCGTGGCCGAACAGCAATTGCGGGCCGGGCTGGCCGAGGACGATCGGCGCCAAAGTGCGCGTTCACCGCACCAGCACTACTCCGTCACCCGCTGTGGCCGAGTCCGGATCGAGCGGGCGGGCGCCTGCGCACTCCGCCTGACGGGGATATCCCCCGCGGACGCGCCCGTCCCCCTGCTACGCATGGTACGGCTGGTGCCGGCCGAGCAAAGGGCGTAGGGCTCCGCCGGGGGGGCACCGGCGAGGCCGGCGCCCCCCGGCTACTTCAGGTCGTTCCAGGGCGGCAGCAGCGTCTGCGGGAGATCCAGACGCGCCAACACCTTGCCGACCACGAAGTTCACCACGTCCTCCACCGACCGGGGGCGGTGGTAGAACCCCGGCATCGCCGGCATGACCACGGCTCCGGCCTCGCAGAGGGCCGTCAGGTTGCGCAGGTGGATGAGAGACAGGGGGGTTTCTCGCGGCACCACTATGAGCCGCCGCCCCTCCTTCAGGGCGCAGTCGGCCGCACGCTCCAAGAGGTCGGCCGAGCGCCCGGAAGCCAGCGCCGCCACCCGGCCCATGGTGCAGGGGATCACGACCATGCCGTCGATCGCGACTGAGCCGCTCGCCAGATCGTCCATCATGTCGTGGATGGGGTGGAAGCGCAGTGCGCCCGGCGTGCCCTCGGGCCGGAAGAACCGCTCGCAGCGGGCGGCGAGGCCGCCATCGGCCGGGTGGCGCCCGCCCGGTTCCCCCCGCCCCACACCTTCCTGGCCGATGGAGTAGCGGGGGTCGTCCCAGTCGAGTTCATGCGCCAATACCATGAATCCAGCCGCCGTCACCAGCAGATCGACGTCTTGACCGGCCGCGCAAAGGGCCCCGACCAGCCGCCGCGCGTAGGCCGCGCCGCTGGCCCCGCTGATCGCAACCACATAACGCCCCACGGCTCACCCCTCTTCGAAGAGGATCTGCGGCAGGCGACGAAGGTCTGGGAGCACCCGCCATACCCCGTCGGGCCGGTTCCCCGCTCCGAAACGGTCCAGCCAGACCGCCCGGACACCCGCGGCCACGGCTCCAGCCACATCTCGGCCGGCACTGTCTCCGACCATCACGGCCACACCCGGTGCCGCGTGGCAACGGGCGAGCGCATATTCAAAGATGCCCGGCTCAGGTTTGCCGATACCGATCTCCCCGGAAATGACCAGATGGTCCAGGAAGGGGAGGAGCCCCGAGTCAGAGACCTTACGGCGCTGCAGATCCCGATCCCCGTTGGTCACGACGCAGATCGCCGCACCGGCGGCACGCAGAGCGACCAGCGTCGGCAGGGTCTCGGCGAACGGGATCTGGCGCGACGCCCGTTCCCAAACGAACCGTTCCGCCAACAAGGCACAGAGGTCCCGATCCGGAACCTGGCCCACGGCCTCCAACGCCCGCCCCCAGACGGCGCGCCGGTAGCGGGGGCAGAACTCCCGCAAACCCGCGGTATCGGCATCCTCCCCCAAAGCGAACGCCGCCCACATCCCCTCCATCGCCGAGATGCCCAGACGTCGACAGTGTTCATACCCGGGCCCCGCCACCCACAGATCGTCTGCCGCACCCCGCACGGCGCCGGCCAGGCGCAGCGGATCAACGCCGCGGCGCGCGCAACAATCGGCCGTGGTGGTCAGCAGCGCCGCATCGGTGCTCGCACGATCGTGCAGCAACGTCTCGTCCAGGTCCAGGAGCACCGCATGGATGCGGCTCATGCAAACACTCCCCACCGCTCGCCGCAGGGCAGCCCCGGGCACCAGACCGCCTACCGGAGCCAAACCACCGCACACGCCGCGATACCCGCCAACAGCGAGAAAGACACGTACGTGTTGAAGCGGGCGAATCCCACCGGCCGCTGGGCCCGGGACACCGCCAGATGTTGCAGCAGGAGGCTGGCGGCAGCAACACCGATCGCCGTCCAGTACGGCCACGGCAACCCGGAAAGCCGTCCCAGCCCACACAGCAGCACCAGGAACAGGACGTGCGCCACACGGGCGATACGCAGCGTCGTCGGCACACCCAGGTCCGCCGGCAGCGAATGCACCCCGAACTTGCGGTCCGAGGCGACGTCACGCAGCGCATAGAGGCTGTCAAAGCCGACGTACCAGAGCCCCGCCGCCATTCCGAACAGTAAGGGGCCCCAGGACATGCGTCCCGTCACCGCGATCCAACCGGAAAAGGGCAGGAAAAACCCCACTGAGGCCAGGGCGAAGTGGCAGCCCCATCCCCAACGCTTCGTGAATGAATACACAACGACCAGGGCCAGTACGATCGGGAGCAGGAGCGCGCAGAGCGGATTGAGCGCGAAGGCCGAAACCGACAGCAGCAGCAATCCGCCGATGCCCACCGCCAATGCCGCCCGCGGTGACACCCTCCCCGTCGGCAGATGCCGCGACGCCGTCTCCGGAACGGCCGCGTCGATCTCCCTGTCGATGAGGCGATTCAGGGCCATCCCACCGATCTTGCCCCCTGCTACCGCCATCGTGATCCAGGGCCAGGTCCAGAGCGGCGGCCAACCGCGGGCGCCGAGGATGGCCCCGGCATACGCCAGGGGGAGGGAGAACAGGACCTCTTCCAAGCGGACCATATCCGCGAGCATCGCCACCTGCGCCAGTGGACCGCGACGGCTAACGGCCGGAGCCGACGCAGGACGGGGCGGCGATTCGGCGCCCGCCTGTGGCCCTGCCTCCAGCCCACCCGACATACCCCTACCTCCCAAAACCGGACAGAGCGGCCGGATCCAAGGGCAACCGCCGACGACGCCGGGTACAACCATCCGCCGGGAAACCCGGACGCCCGGACTGCGCGGGTTGCCCGGGTTGCGCCGCCGCCGTCGGCGCACCGGGTATCTTCAGTTGTCCGCATTGTGCCGGCCAAGTGCGCTCGTACCGCTTGCGGATGACGACCGGCACCGCAAAAGTAGCTCCAAGGACTTCCCAAGCCGGCGTGGCAGGCGTCCTCCTTTGCGAAGGCAGCTCTTCCGGTGATCCATGGCGACCGGAAATGCCGGGACCAAGCCGCCGCGAGCGATCGCGCCACGGCCCTGGAGCCCCCGGGCGCCTGAGATGCCGGGATGGATCGAGCCGAAGGCCTCTTGGGCCGTACCGCTCCGGTCGGCCAGACGAACCGCCCTGCTACAGAATCGGCCCGTACGCGCGCGCCGTCCACGAAGATCGGGCAGACCACGGCCCTCCAGCCTGAGCGTACCGCCGAGAAAGACCTGCGCCGGTACTCCCCCGCTCCTGCACTCAACTTCCGGACCGTTGTCCACCAGGGCTGAGGTGGACAGGCTTCGCCGTGCCAGCGGTGGTGGCCGAACCACCTTCGCCACCTGCCGTGCCAGGTCAGCGCTGCAGGAGTCGGCTTCCGCGCCGGCCGCGCGCCGCAGGCCCCGGAACGTCAAGAGGCGTGGGCGCAGCGGCCTCGTAAAAGGGGAATCGGGCTCCGGCCACCTATTGCCCCGTTCGCTCCCCGCTCCAACCCGCCCCCCGGTCCGGCACCCGGGCGCCAGTCGGGCCCGGGTCCGTTCCCAAGCCGTATTCCTGCCATCTTCGGCTGACATGGTCCACCATCGCCGGATCCATGGCCACCGGCTCCGGCCAAGCCCGCCGTCCCGGCGGGACACCGCCGAGTTCCTCGGGCCACTTGCGTGTCCCGTCGATGATCATCTTGCCACCGAAGGAAAAGCCTTGCAGCGCATGGTCCAGTACCGAACCTGGCCCACGTCCCAGGAGGACGTCGCGCCCGGGATCGCAATTGCAGAGCGCGGACCACCACGCCTCTGCGGCATTCTGCACCGACACCCAGTCGTCCACCACGACGACCACCTTGGAGAGGGAGAGGAGTCCCAGACCGAGGAGCCCGTAGGCAACCTTGTAGGCGTGACCGGGAAAACGTTTTTTGACCGACACCAACACAAGATTGTTGGCCACACCCTCCGCTGGCACGTGCAGATCGGCGATCTCCGGAAATACCGCTTGAAGCAAAGGCAGAAAGACCGCTTCGCCGCCATGCCCGAGCAGCCAGTGATCCTCGCTCGGCGGCCGCCCGACAACCACCGCCGGGTAGATCGCATCGCGGCGCATGGTTACGGCGCGCACCCGCAATACCGGATACGGCCCGCCCGGGTCGTAGAACCCCGTGTGATCGCCGAACGGGCCCTCGGGCAGAAGGTCTTCCGGATCCACCGAGCCCTCGATCACGATCTCGGCGCGTGCCGGCACGTCGAGATCCACGCTGACCGCACGGCAGAGTTCGATCGGACGCCCTCGCAGAAATCCTGCGAAGGCAAATTCATCTATACCCTCGGGGAGCGGTGCCCCGGCAGCGAAAATCGACACAGGATCGCCCCCCAGGGCCACCGCCACATCGAGGGGACGGCTGACCGCCCTCGACCGCGCGTAATGCGCCGCCCCACCTTTGTGGCGCTCCCAGTGCAGACCCAGCGCCTGCGGTCCGTGCAACTGCAACCGGTACACCCCGACGTTGCGCGCTCCGGTGTCCGGATCGGCGGTGATCACCTGCGGCAGCGTGATGAATCGCCCACCGTCAGCGGGCCAGCAACGCAGCAGCGGCAGGCGGGAGAGGTCCACAGCCGCGCCGCGCAGTACAACCTCCTGTACCGGGGCCGGTCCGGACACACGCCGCGGCGGCATCGACAGCAGGGGTTTCAATTGTGGCAGCAGGCGGATCATCCCCGAAATGCCCGTCGGCGGGCGCCGCAATACCCCAAGCATCGCCCGCATGCGATCCCCCGCCGCGGACACCCGCTCGACGCCAAGAGCGATGGCCATCCGTCTTTCGCTGGCAAACAGTCCGGCGCACAGCGGCAGGTCTGATCCGAGCACACGCTCAAACAGAAGTGCCGGCCCGCCCGATTTCACCGTCCGATCAACAATCTCGGCGATTTCGAGATCGGGATCGACAGGGGCAGGCACGCGGCACAGTTCGCCACCGCGTTCCAGCACATCGATGAATTCACGCAAGTCGGCGAAGGCCGAGGCCGTCACCCCCCAAATCTTCATGGTAGCAGCGCACGCGGGGGCCGACAAGCGCACCCGGCGCCCCGACCAGGTCGCGGCCGTCGCCGCCGATCGCTCCGCCGGCATTGGAGAATGTCGGCTTCGCGACGCCGACGGATCGACGGGCGGCAGGACTTCGCCGAGATCCCGGCGCGCAAACCTCAATCGTTGCTGCTCATCATCCCTTCACACCATCTTGACATGCCTGCGCTACGTTAGGGCACGCCCGTCGGCCGGGTTCTGGTTTCGCCGCGGCGTTGTACCCGGCGCGGCATCGCGGCTGACAGCCCCCGCGGCAGGGTTTCTTCGCCCGTAACGTTTGACTTCAGCACATGCGGATGGCTAGCATCGCCTGCAGGACCACCCTGCACGGGAGGCGATCCGTTGGACTCGGTGATCGATGTCATCGACGTCACCAAGCGCTATGGCCCGAGTCGCGGTGTGCAGGGCGTCTCGTTCTCCGTACGCCGCGGCGAAGTGCTGGGACTCCTCGGTCCCAATGGGGCGGGCAAGACGACAACCCTGCGCGTCATCACGGGATTTCTGCCGGCCAACGGCGGCCGCGTCCTGGTCGAGGGCCACGACATCTGGGAGGAGCCCTATGAGGTACGCCGCCGCATCGGCTATCTCCCGGACAACCCTCCCCTGTATCCGGAAATGACGGTGTACGAATATCTCAACTTCATGGGGCAACTGCACGAGTTGCCGGCGGCACGGCGGGGCGTGCGCATCGATGAAGTCGCTGAGCGTTTGCAACTGGGCGACGTCCTGGGCCGGCTCATCGGCCGGCTGTCGCGTGGCTACCGTCAGAGGGTGGGCTTGGCGCAGGCCGTCCTCCACGAGCCGCCTGTGCTCATCTGCGACGAGCCCACGGTCGGTCTCGATCCGCGCCAGATCGCCGAGATGCGCGAACTCATCCGCAGTTTCGGCCAAGAGCATGCCGTCATCTTCAGTTCGCACATCCTTCACGAGGTGCGCCTGCTCTGCTCGGAGATTGTGATCATCCATCGCGGTCAGGTGGTGACGCAGGGCAGCCCGCAGGATCTGACCGAGCGGCTCCATGGTGGGACGACGCAGTGGCTAGTGCGGGCAAAAGGCCCGGGGGACGCGGTCGCCGCGGCCCTGCGCTCCGTGCCCGGCGTCCATGCGGTCCAGGAGCAACCATCCCCGGAGGGCGAGGCAGAGACCGCGGGCGTGGTCAGGTTGCTGGTTGAGGCCGGTTCGACCGGCGGAGAGGATCTCGCGGACCGGCTGTTCGGCGCGCTCGCTGCGGGCGGTTGGCCCGCTCGCGAATTGCGCCAGTTGGAGACGTCGCTGGAGGACGTCTTCCTGGAACTCACCGCGGCGGAGCAGGCATCGAGCACAACGGTGGCGGAACCGGCGCACGCCAAGGCCGGACCCCAGCGGGGAGGAGGCAGGAGATGAACAAGTGGTGGGTGGTGGCCCGCCGGGAGTGGCAGGTGTCGTTCCAGTCGCCGCTCGCCTACGTCCTGCTGGGGATCTGGATGCTGCTCGCCGGTTACTTCTATGTCTCGATTCTCCTGGGGAATCAGACCACGAACTTGAGCGCACTTTACCAAAACCTGATCATTCTGCTGCTGTTCATCGCGCCGCTGCTCACCATGCGTTTGTTGGCCGAAGAGCGGCGAACCGGCAGTGAGGAGCTGATGCTCACCGCGCCACTTTCTCCGGCGCAGTGGGTGGCGGGCAAGTACATCGGGGCATTGCTGGTGTGGACGGTGTTCAGCGTTGTCTCCCTGTTGTTCCCTCTGGTCACCAGTCGGCTGGGGACTCTCGACTGGGGCATCACCGCGTCGTCGTTTCTTGGGCTGTGGCTGTTCGGCGCCTCCACGCTGGCGATCGGCATATTCGCCAGTTCCCTGACGGAGAACCAGGTGGTGGCCGCCATGGTGTCCTTCGCCGTGGTGCTGCTGTTCTACGCAACCACCTGGATCCAGACGACGGGCTGGGTATCGACCCTGCTGACCTATGTCTCGATGCCCGGTCAACTCAACAACTTTACGCTGGGCGTGATCGGGGTGCAAAACCTCATTTATTTTGTCTCGCTCATCTTCGGCTTCCTCTTCATCAGCGTCAGGGCGGTGGACCTCCGCCGGTGGACGTAGCGCCGGGTCACGACCGGCCGGTGGCATGCCTGCCCCGGGCCCGGGACGGGAGGCGCGCTGCACAACCTCGGCGCGAGTGTCGGAGGAAAGGCCCTGGGGCCGGAGACCGGAAGCGTGGGGTACGTCGCACCCGCGGCGACCTGGGGCCTGAGGCGCAGGAATGGAGTAAGCCGATGGCCGCGCAGAAGGGGGCTGTTGCAGGGGCGCCTGGGACGAGGTTGCAAAACCCGCTTCCGGCGATGCTCTCATCTCCGGAAGCGTTGCGGAACAAGAGGTCGAATCCTAAGGGTGCTACAGTGGCGGACTTTCGCAGCACCCACCGAGAGAAGGGACCAGGCGGCATGTTGTCGCCTCGTCCGAAGGGGTTGTGTGGGTTTGGACGACGGACCGGAGGGGCGGAAGGATCAGGAGCCTGCGCACGACGGGGATTCCGGCACACCGGTCGATTCTGCCGAGGGTCCGGTTTCGCCGGAGGCGGACCACGGTGTGGGGCCCCAGAGCCCGCGCACCGGTCCACTGGCGGCTGCACTGGCGGCCCGGGGCGTGCGCTGGGGGACGGCCACCGCTGTCTACGTGGCCGTCGTCGTCGCCGTGCTCATCGGTGTCAACCTGGTGGGTTCGCGCATCTCGATCTCCTGGGATGTGACGGCGACCCACGCCCTCTCCCTGTCCTCGGCCAGCAAGAACATTCTGAAGAGTCTGCGCAAGCCGGTGCAGATCACGGCGTTCGAAGTCCCGGGGGATACGATCGGCCAGCAGGTCGCGGTTCTGCTCGCCCAATATAAGGCGGACGCGCACGGCATGGTGACCTACCAGGTCGTGGATCCGGCCGCAGATCCGGCTCTGGCGGTCCGGGACAAGGTGACGACGGCCGGGACGGTCGTCGTCACCTCGGGCGACAACACCGAGAGCGTCCAGGAAAGCGCCATGATCACCTATGACTCGGCGGGGAATCAGGTGTTCAGCGGCGAGGGGCCCATCACCGACGCCATCATCCGCGCGGCGCAGCCCGTCCCGCTGACAGTCGACTTTCTGACCGGCGACGGCGAGCCGTCCATCAGCGCGAGCTCAAACCAGATCCCCGACGCCGTCACCGCGCTGAAGAACCAGGGGTACACGGTGCATTCGCTGAACCTGCTCAGCAGCAACGGTGTACCGTCCGGCGTCTCGGCCGTGGTCATCCTCAGCCCCCAGCACGACCTCTCCCCCGGGGAGGTCGCCGCACTGAAGACCTATGCGGCGAACGGCGGGCACCTCCTGTTCCTGCTCGACCCGACGATCAGCTCCATGCCGAACCTCGACGGCCTGCTGCAGACCTGGGGCGTGACGCCGCAGAACGACTTGGTCGTCGACGTTCAGTCACATTACTCGACGGACCCAACAACGATCGTCCCGATCTTTGGTGGAACTGCGATCACGACCCCAATTCAGCAGGCGAACCTGGCCACCCTGCTGCCCCAGGCTCAAAGCTTGGCCATTGGGCACGTGCCATCCGGATACACCGTGACACCGGTCCTCACCACTTCGCCTTCCACGGGCACCAGCCCGAATTCGTGGGGCATCACCGATCTGAAATCGCTGACCGCCAACAGCAGCCTGGCCTATCGAGCGGGCAAGGACATCCCCGGACCGCTCAACGTCGCCGTCAGCATCGTCCAGGACCTGAGCACGTCGCAGGCATCGAGTGCGGCGTCGGGAACCGGCGCCAGTCCCGGTTCGACAGCGGGCGTGGGAGCGGCGGGACTTGGGCAGAAGCAGTTCCGCGCCGTTGTCTTCGGCGACGGCGCCTTCATCGCCAGCAGCAGCACCGGTCAGGCGAACGGACCAATCAACGTCCAGGGCAACAAGGATCTGCTGCTGAACGCTGTCGGTTGGCTGACCGGTGCCAGTCAGGGCATCGCGGTGCGCCCCCACGCGTCGCTGTCCAACCAGATTCTGCTGACCGCGGGAATCACCCACGTGCTGGTGGATACCTTCATCTTTGGGGTCCCGCTGCTGTGCTTCGCCTTGGCAGTCGGTACATGGTGGTCGCGGCGCAGACTCTGAGGCGGGACCGCCCTCAGGGTTAGGGCCGGCCGGTCTCCGACCGGCCGGCCCTAACGAATGTGCCGTCGCTCCAGACAGTCCGGAGAGAGGAGCGCGAACCCCTTGGCGAACACGGCAAAGGACGGTGGCCGCCACTCAGCGGATCGGTTCTGGTTCGGCCCGATCGCCGGTCTTGTGGCGCTCATCCTGCTCGGCAGCGCCTACTTTCTGCTCTCCCGACCCCACGCGTCGCCCAAGCCGCCGTCGGTGCTGGTCCCCCTGACGGTGAGTGGCATCACGTCTCTGACCTTCCAGTCGCAGGGAAAATCGCTGACGCTGTATCAAACCAAGGGCAGCGGCGGCACCTCGTGGCATATCGGCAGCCCATCCGGTGCGGCTGCGGACAGTGCCCTCACGGGCAGTTTCGTCGGATCGCTGATCACCCTGACCCCGGATCGCACACTGACGACCACGCCCACAGCCGCAGAGTTAAAGGCCTATGGGCTCACTCCGCCGACCGCCAGCGTCGCCGTCCGCGGTGCCGATGGCCAGGTCACCGTGCAACTCAATGTGGGAGTGGCCAGTCCCATCGGCAGCTACTACGTTCAGGTCGCGGGCAAGCCTGCGGTCTATCTGGTGAGCGGCATGGTACCCGCCGAGATTTCCGCCAACCCCAACGCGTGGCTCCCGGTCCCGTCCAGTTCCGGCTCGGGGACTACCGCATCGGCGGTCGCCCCCACATCGGGAGCGAGTGGAACTGCCGGCACAACATCTGGAGCCTCATCCACGGCGGCATCATCCGCCAGCGCCTCGTCCTCCTCTGCCTCTGGCGGATGATGCGCACACAACACCGGGTGGGGACTGCCGGCGGAGTCCGGCAGCCCCCCCCCGGTCCGCCCGCCGGCTCCGAACCCTGAGCAGTTCACGGCCAACCATGCCAATCCGCGTGGAACTGAGCCGATGCAAGGACGACCAACCCGCCGTGGTCACGCAGGGGCTCATGGTAACCACGGGGCAACGACACAACCGCCAGAAACCGCCGTGGACGCGCACACACCGGGGTAGCCGCTCCCGTACCGGATGCCGTTCCGCAATTGCCACTGCCGGTCGCGGCCCTCAGCCATGATGGTTTTTACCGGCCGCGTCCGGCAAGGTGGTGCAGCATCTCGTGCGCATGCCGCACACGACGAAACGAGCGGTACTCGACGCCGGTGCGGTCGCCCTTTTCGGCGTGGCAATCCCCGCACGCGCAACAGAGGTGCTCGATAGCGATCTCTTCGACCCGAATCCCGGGGTGGTCGTGGTCGAGATGTGTCTCCTCTGGCCGCAAGGCGCGGCCACAATAAGTACAGCAACCTCCATCCCGCAGATACACGCTCCAACGCCTGTCTCCCGCCATATCCGTGATCACCGGATGCACACGCCCCCAATTGCAGGGAAAGGACAACCTTCCCGCCAGCCGCAGGCCGCAACCCGGATGTAACCGCTGATGCCATGCGCGGCAGCCGCCGACCGGCGGAATTCGGCAGCCGGCATGCATGTCCTGCCACACGGGGTCGAGCGCTTCCGGAGGGACCTTGGGGGCAATACCGGGGGGCCACCTCCCGGGAGAGGGTGCACGCGCTGGTTGCTGGCCCCCTGGATGGCTCTGCAGTCTCCGCGGACACTGGTGCGCGGACAGCGTCGCCGGCGGCCTCGGCCCAGTTGTCCGGATGGTGGCCAGAGTTCGGCGACGCTACTCGGGACGGAGGTACGATGATCCCGACGGTCGAAACGTTGTGGCATCAGTGAACGCTACCTTCGGCACACTGGCCGTCCTCCTAGCGATTGGGCTTGTCGCGGACAGGATGGCCCGCGTCCTCGGCATGCCGGATATCCCCGCGCTCGTGGTGGCGGGATTCATCCTGGGCCCGGTCCTCGGGGTGGTACATCTCGCTGCCGGCAGCGGCTGGTCTGGGTTCGTACTGAATTTTGGAGCCGCCTTCATGTTGTACGAGGGCGGACGCCGCCTGCCCCTGAGCACCCTTCGCCAGATCGGCCTCGGTGTGGGCCTGCTGGCCACGGTGGGAGTCCTGGTGACGGCCGCCGCTCTCACCGCGGCGGCGCACTGGATCCTCCCGCTGCCATGGGTGGAAGCCGGACTGGTCGGGGCGGTCCTGGCATCCACCGATCCCGCGACAATCATCCCCCTGTTTGACGAGGTTCGCATCCGGCCCCGGCTCGCGCACCTGCTCGAAGCGGAGGCCGGCTTCAACGACGCGGTATCGGCGATTCTCACCTCGATCCTCGTCGCCTTCGCGGCACACAGGCACGTCACTGTCGTTCAGGGCGTCGGCACCATGGGAACTGTTGTGGCTGGGGGTGCGGTTGTCGGGCTCGCCGTCGGCGTACTGATCGCCTGGCTACTTCCGGGCGACCACCGCCTCGGCGTGCTCAGTACCCGCGAGCAGGGAGCCGTGCTCTCACTGATCGGCGTCCTCGCCGCCTTCGCGCTCGCCGGGCAGTTCCGCGGCTCCACCTACATGGCCGTTTTCGTCACTGGAATCGTGGTGGGAAACAGAGATGCACTGGGCGTGCCGTCATCTTTTCGCCACCGCATCTTCCACGACACGTACCTGCGGCAGGTGGCCGGATTGGTCCGCATGCTGGTCTTCCTGGTTCTGGGCACCGCGGTCAGCCTGAAGACGGTGGCCGGCTTCGTCGGTCCGGGCCTCCTGCTCACGGCGATTCTGATCTTCTTTGCGCGACCCGTGGCCGTGCTCGCCTGCCTGCCCCTGGATCGACGGACGCGGTGGACCTGGGGGGAAATTCGGTTCACCGCGTGGGTGAGGGAGACCGGCGTTGTACCGGCGGCCCTCGCCGGATTGCTGCTGGAACAGCGGATACCCGGAGCAGACGCGGTCGCGGCCGTCGTCTTCCTCGCCGTGATGGCAACCATCACGCTGCAGGTACCGACCACTGCGGCCTGGGCCCGGTACAACGGTGTGGCCGAAGACCGGAACTGAAATCCTGTGCCGGCGGCATAGGCGCACCTGGACCCGGGTAGCCGCGCTCGCGGTGGGGGGCGAAAGCGGGAACGGCGGCCCGTTATGGCGCCTCCGTCTCGGAAAACCGAAGTGCGCCTGCAACCGCCGGGGCGAGCGCGTGGCGCCCCAGACCCACGATCATCTGGCGCATCCCCCCCGATGGACACGGGGCGGGCAGAAGCGTCCGCTCCTGTTCCCGCCCCATCTGTCTCCACCGGACTTGCGCGGGGAACGTTCTGAATGCTGACTCGAGATCAACACTCCGAGTGGCCGCAACTGGAACAGGTGACGCAGCCCTCCTGATAGAGCATGGAGTATTCACCACAGGCGGGACAGAGATCTCCCCGTCGGATACGCACCTCCGCGCCATGCTCCTCCGAAGCGGCAGCCGCTACGTCCACCGCCGGCTCCTCCCGCCGGACATCGCTTCCGCTCGATTCGGCGCTGCGCTCCCCAGAGAGCCACACCTGCTGCATCGCCTTGGCGATGGCGTCCGCGACGGAACGCACGCGCTTCGGGCCGAAGCCGACGGACGTCCGCCCCCCGATGCCCTCGAGTTGGTCCACGATCGCCTCGGGGGGAATGGCGGAGCGCAGGGCCAACGATGCCAAGCGCGCGATGGCGTCCACGGACGCGGTCAGGTCCGATCCGGCCTTGCCGGCCCGGGCAAAGATCTCAAAAGGGGTACCGTCAGGATGTTCGTTGAGCGTCACGTATACCGTACCTTCCGGTGCCGCCATGCGCACCGTTTGCCCGCGAATGACATCCGGACGCGGCCGGGTGGTGGGACGCGCTCCACCCGTGCGCACCTTCACCTGGGCCTGTTCCGCGGCGGATGCGTCGCCCGGTGCGGCCGCCGTAGCGGAAGCATCGTGGAGCACCTGCTCGTTACGACTCCCGTCACGGTAGATGGTCACCCCCTTGCACCCGGTGTCGTAGGCCAAAAGATAGAGTTCCGCTGTCTGTTCCTTGGTATAGCCGTGCGGCGCGTTGGCCGTCTTGCTGATACTGCTGTCGGTGTAGTGCTGCACCACCGCCTGAACCCGAATATGGTCCTCCGGGGTCAACTGCATGGCGGAAACGAAATGCGACGGCAACTCCTCGCCGGGATGCGTCGCCAACCACTCCGCGGCCAACGGAACCCACTGCTCATCGAAGCCGAGGCGTGATTGACGAAAGAACTTGAAGGAAAAGAACGGCTCGATGCCCGTACTTGTGTTGACCATGGTCCCCACGGTACCGGTCGGTGCCTGGGTGAGAATGGTGACATTGCGGATGCCGTTTTGACGAATCTGCTGGCGGATGCCTTCCGGCAGCCGGCGGACGAATCCAGATTCTAGATACCGATCTCTGTCAAAGGCAGGAAACGGCCCCTTCTCCACAGCAAGCTCGACGCTCGCGAGATACGCCTCATCGCGTATGAAGGAAAACAGACGGTGAAGGAACGGCTCGGCGGAAGGATGCCCGTAACGATGCCCCAAGCGGATCATCAATTCCGCCAGGCCGAGCGTACCCAGGCCAATCCGCCGCTCACGCTGCTGGTTGTCTCTGTTCGCGTCGAAGAAGTATGGCGTGGCGTCCACCACATCGTCCAGAAAGCGCACCCCACGCCGTACAGTGCGGCCCAGACGTTCCCAGTCCACATCGCGCCCGTCCTCGCGCAGCATCTGCGCCAGGTTGACATGCCCCAGCGTGCAGACGCCCCAAGCTGGCAGCGGCTGCTCCGCACAATTGTGCACCACCAGGCCATTGGCGATGAAGGAATGCGTCTCAGGCTCCGTGAGATCGTAGACCCACTCGGCCCCGTCGTCCACGATGCTCTCCACGTGCGCCATGAAGTGCTCGCGATAGGGTCCCCGAGCGTAGGAATTCATCAATGCCTTGAGGTCCGCACCCTTTCCCTCGCCAAGGAAGCCGATCTCTGTCGCAAACCGATGCGCGCTGGCCCCAGCCACGGTCAGTTCGTGGCGCGCCGCGCGCACATGCCGGCGAACAGTGCGCCACCTGCCATGATCCCCCGCCACGCCTCTTGCCTGCTGCAGGCGTGAAAGAATACCAAAATTCAAAAGCAGTCTCTGCACGTCCACCAACAGCTCTCGGCTGCGCGCCGATATCCTTATCCCCTGACGTGCGCCGCGTCCGATTTCGACATAGCCGTCCGCTTCGAACAGTGCCTGAAGAAACCCGACCTGCATCTCGCGACTGCCCGTCCAGACGGTCTCGGGCACTCGGAGTCGCGCCGGACCCGTCACACCCCGTTCCAGGGCGAACTCGCGCAGCCGGGCGGAGGCAATGGTCACAGCGCCCCGTGCCGGAATATCCACCATGCCGACTGGCGCATACTCTCGGACGCGACCGGGCCGGATAACGCTGTTCACCGCAGTGGCGAAGGCGGCCGCAAGCTGCTGACGCTCTTCGCCGTAGAAACTCAGGACGGCCCGCTGGCCCGTAATATGTGCATCCCCGACCAACCATCCGAGGACGGTGCCTTCCTCGCGACTCCCGGCACCGCCGAATCCACCGCCTCGATTGGCCACGCGCACCGCCTCACCCGTACGCAATCCGGCGGCGGGCACCCAGCCGCGCTCCTCGCTATATAGGCAATGATCCGGGGTGACGCGCACTTCGTAGCCCTCGCGTGTACGGACGCGCACGACGGGTTTGAATCCGGTGCGGAAGACGGGCGAGGCACCCAGGAAGGGTTGGGAAGCGGTGAACCGCCCATCCACCGCCACCGCAGGGGCGTCGCCGCTCGCCCACATCTCGGCGGCACGACGCAGACCGCGTCCGGTTTGGATCAGCGTATCGCCGGTTACGCACGGGTTTGTGCAGATCAACGGGTTGAAATACCATGCATTGCTGTCCTTTTCGTGGCGCTCCGAGAAGACGACCCCCGGCTCCGCGCACTGCCACGCCGAATCCGTGATCGCCTTCCAGAGGCCCCGCGCGGACACCGTCTCGTACACGATCACCGGGTGCCCGGCAGCCCGCCAGGCGGCAAGATCGCCATTCCACTCCCGGTCGTACGCCGGATCTTCCGTGTCCGGAAAGACCAGGTCCCACGTCCCGCCGGACTTCACGGCCTCCATGAAGGTGTCGGAAATGCGCAAACTGATGTTGGCGTTCTCCACCATGCCACTCTGCTGTTTAACGCTGATGAACCGCCAAACGTCAGGGTGCCAGATCTCCAGTTGGAGCATGAGGGCCCCGCGGCGCGATCCGCCCTGTTCGACCAGGCCAGTGGCGCGGGAATAGAGGTCCATCCACGACACCGCCCCGGAGGAGCGCCCATTGACGCCCTTCACCGGCGCTCTGTATGGACGGAGGGTGGATACGTTGATTCCCACCCCGCCGCCACGAGCCATGATCTCGATCATCTGGTCCAACGTTTCGATGATCCCGTGGCGGGAGTCACGGGGATGGGGCAGGACGTAGCAGTTGAAGAGAGTCAGCGGAACGCCCGAGCCGGCGCCGGCCCACACGCGCCCGCCGGGCACCAGGCGCAAGCCGGCTACTTCCTCCGCGAACGCTGCCGCATGCTTGGCGCGGTCCTTGGATTCGGTCTCCGCGACCGCTGCCGCCACCCGCTCCGCCACTTCACGCACAGTGCGCTCCAGTGGGCGGTCGCAACGCACGCGTTGCACCTGGACCGTTTCCCCCGCCGACTCGCCCGTGAGGAGTTCTAGAGCGACCACCTCCCCGCGCACGTCCAGGACGCGGCCAATTTCCTTCTTTGGCCAACGCGCGTCATCATTGGTCTGTACGACGGCGATATCTCCCGGTTCGAAGGCTCGGTGCAGATCCTTCAGAGTATAGCGATCGAGAAAGATCTTCCAGGACAAATCGTTATCCAAGCCGCACGCCTGTGCGCTGTAAGCGACCATGCTCATAGATTCACGCTCTCCAATCCATGTCCCCTGGCTGGTCCCCTGATTCACGGCAGCCACCGGGGCGCTCCTCACAGGCGCGTGCAGGCACCGCACACAATCCCGTCGCTGAGGAAGCTGTGGTCTTCCTCGACATCGAGGTTGTACACCAGCCCCGCATACGGGGCTGCGTCCGAAGTCGCCAACGGCATCCAATCAACTCCGAAGTACACGGCGCTCTGTTCGCGGGCCAACGTAGCCAAACCGGATGGATCCACCCCATACCGCGGCGGGCGGCGGCGTCCCCCAGCCGAGCAGGCGAGCACCGTGCGGCCGAACACCGCCACCAGCGTCCCGGGGTATAGTGCGGAGGCCGCCGTCCATTGAGGCATCCCTTCCTCGCGTCGTGCCAGCACGGGGTGCTCCCCCGTCGCCCGCAGGAGATGACCGCCGACCGTGCGCAGGCGGAACAAGGGTTCGCGGACCTCCACGCAATGGCTGCGCAAAACCGCCCGCGTTCGCCCAAGCGCGGTGATCACGCCCTCGCCGGCATCGATCTCCGCCACCGGCCGGTAACCCTGCGGCGTCAGCACCCGTTGATCGGGTGGCAGGCACCGCTGCCTGGGACTGCTCCGGCCGAGCAAGGACGATGCGCCGACGCAGGAGAGACATTCACCACGATCCGTAGCGCTGCCCAACCCTCTGGGTTGTGTCCTGTAGCGCGCATCAACCCCCATGCGCAACCCTCCGTCGATCCCGGCGTGACGCATCGCTCGCAGCACACCAAACCCGCGTTCGCGTGCCGCAGCCAAGCCCACCACCCACCGCTGGTCCGGGTGCTATGCCGCGCCTCAGACGCACACCGACATTCCACGCGCCACCCGGCTACGGCGCACCCGAACTACCGGCACCACCCTCGATCAGGCGCTCCAGTTCCTCTTTAAAGCGGCGCACGTCTTGAAATTGGCGATACACGGAAGCAAAGCGCACGTATGCCACCTGGTCCACGTTGCGCAGCCGCTCCATCACCAACTCACCGATCTCCTTGCTCGGCACCTCCCGTTCGTAGCGCGACCGGAGTTCTCTCTCCACTTCGCTCACAAGACATTCCAGGGCCACCAGTTCAACGGGCCGCTTCTCCGAGGCGGTGATCAATCCGCGCAAGATCTTGTCCGGGCTCCACGCTTCGCGCCGCCCATCCTTCTTGATCACTACAAACGGCGACGCTTCCAGCTTTTCATACGTGGTAAACCGGCTCTCGCAGGCCATGCATTCGCGACGCCGGCGGATCACCGCGCCGTCGTCCGTAGGTCGGGAATCGAGCACCTTGCTATCGACGTGGCCACAGAACGGACAGCGCACGAATACCTCCCCGTTGTTCAAGGATTATCCACTTATGGTGTGCGCGACTGTGGACAACCCACCACATATAGTGTTGAGCCAGGTTTCCTTCTTGGTTGGATGAGTCCTGCAGATGTCGAACGATTTGAGCCGAGGCCGCGCGGACTGCGTCGGCCAAGCGCTCGCGCACTTCCCCGCGGTCCCGGAGAGCGCCGCGGTGACCTGTGCCGATCTGGCTCCGCTGCAGCCGGTCCGGACGGCGCGACCCGCCACTCCGCGCCCAGGGGGAACGAAGTGATCTCCGCTATCGCACTCCGTCGGGCAGGAGACGCCTGCTGTGGTTTGAATCTCCAATTGGTGGCGCATCCATCAAGTTTTGTCTCGCCGTGTCGAGCGCAGGCAACAGCATCCCACTCAAGTCCTGGTGCCAATGGCGGATGCGACGTCCTCCACCTGGGCCGTAACGGTCGCGACCGATGACCACCACCCCGAGGCGGTACCGTTCCGTGGGCGACGGTCGGAACTTGATGGACGCGCCACTGCTCCGTCGCCGGATCGGGGGCCTGGGACCGCAATCAGGCTTCTGTCTCCCGACCACCGGATTGGCGGGGCGCCGACCCCGATTTCCAAGCCCTTCGGGGGGAGGCATCGTGAAGGCTGTGGACCGGCTGAGCCGCCACGTACTGGCGGGCAATTTTTCCGACGTACTCTCCAGGACCGTCCGCCATGCGCTCCGGGTCGCGCGGGCTCATGGAGGCCGGGATGTCCCTCGTGGAGGGGGAGGATACCGGCTCGGCCCACCACGGTCCCGGACCCGTCATCGCCGCAGAGATGGACGGAAGCCGCCGCTCCGTCCTGTTCGGCGCGGATACGGTCCTGCGCTGGCGGTGGGAAACCGGCATGCGCTCTGAGCCATACACGTCTCGTGCGAACACCCTGCCATATGAGCTCTGTACACCATCTCGGACAGAAGGTGAATGTTCTGAATAGATCAGTTGCAACCTCCAAGCAACACAGTGGCAAGAGGCCAAACGTCATTTGGATTTTTGGAGACCAGCACAGAGCCCAGGCGCTTGGCTACACGGGAGACCCCAATGTTCGCACGCCAAACATTGACAACCTCGCAAGGAACGGCATGCGTTTCGACTGCGCCGTGTCGGGTGCTCCATGGTGCTCGCCCTTCAGAGGCGCGCTTCTGACCGGCAGGTATCCCCATCACACGGGAGTGGATAAGACTCCATCCGCTCTCGATCCATCCATCCCGACGTTGACCGCCTCCCTGAAGAAGGCCGGATACCATACCGCCTGGGTCGGCAAGTGGCATCTTGATGGTTCGAATTCGTGCGCCCATTATGTTCCGCCGGAGAGAAGAGGTGGTTTTGATTATTGGATGGGATATGAGAACAACAACAATCAGCAGGAAACCTACATCCATGGCAGTGACAGTGAAATACCCACAAGGCTTGCGGGGTATGAGACAGACAGCCTCACTGACGTATTCATTCAGCATCTCAAAAGTCATATCGGCCGAACAGGTGCAGGTGAAGGCGGCTACCAACCCTTCTTCGCATCCATATCTGTTCAGCCCCCCCACAACCCCTATGTGCCTCCTACGGACACCGCTGGATCGAGGGAATTCTACCATCATCCTGCCGATATAGTGTTCCGGCCCAATGTGCCTAAAGTGGCATGGGTTGAGAAAAAAGCCGCTTTCGATCTGGCCGGTTATTACGGAATGATAGAGAATTTGGATATGAATATTGGGAAGGTGCGCATGGCGCTGAAGGAACTTGACATTGACAGAGATACATATATCCTGTTTTTCTCCGATCACGGAGACTGTTTAGGCTCCCACGCTCAGTGGGGAAAATCCAGCCCATGGGAAGAATCCATCAAGATTCCGTTTATCATCTCGATCGTGGGCGGAACAGATCATATGAGAACCGGGACTACGGATGCCGTCATCAACCACGTCGACATTGCTCCCACAACCTTGGGGCTTTGTGGCATAGCCGTGCCAGTAGAGATGGAAGGCTACGATTACTCATATGTTTGCCTGAAAGGAGAGAATAGACGTGAGAACATGAAAAAGGGAGCATTGGGGAGAGAGGAGCCGGATTCAGCGTACCTGCAGCAGATTCCGAGAAAATTCCACGCGCATTCGGTCAACAAGTCCTGGAGAGGCGTGTTGATGAGAGACGGCTGGAAGTACGTCTGTACTCCTGGCTCCGACTGGCTCTTGTTTAACACAAGGGACGATCCCTATGAAATGGCCAATGTATGTCACGACATCGCTTTCCAGCAGCAAAAGGAAAGATGTCATCGCAGGTTGGCGCAATGGATCGCAGAAACTGGGGATGAGTTCGATCTGCCCGATATTCACCTCCCCCAGTGACGACGCGGGCTATCCGCAGAGGGAGGCAGGTACGGCGAGGGTCGGGGCTAAAACGCCGGCTCGGCCGAGTCTCTCCCCTCCTCGCTCAGCCTGTCAGGTGAACACGGTGCCCCCTCCGCACGCCCGCAGCGTTGACTTGTTTCCCGCCGCCACCGCCGGATGTGGTCGCTCCTGTCACCGTGGAACTCATTGCGCTCATCTGGGTATCCCCTTGACTGCCACACCCCCAAGATGTAGTGTCGCGCCGTGGACGATTATCCGGGCACGTTCCTGGAGTTTGAGGAACGATTTTCCA
>JAJZMB010000067.1:8432-9924 GCA_021803205.1 Bacillota bacterium | reverse complement strand
CCGGCGATCACAACGGCCCGCCTTGCTCCGGATTCATCACCCGTCGCATACGTCGGCCGCGCCTCTTCCCTGCGTCCTGCGCTCTCGCGCCCTTGCCCTCTGCGCTTGTCAAGGTGCAAATCTGGTGGAGACGGGCGGAATCGAACCGCCGCCCTCCTGCTTGCAAAGCAGGCGCTCTATCCGACTGAGCTACGTCCCCGGCTACCGGCACCGCATACGCCGGAGCGCACATAGGTTGGCAACCGAACAGTGTGTGGGAAGATTAGGTGAGAATGACGAGCGGTTACCGATCGACCTGAGAGCATTCGCCACGAATGAGCAGCTTGCGCCGCCCCCTCGCGACCCCGCCCGGCCGTGAAACCGGGCCTGTGCTCCTTAGAAAGGAGGTGATCCAGCCGCACCTTCCGATACGGCTACCTTGTTACGACTTCACCCCAGTCACCGGCCCCACCGTTGTCGGCTGCCCCCTTGCGGTTAGCTCACCGGTTTCGGGTGTTGCCAGCTCCCATGGTGTGACGGGCGGTGTGTACAAGGCCCGGGAACGTATTCACCGCGGCGTTCTGATCCGCGATTACTAGCAATTCCAGGTTCACGCAGGCGAGTTGCAGCCTGCGATCCCAATTGAGACCGGCTTTGAGGATTCGCTCCAGGTCGCCCTTTCGCTGCCCGTTGTGCCGGCCATTGTAGCACGTGTGTAGCCCCGGACATAAGGGCCATGAGGATTTGACGTCATCCCCACCTTCCTCCGGGTCGACCCCGGCAGTCTCCTGTGAGTCCCCCTTGCGGTGGTAACACAGGACGAGGGTTGCGCTCGTTGCGGGACTTAACCCAACATCTCACGACACGAGCTGACGACAACCATGCAGCACCTGTCTCCTGGCCCCGAAGGGCGTACGCATCTCTGCGCACTTCCAGGGATGTCAAGCCCGGGTAAGGTTCTTCGCGTTGCTTCGAATTAAACCACATGCTCCACTGCTTGTGCGGGCCCCCGTCAATTCCTTTGAGTTTCAGCCTTGCGGCCGTACTCCCCAGGCGGGGTGCTTAGTGTGTTAACTCCGGCACGGCGGGGGTCGATACCCGCCACACCTAGCACCCATCGTTTACGGCGTGGACTACCGGGGTATCTAATCCCGTTCGCTCCCCACGCTTTCGCGCTTCAGTGTCAGGTACCGTCCAGGAAGCCGCCTTCGCCACTGGTGTTCCTGCCGATCTCTACGCATTTCACCGCTACACCGGCAATTCCGCTTCCCTCTCCGGCCCTCTAGCTCGACCGTTTCGAAAGCGTGCCGCGGGTTGAGCCCACGTATTTCACTCCCGACGCATCGTGCCACCTAGACGCCCTTTACGCCCAGTAATTCCGGACAACGCTCGCCCCCTACGTATTACCGCGGCTGCTGGCACGTAGTTAGCCGGGGCTTCCTCTGCGAGTACCGTCACCTCCGGCTCTCACCGGAGACTTCTTCCCCGCTGACAGTGCTTTACAACCCTAAGG
>JAJZMB010000067.1:0-8422 GCA_021803205.1 Bacillota bacterium | reverse complement strand
CACGCGGCGTCGCTGCGTCAGGGTTTCCCCCATTGCGCAAAATTCCCTACTGCTGCCTCCCGTAGGAGTCTGGGCCGTGTCTCAGTCCCAGTGTGGCCGACCACCCTCTTAGGCCGGCTAGCCATCGTCGCCTTGGTGGGCCGTTACCTCACCAACTAGCTAATGGCCCGCGGGCCCATCCAAGGGCGACGCCTTGCGGCGCCTTTGCTCGCACAGGGATGTCCCCGTGCGACTTCATCCGGTATTAGCCCCGGTTTCCCGGGGTTATTCCGAACCCCTGGCCAGGTTGCCCACGTGTTACTCACCCGTCTGCCGCTAGACCCCTTGCGGAGCCCCGCTCGACTTGCATGTGTGAGGCGCGCCGCCAGCGTTCGTCCTGAGCCAGGATCAAACTCTCCGTGACATTCAGCCACGAATGGCCTACCGGCGGCTAAGGCCGGTCTACCCTCGTTCGACTCCTGCTTCCGTCTGTCTTTGACGGTCCGCTCCGCGGTGGCTTTCACCCCCGCGCTCACCTTTTCCCACACACTGTTCGATTGCCAAGGTGCGCTCCCGGCGCGGCCTCCGCCGCGTCCCGGCGAAGAGTCAGTCTACTGCCTCCCGCTTCCCCAGTCAAGAGCCGACTTCGTCCGTATCCACTACGATCACTCTAATCCAGATGGGCCGCCGCTCGATCAAGGAGCGGCTACGACATCCCGCGTAGCCGCATGCCGCTCGGCCATGATAAAGCACGGTTGGAACATGCGCAATACTCAGGATGACAGCGATCCCGCCACCGCGCACGCCGACGGGGGAGCGCTACTCTGCGGCAGCGCCTGCCCGCGATGGTTGAGCGACGCTTCCCTGAATTCGGCCACTGCGCTACGGCCGATCCGGACGCATGTGAGGGAAGAGGATCACATCGCGGAGCGAGTCTGCCTCCAGAAGCAACATCGCCAACCGATCGACGCCAACGCCGAGCCCGCCTGTCGGCGGCATGCCGTATTCGAGTGCGCGCAGGAAGTCCTCATCCGTCACATGGGCCTCATCGTTGCCGCGCTCGCGTTCCGCCGCCTGCGCCTCGAAGCGCAAACGCTGCTCATCCGGATCGTTCAGTTCGCTAAAGGCGTTGGCAATCTCCATCCCCCCGATGATCAACTCGAAGCGGCAGGTGAGGCGAGGGTCCTCCGCTTTGGCTTTCGCCAGGGGGGAGATATCCACTGGATGGTCGATTAGGAAGGTCGGTTGAATCAACGTGGGTAGGAGGATCGCTTCGACGAGGGCGTCTATGGTCTGCCCGCGCGTGGCTGCCTCTGATAGCTGTACCCCCGCCTGTGTGGCCATGGCCCGCGCGGCTGCATCTGTGCGAGCGTTCAGGACATCAAAACCCCGCGCGGAGAGTTCCCGCACCATGGAGAGGCGCGGCCACGGCGCTCGGAGATCGATTTCGCGTCCTTGCCAGCGCATGACAGTCGTTCCGCGCACGGCGACGGCGACGAAGGTCACCAGGTCCTCGGTCAGACGCATGATGTCGTGGTAGTCGGCGTACGCTTGATACAATTCCAGCATGGTAAACTCTGGATTGTGCCGCGTCGAGACGCCCTCGTTGCGGAAGACGCGACCGATCTCGTACACACGCTCCAGCCCACCGACGATCAGCCGCTTAAGGTGCAATTCCAGCGCGATGCGTAGGTACAGATCCATGCCCAAGGCGTGATGGTGTGTACGGAACGGCCTGGCCGTGGTGCCACCGGCGATGGGTTGTAAAACGGGAGTCTCCACTTCCATGAAGTCCCTGTCCGCCAGAAAACGTCTGATCGCGGCCAGCATACGACTACGCTGCACGAAGCGTTCCCGCACTGCGGGATTGGCAATCAAGTCGAGATAGCGTTGCCGATACCGGACTTCCTTGTCCTTCAGGCCGTGCCATTTATCCGGCAATGGACGCAACGCCTTGCACAGAAGACGGACGGCCGTGGGCTCAACGCTGGTCTCTCCTGCGCGCGTGCGCATCACGGCGCCACGAACGCCGATGATGTCCCCCAGGTCAAGTTGTAGGCAGCGGGCGAACTCCTCTGGCCCCAGGGTACTTTCCCTCAAAAAGACCTGCAGTCGTCCCGCTGCGTCCATGATGTCGGCGAATGCCGCTCGGCCCTGTCGCCGAAACGCTATGATGCGGCCCGCCACCGACACTTCCTGTCCTTGCAGGGATTCGAAACCCTCATGGACTTGCCCCGAAAGGTGCGTCCGGTCGAAACGGGTTCCAAAGGGATCCACGCCCTGCTCCCGCCAGCGTCTGAGCTTCATCCGTCGCGCAGCGGGTTCTCCTTCCCCATCGCTGGCGCGCGGAGCATCGTGTTTCTCCATCCGCTACGTTCCCCCGCTTTCAGGAAGGTCCCGCCGCGCAATACGAAAGGGCCGGGGGGGAGACTCCCCCGGCCCCGGCCCACGATCGCCCCTGCACCGATCTACCGCGCCAGTGCGACGATCTCGTACTTAGTCACACCGGCCGGCACCCGGACCTCAACGGTACTTCCGGTCACCTGGCCAAAGACTGCCTGACCGACCGGGCACTGATAGGAGATGCGATTATTGAGAGGATCTGCTTCGCTGCTGCCCACAATGGTGTATTCATACATCTCACCATCGGAGAGATCACGCAGCGTGACCGTCGTTCCGATATTCACCCGATGCGGATCCACTTCGCTATCCTGCACGATGCGGGCATTGCGCAGCAGGTTCTCCAAGGTTAGGATTCGGCCTTCGACAAACGCCTGCTCATTCTTGGCAGCCTCATACTCCGAGTTCTCGGACAAATCACCAAACTCGCGGGCCACCTTGATTCGTTCCGCGACTTCCCGCCGACGAGTCGTCTTCAGTTCTTCAAGCTCCTGCTCGAGCTTCTGGAGACCAGCCGCGGTCAGCAGCACCTCTCGTTCACGTTCGGCCATGACCGCCGTTGTAGCCTCCTTTTCCAAGGGCCGCCCGCGCGCCTTCCGTTTCGACGCCCGGGGTACGGCAGACCCATCTGCAACGGACCCGGCTCCCGCCTTGCGCGAAGCAGGCGCCGCGGGAACGGTGCGTTGCTGTTGGATAGGCACGCGGCGCAACCTGCCACGCGATTTGTGATTATAGGTTGGCCCCTCCGCAGGTGTCAACGGCGGCTCCCCCCTCCAGAACACGGCTCGGGAACGCCATCGCCCCTTGCCGTCCGCCTTTGGGGAAAACTCTACGCGGCGACGACCATCTGCCAGACCACCGAAGGGCAGTATTGGGAATGGAAGAATACAGCGCCCGCTGTGAGGCTGCAAGCGCGCACCGCTTCAAGGCACTCCCGCCGCCGATTCTCGGACCGCTTCGTAAATCAGGCGCAACCCGTGCAGCGTCAAAGCGTCCTCCACGTCCGTGATCGTCCGGCTGACCGGGGCGATCAGATGGCATAGCCCCCCAGTCGCCACAACGCGCCGGGCGCCGCCCATTTCCGTACGGACGCGTTCCACCAGGGCATCCACTTGTCCCGCGAATCCGAAGATGATTCCCGCCTGCACCTGCTCGGCCGTGTTCCGTCCCACTGTGCGCACAGGTACCGCCAGATCGACGCGATGCAGCAACGCAGCCCGGCTGAACAGGGCCTCCGAAGAAACGGCGATCCCCGGGGCAATGACCCCGCCCACATACCTCCCGCCATCCACGACCGCCTCGATCTTGGTGGCGGTTCCGCAGTCCACGACGATCACGGGGGTTCCGTACAGTCGCCAGGCGGCGACGCAATCGCAGATGCGGTCGGCACCCACATCCGCAGGACGCTCGACATCCAGACAGAGTCCCCCATCGGCCCCGACTCCTACCGAAACAGCCTCGCACCCGATCTGGGCGGCGGCGATCTCCAACCAAACGTCCCGCAGCGAGGGCACAACCGTTGCCAGTGCCAACCCGCGCACCGCAGCCGCCGCATAACCGTGCTGATTGAACAAGCTGCGGAGAGCAATGCCCAGTTCGTCGGCCGTCGCCTCGTGCCGGCTTGAGAGGCGCCAGGAGTGCACGAGTTCCTTCCCCCGGAACAGCGCGATCACGGTGTGCGTATTGCCCACATCGACGGTCAGCAACACGTAGCCTGGTCCCTCCCTCCGCAGTTCCGGCGCGGACGCCCGCTTGTGGTCGCCGCCCAGGCTGCCCCGCCATCCCGACTCCACGGGCAAGTCGAGACTCTCGCACCGCCAGCATGAATTTTCACGTGCCCTCTGCCGATCCGGTTGCGGCGGCGCAAGCCGAGGACTCCGGCCGGAGGTAGGTCACATCACCGGCATAAATGGTCCGAACACTCTCCCCTGTATCCACGAGCAGTGCGCCCTCAGAAGTTACGTCCACCGCCCGGCCCGTAATTGATGTTCCGTCCGCAGAGTGGATCCGGATGGACTGATCCAAGGTGGTGGAGCGGCGACGCCACGCAGCCAAGAGTTCCGGCCAGCGACCGGCATTCAGCGCGCCGTAGTCGGCGTCGATTCGATCCAGCAGCACGCGCGCCACGTCAGCGCGCGACACGCGGAGACCCTCGGTCCAAAGTGAGGTCGCCCCCAGCCCGGCAGGCGCCGAGCGCACATTGATCCCCATGCCCAACACGACAAAATCCACGCAATCCTCACGTGCAACCATTTCCAGCAAGATCCCACAGACCTTGCCTCCTGGCAACAGGATGTCGTTGGGCCACTTGATGGCAGGTTTGGGACAACCCAGACTTTCGAGCGCCTCGCATACGGCCACCGCTGCCAACAGCGTCAACCGCCCGCACTGCGCCGGCGGGAGTGCTGGACGCAGGACCACAGACGCGTAAACGCCACCTGCTGGGGATTGAAACTCGCGCCCATTGCGACCACGGCCCGCCGTCTGTTCTTCTGCGATCACCGCCGTGCCCGCCGGAGTGCCCTCCAGTCCCATCTGTCGCGCCAAACGATTGGTGGAGTTCACGCTGCGGAGTACATGCAGGACCCGACCCACCACGCGGCGGTCCGCCGATACGAGTTCACTGGAGGAGAGCGGTTCCAGATCCTCTCCATGCCCCACCAGGCGGTAGCCCGCACCGCTGGCACCGTGAATATCGTAACCCTCTGCTCGAAGCCTCTTAACATGCTTCCACACGGCCGAACGAGTGATACCAAGTTCCGCCGCCAGCCCGCCTCCCGACACCGGGCCGCCTCCCGGTGCTCGCAGCCGGGCCAGAAGTTCTGCCCGCACATCCGTACTCCGGTGTGTGGCCGGCGACCCTCCGGGCGGCGCTCCCGGAAACGGGCCCCAGACGCGCATGCCCTGCCCTGCCTGTGCCCGCCGCAGATCGGCGAGGGGCGCCACGGGCCCGCGACCCGGAATGACCAGATCGGGCATTATCTCACAGAGCGGAACCAGCGCGAATGCTCGCTCATGCAGGCGGGGATGCGGAACCACAAGATCCGGGAGGGTGATGCGCTCCTGTCCGTAGAGCAGCAGATCGATGTCGATCACGCGCGGTCCCCAATGGACCAGTCGGCGGCGACCCATCGCCTGTTCCACGGCCATGGTTGTCTCGATGACCGCGGGCGCCGAAAGGTCCGTGTCCACGACGAGAACGCAGTTGAGGAACCACCCCTGGTCGCGGCGCCCCTGGGGTTCGGTCTCATATACCCGCGAGATGGCAGAGGGCATCAGTCCGGCATCGCGCAGTCGACCCACCGCTTCGGAGAGCTGGCGCGCCCGGTTCCCCAGATTACTCCCGAGTCCGAGGAAGACGCGCACGACTACCTTCTCCTCCCGCCGACTCGGCCGAAGGGCAGGCGCACGCTCACATCGTCGAAGGGGATGCCCAACGGGGCTTCCGGTTTGTGGACGATGACCACCCCACTGCGCAACGTAAGGAACGTGGCCAGCAACCGGTCGGCGATATCCCCGGCCAGCCGCTCCAACAGGTTGCGACGCGGGCCACGCAGGACCGCCTCCACGACGGCGGCAGCCGCCGCATAATCCAGGGTCGCACCCAGGCAGTCGCTGTGCGACGCCACCGACAGATCCCAATGCAAGTCCAAATCTACCAGGAATGGCTGTGGCCGACTATGTTCCGCCGCGAGCACTCCGTGGCAGGCTTCCACCCGGATCCCGCGAACGCAGATCGTGCCTTGCCCCGCCTCCGGCCCGTACGCGGAGATGCCCGTCGCGACCGACCCGCATGGGGGCCCCACCGAGGCGGCGACCGCCGCCGCCTCGGCCATCTCCGCTACATCATGGACACAAATCATGTCGGCGCCATAGGCGGCGCAGAGCGCCACAAGGGCCGCGCTTCCGGTGTGCCGCTCGGCACGCCGGCGCGGTCCGCGGACGCGGGCGATGATCCCTGTGCGCGATGGTTCGATGCAGATCGGTAGGCCTAGGCGTTGGCGCAGGCAAGGGAGCGCAGCCACTAAGGCGATGTTCTGTTCCGGGGTCTTGCCGAATCCGAAGCCCGGATCGACAACGAGCCGATCCGTGGGAATCCCCGCCGCCAGCGCCCGGGCGACGAGGGCCTCCCACGCGGCGATCAGCGCCTGCGCCACGGGGGCAGTCGCGTCCAGTCGTTCTTCGGCCCGCAGGATGAGGGAAGCCTGCGCGTGGGCAATCACGTCCGCCAGTCGGTTGTCTGTCAGTCCGGACGCGTCGTTGACCGCATCCGCCCCAGCCTCCAGCGCAGCGATCGCAACCTCGCTGCGGCTGGTGTCCACACTGATGGGACACCTCACAGCGTCCCGCACCGCAGTCAGGATCGCGAGCAGTCGGCCGATCTCGACTGCCAGCGGCAGACCCGGCGCGCCCGGGCGAGGCGACGCGACCCTGATACCCAGGACCTCTGCACCCGCGTCCACCATGGCCCGCGCGGTTGCCGCGGCATCGCGCGCCTGCTTGTGGCCACTGCCTTCCCAGAAAGAATCCGGCGCCGCGCGGATGAGTCCCATGATGCAGGGGCCCGTCGTGCCGGTCGGCAGGAGGGGACGGCGACCACCTCCTGGCACGCCCACAGCGACCACCCCGTACAGAGTATAACGCAGCGTCCGACGAAGACGGCCCGGGAAGGGCCCATCGACTTCGCCAGGCAATGCGCAATGACCCCGCACTCAGGCCGCGGGTGCCACCCCGATCGGCACCCTCCAACCCTGCGGCAACCGTGTGAGCCGCACTCCTCCCGGATCGGCGGTCAAAAGGAGCAGGGCACCGTCCGGCGCCAGGGCTGCCGGGTGGGGCAACAGGGGACCGGCCCCGCGGGGTGCCGGCAGCAGCGAGCGGGCCCTGCCGTGCACACCGAAGACCACCACCGAGGCGGACGCCGTTCCGGCACCCTCCACAGCAACTGCGCGCCCCTGGCGATCTACGCCCAGGAAGTCGGCCGGCGGGCGCAGGGCGGGTAACGGACGCCGACGGAGAACACGGCCGCTGCCATCCAGGCAGACCAGGCTCCCGGAAGACAGGCCCGGGCCCCGCACTGCTGCCCAGACTCCACCCGCAGAACACGAAGCCAACCCATCGCGCACGCCACGTGCGCCGAGGAGGGGCGGAAGACCGTTGGCCCGTTCCTGGGGGGACCCGTGGGCAATCGACGCCGCGCCCAGAACCCTCACACTGCCCGACGGTGTGACTGCAATCAGCAGCCGCTCCGAATGCTCCGCACCGATGTCCACGGCATCCACGACTGCCATCCCGTTGGGCGCCACTGCAAGCGCCGTCACACTGCGGAAATCGCCGCGCGGGGCCCGCAGTTCCGCCAGCAGGCGCACCGGCCCCGCCACCGGCACCGTCCAGACACCGCCCGCGGCATCCGCCGCGACCGCCAGAGCATCCGACCCCGTCGGAGCGACGGCCACGGCGACTATCGCCGCACGCGTCGGAATCCCCCGCTTCACCGGCCCCTGCCAGGTTCCCCGGTTGCGGCGCCAGAGCAACAGGCGATGCCCGAAACTATCCGCGAGCACCATGACGTCCGTCCCCGCAGCGATCGCCAATGGCCCGACAGCGGTGCCGCCCGGCTCCCGGCCGAGTACCACGTCGCGGCCCCACGCGAGACTTGTGCTCCACGGCCGGGCAGGCTGTGCCGAAGCACACGCCGTCAACAGCAGGGCCGCGGCCAGCGAGAGCAGCACACATCGGGGACTCAGGCGCCGCCGGATCATCCGCGCGTCACCCCGACAAGGCCTATGGCCCGGGAGGAACCCGTATGCAAAACCGTCCCCGGCAACCGGACAGCCCCTCGGGCGATCGCGGAAACGGCCGCACTTAGGAGCCGCCACCGCACCGGGTAGGCCCGCTTAACAGGTAGGCACCCGCTGCGCATGATTTGCTGCGTTGTATCGCCAAGATCCGAGGTCACATCCCGCGAGACCAACAGGCACAACCCTGTGACGGTCGGTTGCACACTAGCGACGCGTGGCGCCACGACTCCCGCGCGCCACGC
>JAJZMB010000134.1 GCA_021803205.1 Bacillota bacterium | reverse complement strand
GCCCTGCGGGTCCAGGGAGTGGATCGCGGACGGTTCGCAGGCCAGCAACTGATCGAGGATCGGCATGATGTTGCCGTCGGTGTGCTTGACGGCGTACCCCCCCGCGGTTTTGATCGCCCGCACCACTTCGTGCAGGTAGGGCGTCACGAACTCGGCGAACATCCGCGGCGACAGGAATGGACCGTCGTTGAAGCAGTAGTCGGCACACATCAGGATCATGTCCGCGCCGGCGTCGATGAGCTGCTTGGAACGCTCCACCGCCTCCTGCACCCGGCGCCGGGCCAGGGCGTGTGTCTCCTGACGCTGTTCCAGGAACTGCACCGCCATGGCTTCCATGGTGCGTCCGTTGGGGATGGCGAAGGTCCCGTCGGCCATCGCCCCGATCAGAAACCGGTCCCCGGCCTCGGCCGACAGGCGTCGCAGATACCAGAGCTGGTCGGCGAAGGTCACCGTCGGCACACGCCCGGTCAGGCGCAGCACCGAATGATCGTAACGCTCGCCGATGGCGATCAGCATCTCCACCACGCGGCCCATCAGCCGTTCCCGCTCCCCGGGTCCGGCCGCCGCCAGTTGGGCGCGGGTGGGAAAGCCGGTCCCGAAGGCCTCCTCTTCCAATTGGAAGCCGAGTTCGAAGAAGGGCACGCGATCCGCCGGCTCCCGCAACTCCAGCGCGGCGATGCCGCGCTCCCGCGGCGTCATCCGCCCACCCCCTGTATCGATCCGCCCTCAAACATCCGCGTCAGGCGTGCACTGTACTTCTCGTATGCCCTGTGTTCGGTCGCATAGGAGGCGGCAGCGGGCGGATGCCCGGCGGCCACGGCTTCAAAACGCGTGATCTGCCCTGCCGCTTGGGTCAGACCCTCCTTGACCGAGACCTTCCCGGTCGCGATCTGTCCGTACCAGTTGCCAAGGATCGCCGTCGCCTGCGGGGACTCGAAGGCGAAGTGCTCACCGCCGAACAGCCAACTGTGCGACAGGTTCTGAGCGAAGGCCTCCAGGTTCTTCTTCGCCAGGGTCGGCGCAAACTGCCGGACGGTGGCGATCCATTCGCCCCACAGCGGCAGGAACCCCGGCGGCAGCAGCACCGTGCGCATCAGCACGCGCTGCCACTCGGGCTCGATGGTGAGCCAGCGCAGCAGTTCCCACGCGAGCTCCGGGTACTTCGTCGATGCGGCCACGGCAAAGAAATTGGGATTGGTCATGGCTGCCGGTCCGGCGGGCCAGAGCGGCATGGGCCAGAAATCCCACTTGAAGCCCGTCCACGACGTGGCTGCCGGGATGATGTTTGTCTGCACCCAACAGAAGGGGGCGACCGTCAGACCCTGGACGAAGCTCACCGGCACCAGGCCTGGGCCCCACTGAGCCGCACCGTGTTCCACAAGACCGTAGAGAAACTCGCCGCACGCGATCGCGCCTGGGGAATCGAGCCGGCACCTGGTCGGGTCTGCCGGGTCCACCAGCCCCGCTCCCCATCCGTGGTAATAGGGGATAGCCGGACCCGGGCCGAAGTGCGTGGCGATGGTGGTCCCGACAACCCGCTGGCCATGGAGCACCCTGCTGGAAGCAGCCCTCGCCAGCTGCGCCCACTCCAGGTAAGTCCACTGCGGGTTCGGGTAGGACAGGCCAAGTGCGTCCAGCGTCGAGAGGTTGATGGCCATGGCGGAGACGCCGGTGTAGTTGGGAATGCCAAATATGCCCTCAGGCGTCGTCACGTCCGCCATCTGCCCCGGAGAGAACTGATGGAGGCTGATGTTGGACTGGCGGATATGCGGCGTGAGGTCCAGGAGCAGGCCGTCGGTGATCCACCCGGAGATTCCGCCGCCCCCGCCCTGCAGTTGGGGGACATCCGGACCCTGTCCGGCGATCACGGAGGTCACGGGGTTGGTCTGCGGGCCGTAGAACCGGAGATCGATGGAAGGGTTCTCTTGACGGAAGCTGGCCGTGGCCTGGTACAGGATGTCGTTGAGTGACCGGTTGAGGTTCTGGAAGCCGTAGGCGTATTGCCAGGGCTGGAAGGTCAGCACAATCTTGCCGGATGCGGCCGTGGGAGTGGCTGCCAGCGATCCCGCTGCCGACCGTTGGGAACGGCTCAGCAGCGCGCAACCGCCGGCGATCCAAGCTGCGCAGGCCCCGCCGACGGCGCCCAGTACGGTTCGTCGCGGTATGCGCAGTCGTATCCCCACCGCATCCATCCCGTCATCTTGCACCGGTGTCGGTTCGCCGTGACTCCTGGCCCGTCTTGTTGCCCCGGCACCGGCGCCCTCCTCAATCCGGGCCGACCGGCCGACCGTTGCGTCCCACATGCCGCGCTCCCACCCTCCGGTCGGGCAGATGGCGCGCCGCCCACCCGCGGGCCGCCAGGCGCACGAGGACCTTCTTGGCCCTGTCCACGGCGCTGGCCGCATCCGGCACGCAGCCGTCGGCGCCGACCTCATCCGCGTACGCCGGCCTGAGCGGGGCCGCGCCCACCCGCATCGACAACGCCGCTGTGTGCTCGCCTTCCACCACCGCGGTCCGCAGTTCTTCCAACGGAATGTGCTGCGGGCGCGCGGGGACCTGCCCCACCACCCGCCGCCTCCCCCCAACGGACTACGTCTCACCCGTTCGCGCTCCACCCGGTCTTACCTCCCGCGCGACTCAGCCTTCCGGTCGTACTACGCCGGCACCGTCGTGCCCTTTGATCGCAGACACATGGTGCGAGCAGCGGGGTCGTACTACTACCTCGGGGAGGTTGAAGAAGTCACCCTAAACAACGCACAAAGCGCACCGATAAGATAGGTATGAGCAGGCATGACGGGCTACCCGATGTTCTCCGCCCCGCAGAGGTTGCCCGGGTGCTGAGGGTCCACGTGGGGACGCTGCGCCGGTGGGACAAAGAAGGCAAACTCACCATCCAGTGCGAGTGGTTTCCGGACCTGCCGCCCGCGATAGTCGCATGGACCGAGAGGCAACAACCCGCTCAGCCTGCGCCCAACGACCCCTGGCGCAGCACGATTCGGGGCACCCGCCCGGCCGCCAGCGGGCGGGTGCCCCGAATGCCGTCCGAAGCGCACACCGCTGCCGGTACCCCTCCCTCACCCCTCTGCACCGGCGCGCCGGAGTGCGGCAAGTGTACGCCGCAGGGCCGAAATGTGGTCGGGACCCGTCCCGCAGCAGCCGCCGGCAATGCGTACGGGCAACTGGGCCGCGAGGTGACCGACGAAGTCCGCGAACGCCTCCGGCGTCCCCGGGTACACCACTCCGTTCGCGGTGGCCACCGGCCGCCCGGCGTTGGGTTTGAGCAGCAACGGTGTGCCCGGAGCGGCAACCGCCAACGCGGCCGCTGCGTCGGCCACGTCGGCCCACTCCCCGCCGCAGTTGACGCCCAAGGCATCGGCCCCCGCCGGGAGCAACACGCCCGCCGCCTGGGCGGGTGAGGCCCCCATGACCGTCCGCCCGCCGGCATCGAAGCTGAGTGACACGACCACCGGGCCGGAGGTGACCCGGCGTACCGCACGGAGTGCGGCTTGCGCCTCCTCCAGCTGTGAGAACGTCTCCAGCACCAGGACATCTACCCCGGCGGCAACCAGGGCCGCCGCCTGCTCCTGGAAGGCAGTGGCCGCTGTGTCCACCGCCAACTCGCCGAACGGTTCCAGCAAGGCCCCCGTTGGCCCGACGGAACCGGCGACCCATTTGCCGGGGCCTGCCCCTTGCCGGGCCAGGCGCACCGCCGCGGCGTTGATCTCGCCCACCTGGTCCGCCAACCCGTATCGCCGCAGGGCGGGGCGGTTGGCCCCGAATGTATTGGTATAGATCAGGTCCGATCCGGCGGCGGCGTATGATGCGGCCACCGCAACCACTTGCTCCGGATGCGAGAGATTCCACGCCTCGGCGCACGTGCCGCGAGGAAGCCCGCGGGCCATGAGCACCGTACCCGTGCCGCCGTCGGCGAGCACGACACCATGCGCCGCCCGCGCGTAGAGCGCTTCGATCCCAGCCAGCAAACCGCCATCCCTCCAGACCCGTTCCACCGCCTCGGCACCGCGCGGCGACGTCCGGCCGCCGCCGGGGTGTTCAGAGTGCTCCGGAGACCTCGAACGGACCGAACTGATACGGGCCGTGGCGCTTCAGCACGCGCACCACCCGATCGTAACGGTCAGGGCTCAGGCCTTGATACGCGACGTTGCTCAACCCGAGCATGTACCCGCCGCCTGGCATGCCATGGCGCAGGACGTACCGGTAGGAAGGCATGACGTCGGCGTCGCTGCCGGTCTGCGTCATGCCGCAATGCACCCCGCCGATCAGGCAGCTCCGCGCGCCGGCCTGTTCCGCCCGGATGGGGAAGCCCGGCCCGAGCAGGTTCACGATCAACTGGAAGCCCAATTCGAAAGACGGCACCTTGTCGTCGGGCTCTCCGCCAGCCAATGCCGCCAAGCCGCGTTCACGCGGGGTCACGACACCACCTCCCGCTGTGGGGCAGCCCCTCCAAGAGCGTCGCTGCCGCCCGGGAAGCCGCTGGTCAGGTCGCTGCGGCAGAAACCAGCGCCGAAGCCGGCGCTTCCGGCTCCGGGATGCCCAGCAGTTCGCGCTTGCGCCGCAGGTAGTAGAGGTATGTATCAAACGTGACGTCAGGGGGACAGCGGTGGTCCAGATGCGGGATATATCCCCCTTGCTCGGCGAGGGCGACCACCCGGGCCAACTCCCGATCTACCCCGCGCCTCCCCTGGATCAGGGCCATCTTGTCCACTCCGCCCATCAGGAGAACGTCGCGGCCGTACGTGGTCCGCAGCACCTCCGGCCGGGTACCGGCCCGAACCTCCAACGGGAACATGCAGTTGACGCCCGCCTCCAGCCAGAGCGGCACAAGCTCATTGATGTCGCCGTCGCAGTCCACGAAAATGATGTCCACGCCGTGCGCCCGGAGCAGATCGGTGATGCGCCGGTAGCGCGGAACCATCAACCGGCGGAACAGGCGGGGCGAGATCATCGGTCCGCTGTTGAAACACATATCCTCCCAGAAGTCGGCGAAGTCGAGCGTCAGGTCGTTCAGGGCCCGGCGGATGACGTGGAGCGTCAACTCTGTCAAATGCTCCATCATGTCTTCAACGAGGTCTGGCTCTTCGATGCATGCGGTGGTCGCACGCTCAAATCCCATCCAGTCCCGCAGCCATCCAAACAGGCTGCCCACCGCAATGCCCAGCGGGTAGTCCCGCCGCCGCCACTGCTGTACGCGCGCATTCCAATCTGGCCGGTAGCGCGCCGGATCATCAGGGTCCAGACGCTTGCGGAATTCCACCCAGTCCTGCCGCGTCTCTATCGGAAACCGCAGGTACTGGGGGATGGTGGATGAGCCGTCCTTGTGCTCGACCAGCGTCACCCCCAGGCCATCGACCACGACCCGATGGTGGTCGTCCTCCTGCAGCACGCGCGGTGTGAAAGAAGGGTGGACGCCCACAGCGACCGGTACCCTGTGTCGACGAGCGAAGCCGAAGAACCGGTCCGCCGCGGGATCGGAGTTCACCGACGCCGGGAGACCGTGGCCGTGCCATACCCGCAGCGTATCGGTCCAGTATCCGAACTCCTCGTCGGGCACATGATCCACCGATTGGAACCGCAGGGTCCGCAGCCAGCGTTCCCGATCTGAAAGGTGCGTGTCAGCCGCCCCCGCGGCACCAGACTGCTCTCTGCCCACCAGATCCACGAGACACCTCCCCCGGTTGCCGCCGCCTGCCAAATGCCGCCAGACACCCTGCCGACAAGCGCATCGTTGTCCAGTCGGCGGTAGAGTACAATGTCCGGGCGTCCAACGCGCGGGGCCCATGTGGACGTTTCGGACGCGACGACCACTCCCGCGAAAACCCGCCCGGTTCTTCCGGGCACCGGGGCCTTGCGGAACAAAGCTTGACGGCGACAACCGAGCACCCCGTCGTTTGCGCCACAGGTTGTGGGTTGCGTGGCCTGTGCCATCGGGTCGGTATCAGGCAGCCGGGCCGGCGATGACGGAACAAGTGTCGGCGGATTCGCCGCGCCCCGGCCAAATCGCCGTGGCCAGCGCGTGCGTGTGGAACTGTTTCCTGCGGCGGCCGCGCCTCCACCGCGCGATGCCGGGCTCTCATGTCCGCGATCTGACCACAGGCGCTCCCAGCGGTCGGGACCGAACAAGGTCTTCGAGGGAGGCCCCGGCGCCCTCTGGCCCGAACGCGCACCAAGGGATCATGGCGACGACGCCGATGCACCAGAAGCCGGCGAGCACCCAATAGGCCGCGGCGACCCCCGCCCGAGCCGCCACCGACGTGAGCAACAGCGGAGCGACGGCGGCCGCGAGTCGCCCGAAGCCCACCGACACCCCGATGCCCGTGGAGCGCAACTCGGTAGGAAAGATCTCGGCAAAGGTGGGATACGCCGACATCCAGGCCGCGGTAGCGAAGAAGTTTACGACGATGAAGCTCCAGAGCACGGGTGCGGCCTGGCCGGTGGTCGTCGCCCAGGCGAGCAGTCCGATGGACAATGCCGTCGATCCATAGGCCAGCGGGACGGACCGCTTACGCCCCCAGCGATCGAAGACGGCCAGCATGGCGGCGCCGCCGCAAAGCGCGCCGATATCGCCATACACGAAATAGACGGGGATCCGAGTGGCTGCGATGTGCACCGCCGGGAAGATCACCAGCGGTGCGAACGCGAACAGACCGTAGTAGCCGAACGCCTCCGAAACATCCAGCAGGGCGCCGAGCGCCACCCGGCCCGGGTAACGGCGGAAGAGAGTGTGCACATCCCGCCAAAAGGTGGCCCTTGGCTGCACGTCGCCTTCCTCCGGCAGACCGGCTTCGGGCGTCGTCAGCCCCAGGGTCCGGACGCCGCTGGCCGCCTCTATCTCGGCGACCACGCGCCGGGCCTTGGCGCGCCAGCCTTTGATCCACAGCCAGCGCGGACTCTCCGGCACGAAGCGGCGGGCCCAGGCGAAGATGAGCGCCGCCACGGCTCCCACCCCGAAGCCCACACGCCAGCCGACCGGCGGCGGCAGCGCGGCAATGAAGATCGCGGAGACTCCTGAGGCCGCAAGCGAACCGATGGACCAGAAGTTGACGACCGCCGCTGTGGCCGTTCCCCTCTGGCGCCGCGGCACGAATTCGCCGATGGCCGCATTGATGCAGGAGTATTCGGCACCCACGCCCAGCGCGGTCAGGAAGCGCCAAATCATCAGAGACGTGTAGTTCCAAGAAAGCGCAGTGAGGATGGTGAAGACGGCGTACATTACGAGCGTGACTTGGAAGAGCGGCTTGCGGCCGAACCGATCCGCGAGGTAGCCGAAGCCCACGGCCCCAACCATGATGCCGATCAACCACAGACTCACGATGGCGGCGCCCTGCACCGTGGATAAGTGCCACAGCCTCTGGACGATGGCGACGACGCTCCCGACGATGTTGACCTCGAAGGCGTCGAAGAGCCAGGCGACACCGAGCACCACGGTCAGCCCCAGATGCCAGCGCGACCAGGGCAAACGATCCAATCTGGCCGCGAGACCGTCGCCACCCTGTGCCGAACCGGCCATGACGATATCCCTCCAGAACTTGGCGACGCCGCGGTGATCGTGGTCCGCGGGACCTGCACACGCAGGGATGCTGCCCAGGGGCCATCGCGTCGCCGCGTGCCTCGCGATGGGGTCAGAGTGCAGCTGGACCGCATCGCGCAGAAGACGGTTCGGTTACACCCGTCTCTTCATAATGATGGGGCCGGTCCAAGGCATGGAGCAGGTGGTGTTCGTCGATCACATCGCGCGTCCCGGCCGTCTCGACGACCGTGAGGGGGGTGGCCTCGGCGCCAGGGGAGTGGAGTTCCGCCAGCCACTTGGTGTCGACGCGGACGTCGCGCTTCGCGAAGGCGATCGCGCTCCCCGCGCTCCGAGAGCCACGCCTTCTCCGCCTGGCAACCGGAGCATCCGGGTTGAGTGTAGCCGATCACCTTGTCGGGCTTGGCCATGACGACCCATCGCCTCTCAGAGTGCCGCCCCGCGCCACCCCTGCAGCCGGGGGCAGGCACACCTGTCGGCGATGGGACCACAGGGTTGCATCCGGTGAATGTCATCCCGGATACATCCGTACCGCCTGCCCCCCCTAACTTTCCAGGCTGGGGGGCGACCCCGGCGGCCAGCGGAACATCGGATCGCCCGTCCATCCCTCAGGTGGCGCGGAAGAGAGGGTCTGTCATTCCAGTGCCGCGGCGCAGGCGCGCCGGGGCCATGCCGGTACGCCCCGTTTCTCACGAAAACCCCACGGCCTGGTCCGGAATCGGGACGGACGGGAGACGCCGTGGCGTGGTGGCAAGATGAACCGATGGGACTACGATGCCCGGCGCGCCTCAGACGAGGGCTGCCTTCGGAGTGCTCACTTGGCGGCAAGTCAGCCCGCAACCACGTCGGTTTGCTGCGCATCGCGACGGGTCACACGGAAGCCGAGCGCCTCCACCTTGGCAATGAGTCGTTGCTCGTACCTGGCATCATCCACACGCCGCCGATAGGCCTCACCGAGCTCCGCATACGCAACCTTGCCACTCAAAATGGTGTGAACCGCGTTGGCCTGCTTGTGGGCGATGGCGATGAGTGCCTTCTTGCGGCCGATGCGGGCCGCCAGGCGCCAGAACGTCGCACTCAGGAACGTCTTCCGGGTGCGTGACGCTGCCCACGCCGATTCGACGAGAGCCGCGCGAAGATGCCGGTTGCCGGGTCGCAGGTGCGCGGGTCGCGTCTTGCCGCCGCTTTGATTGTTGCCTGGGGTCAATCCCGCCCATGCAGCGAAGTGCGGGGCGTCCGGGAAGACCGACATGTCCGCGCCCGCTTCCGCGATGATCACGGCCGCCACATGGTGCGCCACTCCCGGGATGGTCTCGAGGAGCTCCACCTCAGCGGTGTAGGGCTCCAGGCAAACGTCGATGCGGGCCTCGATATCGGCCACGTGCCGTTCCAGGTCGCTGAGCCGCTGCAGCCCGAGCGACAGCATGTAGCGGTGGTGGTCGCGCACGTTGCCAGCCAAGGCCTCCACAAGGTCTGGGATCTTCTTGCGGAGCCGACCCTGAGCGAGCGCCGCAACACGCTCGGCGTCCGGCTGCCCCTCAGTCCTGATGAGTTCAGCCAACATTGCGCGACCGGACTTGCCGAAGAGGTCGGAGATCACTTCGGAAATCTTGATGTTGGCATCCTCGAGGAGCTTCTGGATACGGTTCCGCTCACGCGCCGCCTCCTGCTTCAGTGCTGTCCGATAACGAGTCAGATCGCGGAGATCGCGAATCGGCACCGGCGGGACGAAGCTTGCCGGGACGAGTCCACTGCGGTGCAGCTTCGCAATCCATTCCGCATCGCCCACATCGGTCTTCCGACCCTTGACCGCCTTGACCGCATAGGCGTTGGCGAGCACAAGATCGAACTCAGGCCCTTCGAGGAGATGCCAGACCGGCTTCCAGTAGACGCCCGTGCTCTCCATGGCGACTGCGCGGCAGCCCAGATCAATCAGCCAGTCACGCAACTCCAGCAACCCCGCTGCGGTGGCAGAGAACGTGCGAATGACCTTCTTGGGCTTCTGGCTCGGACCCGACAGCACGCACGCGGTCACAAAGCGGCTGTGGACGTCGAGACCGCAGCAGGACGACAACAACGCATCCGTGGCCATCACCTTCTGCGGCGGCGTACACGACGGCCTGAATAGTGCAATCTTCTCACACGTCCTAGCCCTGACGGGCGACGACACTCATTGGTGCTCAAGGCCGTCGCGATCAATTTACCCACCGGGGTCGCAACCCCATAACGAGTCGACCTTCTTCCGCCGCGGCGTGTCTGTTCGCCATGCCTTCGCCCGATACTCCTGACCGGTATGGGGGTTTTCATTCTCGTGGGCGTGCGGCCGCCGAACATGGGGATTTACCCACATCTGGCTGGGAGCAGTGTGGGACGGGATCGGGCTGCAGAGGAGTGGGCGTGAAGAAGGGCTGGACAACGGCGTCGGGATCCAGTAGGGTACGAGTGTGGGTGCACG
>JAJZMB010000031.1 GCA_021803205.1 Bacillota bacterium | reverse complement strand
GATCTCAGGGAGAGCCACGGCCCGCCGACCATTGGCTCCTTCCGGATCAACGGAGGGAGGCCGGTCGGGGTTGGGCCAGGAGGGGCTGTCCATGCGCAAGGCGAGGGATCTGTTGCGGCTGTGTCTGCACGAAGGGCACAGCGGGCGGCAGGCGGCGAGGAGCGTCGGCATCTCGGCGAGCACGGCCTCGGTGTACCTGCGGCGGGCGCGGGAGGCCGAGCTGGACTGGGCGACGGTCGCGACGATAGACGATGCGGCCTTGGAGCGCACGCTGGCGGGCGAGCCGCCGGCGGCGCCGGCCAAGCCGGCGCGTGCGTTGCCGGAAGTGGCGCACATCAAGCGCGAGTTGGCGAAGCCGGACATGACCCTTGGGCTGCTCTTCGAAGAGTACCGGCGGGAGCATCCCGACGGGTATCAGTACTCGTTCTTCTGCGAGCTGGTGCGTCGGGAACTGTGTGGACCGACAAAGATGTACAAGCCGTCGTGTCGTGGTCGAAGGAAGGGCTTGGCTTTCCGACTCAGAAGCCACGCGCGTTGCTGGAAGGTATCATCAACGCTAGTGGCGCGTCCATCAAGTTCTGACCGTCGCCAACGGAACGGCACCGCCTCGGCATGGCGGTCATGTCATCAGGCGGGGCCGTTGCGGCCCAGGTGGAGGGCGTCGCATCCGCCATTGGCGCCGGGACTTGAACGGCATGCTGTTGCCCGCGCTTGACACGGCGAGACAAAACTTGATGGACGCGCCATTGGCGATCCCAAGATGATGCGCACTGCCGACGGCTACTCCGGTCAAGTGGATACCCCAGGCGGACTTTTGCAACGGTCATCTGGATGCGTGAGGTGGTCTTGACACCTACAGCGGAGCGGCATAGGCTGAGTATACCATACCGGGGTATGGCATATGGATCAAACGGGGCGGGTCCGGGTAGCGAGAACCTCCGCCGGCCCGACAGCAAGGCGCCGCTGGGTCGTCCGCGCAGGGTCGGGAGGCAGGTCCGCGGCGTGGGGCGCATGGTGGAGGAGGACCGCTGCTGCGTCGACATCCTTGTGCAGTTGGCGGCCAGCCGCTGGGCCGTGAATGCCGTCGGCCATTCTCTGGCAAAGAGTCACGTGTGCGGCTTGTGGCCGGGGTCCCGCGGAGCGGTGACGGCGAGTACGACGTCACTGAACCGCTTGAGGTCGTCGCCCAGTTCTCCCGTTGAGGGTGGGGGCTGCGAGATGGGCGTCACGGAGACAGAGCGCGAGGTCCAGGCGCCGGGCGAATGTGGGAGCGCCGCGGCCGCGCAGGCGGTGCTGCCGATCGCGGGGATGACGTGCGCCAACTGCGCGGCACGGATCGAACGCGGGCTGCGCCGCACCGCCGGCGTGGTGGAGGCCAGCGTCAACCTCGCCAGCGAGCGCGCCACGGTGGCCTTCGATCCGGCACGGGTCGGCCTGCCGGCGCTCGTCGGCGGCATCCGCGAACTGGGCTACGACGTACCGGAGGCCACGGCCCGCTTGGCCATCGAGGGCATTGTCTGCTCCTCCTGTGTGCAGCGGCTGGAACGCGCGCTCGGGGCCGTGCCCGGGGTGCTGGGAGCGACGGTGAACCTGTCCACGGGCGAGGCCCTGGTGCGGCACCCCGCCGGCATTGTCGACACCGCGGCGCTCGTTCAGGCGGTTGAAGGCTCGGGCTACCACGCGCAACCCCTGGATGATGCCGGGGCCGAAGACGGCGGAGCGGCGACCCGCGCGCGGGAGGTCCGCCACTGGCGGGACCGGATGCTGCTCGGCGCCGGGCTGTCCCTACCCCTGCTCGCGGGTATGGTGGCGCACCTGCTGGCCCCTGGCAGCCGCCTGACGGTGGTGCTGGAGGACGGTTGGCTGGGGCTGGCCCTGGCCACGCCGGTACAGTTCGTCGCGGGCTGGACGTTCTACCGGGACTCCTACTTCAACCTGCGCACGCGGAACGCCAACATGTCGGTGCTGGTGGCGCTGGGAACGTCCGCCGCGTATGTCTACAGCGTGGCGGGGGTGCTGCTGGGGAGACGGGCCGGGATAACCGGCACTTATTTCGAGACCAGCGCCTTGCTGGTCACCCTCGTGCTGCTTGGCAAGTATCTGGAGGCCATCGCCAAGGGGCGGACCTCCGCGGCCATCGGCAAGCTTCTGGGCCTCCAGGCAAAGACGGCGCGGGTCCTGCATGACGGCAAGCCCGAGGATATCCCGCTGTCTGCGGTGCAGGTCGGGGATCTGGTCCTCGTGCGCCCCGGAGAGAAGGTGCCGGTCGACGGCGAGGTGGTGGAGGGGAGTTCGGCCGTCGACGAGTCGATGCTTACGGGCGAAAGTCTCCCTGTGGACAAAGCCGTGGGCGATGCCGTTGTCGGCGGGAGCCTCAACACCTCCGGCTCCTTCACCTTCCGTACAGCGCGCGTCGGCCGGAACACGGTTCTGGCGCAAATCGTGCGGGCGGTGGAGCAGGCCCAGGGCGGCAAGGCGCCGATCCAGCGCATCGCCGATGTCATCTCCAACTACTTCGTCCCAACGGTGATCGGCGTCGCGGTGGTGACGTTCCTCGGTTGGTACCTCGGGACGGGGAACTTCACGGCGGCGCTGCTGTCGGCCACCGCGGTCCTGGTCGTCTCCTGCCCCTGCGCCCTTGGCCTGGCCACGCCGACGGCGATCATGGTGGGCACGGGCCGTGCGGCGGAGCACGGCATCCTCTTCCGGGGCGGCGAGCACCTGGAGGCCGCGGGCCGGATCACGGCCGTCGCTTTCGACAAGACAGGGACAATCACGCGCGGGCAGCCCACGGTCACCGATGTCGTCCCGCTCGGCGATGCCAACCGGGCAGATGTCCTCCGGCTTGCCGCCGCCGTCGAGGGGCGCTCCGAGCACCCCGTCGGCAGGGCGATTGTGGAGGCACGGGAGCGGGAGCACTTGGTCGGCGTGCCGGTGCAGGACGTGGAGGCCCTGGCCGGTTACGGCATCCGCGCCCGGGTGGCCGGGCATCCCGTCCTGATCGGCAACGCCCGGCTGATGGCGCGGCAAGGGATTGACTCCACCCTGGCGGCGGAGACCCTGCAGCGGTTGGAGGCGGAGGGCAGGACGGCCGTGCTGGTCGCCGAGGGGGAGCGGATCACCGGCGTGGTGGCCGTGGCGGATACCGTGCGCCCGGAAGCCCGTGCGGCGGTGGGGGCGCTCCGCGGGATGGGGATCGAGGTGTGGATGATCACGGGGGACAACCGTCGAACCGCGGGGGCCATCGCCGCCGAGGTGGGGATCGCCCCCGATCACGTCCTGTCCGAGGTACTGCCCGAGGACAAGGCCGCCAAGGTGCGGGAACTCAAGCGAGGCGGCGCCCGCGTGGCCATGGTCGGAGACGGCATCAACGACGCCCCGGCGCTGGCCACGGCGGATGTCAGCCTGGCCATGGGCACTGGTACCGACGTGGCGATGGAGACGGCGGACATCACGCTGATGCGGGGCGACCTGCGCGGCGTGGTCGCCGCGATCGACCTGAGTCGCGCCACCCTGGGCAAGATCCGTCAGAACCTGTTCTGGGCCTTGGTTTACAACTCCCTCGGCATCCCGGTGGCGGCGCTCGGGCACCTGAGTCCCATCATCGCCGGAGCCGCGATGGCGTTGAGTTCGGTCTCCGTGACGACCAACTCGACCCTGCTCAAGCGCTTCCGGCCCCTTCGTCGCTTCACGGACGACACGGCGGGAGGGACGGCCAGATGAACGCAGTCGGGGTGGGGCCGCGTGCGCCGCCCGCACAGGGCGCCCCGCGGCCCGAGATGGGCATAGGAGGAGTGATGCGCCCATGACGACGCGGACGTTCCCGGTGCAGGGCATGACCTGCGCGCACTGCCAGGTTGCGGTGACCAAGGCGCTCAAGGGGGTGCCGGGGGTCGCCTCGGTGGAGGTCGACCTGCAGGGTCGGCAGGCCAAGGTGGGTTACGACGCGGACAAGGTGACCGTAGAGCAACTGGCCAAGGCTGTAGAGGATGCCGGGTACACCCTGACGTCAGCGTAAGCCGGGCGGCCGGGGCGTGGACCATGGCCTTCGTGTTCCGCCCGTCCTGGGTGGCGGTTGTCCACTGCGGCCATGTGCTGGTCTTGGCCGTGGGCGGCGCAGGCTATGCCCTGCGCGGGCGCCGTGCGCTGACGGCGGTGCCGGACCTGGCCGCGTTGGCCCGGCCGGCAAACGTGGCCGCGGTCGTCTGGGCGAGTCTGCATGCAGTCGCCAGTACGGCTGCATGCGTCCTGGCCTGGCTGCCGTTTGCGGCCTATCTGCTCATGTGGGTGGCCGCCGTCGTGGGCCTTGTGGCGGCCGGGCGGGGCTGGCTGCGGCGAGCATAACGCTCGGAACGCCCCGGCCCGGCTCCGGCCGCCCGATTACCGGGCCTCCTCGGAACGGGGAAGGCGGACCGCGACGCGCGTCCCGTGGTCGCTCTGGACGTGGAGAGTGCCGCCGTGCGCCCGCACCCACGTGTCAGCGATGGCGAGGCCGAGGCCGGAGCCGGCCTCACGGCCGCGAGCGGGGTCACCGCGGACGAACGGCTCGGTGACGTGGGGTAGGATCTCCGGGGGAATACCGGGGCCGTCGTCGGAGACGATCCACTCGACAATACCGGCATCCAGGCGAAGCCGCACGAGGACGTGCCCACCCGCCGGCACGTGGCGGATGGCGTTGGAGAGGAGGTTGGTCAGCACGGCGTCCATTCGGTCGGGGTCCACCGTCGCCTGGCCCTTCGGCGGCACCTCCCAACCGAGGTGCACCCCTTTGGCGGCCGCCAGCGGCTGAAAGCGCTCGGCTAGGGCGCGGGTCTGCGCGGCAACGTCGGTGGGGCGCGGCATCAACGGCAGCGCACCGGCTCGGGCACTGGCCAGGGTCAGCAGGTCCTCGACCAGGCGGATCAAGCGCCCTGTCTCGCCGTGGAGCGGGGCGATCCGCTCCGGTTCGGGCGGGACGACACCCGTGAGCATGCCCTCCAGGTTGGCCTGCAGCGCCGTCAGTGGCGTCCGCAGGTCGTGGGCGACCGCCGCCAGAAACGTCTCGCGCTGTCGGTCGGCCTCGCTGAGAGTTTCGGCCATCCTGTTCAGCGCGTACGCCAGTTCCCCGAGTTCATCGCTGGCTTGGACGGAGACGCGGCCGCCAAGATCGCCGCGGGCGATGCGGCGTGACAGGACGACGAAGGGTTGCAACCGGATACTCAAGGTCATCGCCAGAGCCCGGGAGAGCCACCAGGAGAGCCCCAGGGCGCCAGACCCCGCCAGCACGCTGCCTAAGGCGATGGCGGTGACGAGCGCGCGCTCGAAGACCGGCGCGACCTGGCGCAGCACGGGCGGCGGCAGGAGACGCAGAAAACCCTGGTCGAGGCCGAGCCCGGCCATCAGGACGCTTCCGACCATGGTTAGCCCGGAGGCCGCCGCCGCCACAAGCAGGAGCGCCTGGCGGAACCGGCGCTGCACGCTCACGGCCGTTCCGCGGCCGGAGGGCGGAAGCGATAGCCCACGCCGCGCACCGTTTCGATGAACGTGGGTGCTTCCGGATCGTCGCCAAGCTTCTTGCGAATGTGGCCGACGTGGACGTCAATGACGCGGTCGTAGCCCTCGTACGTGTTGCCCCACACGGCGTCGACGAGTTGCGCGCGGGTGAACACCCTGCCCGGATGCCGTGCCAGGGAGTGCAGCAGGCTGAACTCCAGGGCGGTGAGATCGGCGGGCGTCCCGTCGACTTCGACGCGACGGGCGGCGGCATCGACAACCAGGGAACCCAGGTGCAACACGTCGCCGGGGCTCAGGGCGGTGCCTGCTGCGCCGCGGGGACGGCGCAGCAGTGCCTGACAGCGCGCCAGAAGCTCTCCGGGACTGAATGGCTTGACGAGATAGTCGTCGGCGCCACGGGTGAGGCCGAGGATCCGCTCCGTTTCGGTGCCGCGTCCGGTGAGCATCAGGATGTACACGTCCGAGCGCCGCCGGATGGCCGCGAGCACATCCCAGCCGCTCCGGTCCGGCAGCATGATGTCCAGGACGATCACGTCCGGTCGGGTCTCCTCCAGGTCGGCGAGGCCGGCCGCCGCCGTCGCGGCTCCCGCCACCGTCCAGCCCGCGCTTTCACCGTAAGCCTGGATGACCCCGCGCACCTCGGCGTCGTCATCGATGACCAAAAGTCGTGGCATGCCCCGCCTCCCGCCTGAGCGCCTCCGGTCTATACGATGCCATCTGGAGCGGGCAGCGCAAGGCCGCAGAGCCGGTGCGAGCGAAACTTTAGACGGGTGACACGAAAGCTTCACAGCAACTCGACACTGAGCGGGTACGCTCGAGCCTGCGAACAGGAGGCCGGCGCAATGATGGGGTTCGGCTGCTGCGGGGGGATGGTCACGATGATGCTGCTGGCGGGCCTGTTCTGGATCGCGCTGCTCGTGGGTATAGGCATCCTGCTCTATGCGCTGGTGACACGGTGGCAGGGTGGTCAGGGCAGGGCGTCGCCCAGCCCCGACGATCCGTTGGCGCTGCTCAGGATCCGTTACGCGCGCGGCGAGATCACCCGCGAGCAATATCAACAGGTGCTGCGCGACCTGACGAAACGGGAGGCGGACCAGTGATGACGCTACGGAGTGCGGCGTGGACCGGGGCGGCCCTGGCGGCGATCGGCATCGGTGGGCTCACCTTCACGGCTGTGGCCGGGGCGACGGGGCCGCGTCTGCCCTGGACGCAAGGCCAGACGGCGGTGGGCAGGATGGGCGCAGCCGGTGCCGGCTACGGCGGGATGATGGGCGCCTGGGGCGCCGGCGGGGAGGCGGCGGCTACCGGCCTCATTAACAACGTCCGCCTTGCTGCCTTGGTCGATCAGGGGAAGGCCGGGGCCAGCATTGATGCCCGAACCGATACCGTGAGCTATGCCGGCAGAGCGGCGACCATCGTCGCTCTGGCATCTCCCCACGGTCAGCCGAACATGACCTGGGAGATCGACGGCCTGGTGAATCCGACGGTCGTGGTGCGGTCCGGCACCCCGGTCACTGTGGACCTCGTGAATACAGACTGGGGCTATAGGCACGGATTTGATCTGACCACGACCCCACCGCCGTATCCGCGCATGGCGATGATGGGAATCTCGACGGAGTTTCTGCTGATGCCCCTACCAGAACGAACGAGCAAGAACCTTGCCGCGAGCGAGTATTACACGCGGAGCGGAACGGTTTCGCTGAGCCCCGGCACCTACTACTACCTCTGCCCGGTCCCGGGGCACGTGCAGCAGGGGATGCACGGCACGTTCCAGGTCAGTGCCTGAGCGCCTGGCGCCAGCTTCATCGCAACTTTACACGAGCGACACAGTCGCTTCAGACGGCGGGCGCATGCTGATCCCGGGGTGGTCGTGTGGCGCTCGGGGCCCTCGCCTGGTACCTGCCTGCGCTCGCCTGTCCAGCAATGATGATCATGTGTACACGCGGGATGCAGGTCGGCGGCAAGCAGGCTGGCCTGCAGACCCAAGCGCAGACGCAAGAGGAGCGGCGGCAGGCCCTGCAAGTGGAGATGCCAGAACTGGATAGGGAGCGGCTGGCACGAGGGGAGATCACGCCGGAACGGTATCTCCGCCTTCATGGTCCAGAGGCGATCACGCGCGAAGCTGAGCGAGACGCCGTGCCGGCCAGACTGACGACGGTAGCGGGCAAACGGCGACCCCATGTCGAATGATGGAAAACGGGGAGGGACCAACTGTGGGATGCTGCGGAGGCGGCGGTATGTTCGGGGGCCAGCGTGTCGGAAACCGGGCGCAACAGATCGACGGTCAGGACCTTGAGGCCATCCTGAAGGAACGTCTGGCCCGAGGTGAGATCTCCGCGGACGAGTATGAACGTATCCGGACGATCCTGGCGGAGGAACCCGCCCGGGCGGCGGCGCCGGTGCGCCCGCGGCAGATGGCCGGAGGGTAGCGTCCCATCTTGCGCGTGGTACGGGTCGCTCTGGCGACGGACCGGTTGTGCCGTGGCCCCTGGATGCGGCGCTATGAGTCGCGACCGGGTAACTCCGCCCGACCCTGAGCGTGTGAGGGGAGTGAGCGCGTGCCGGCGAACGGCAGACGATCGCCGAGCCGAACAGGCGGCTATCGTCCCAGACAGAACGCCAGTACCGTCACTCCCTGGCTGGCCGGGATAGTGGGTCTCTTGCTGGTCGCCGGACTGGCGGTTACTGTGGCACGACATCCGGCACCGGGTGGAGGATCCGGGTCGGGCCTGGGTGTGGGCTCCGCGCCGCGCGCGCTGACTCTGCAATCGACCGCCGGCTCGCTGCTTTCCCTGGCGGCGTACAGGGGCAAGAAAATCATCCTCTTCTTCTTCGAAGGCGCCAGTTGTGGGCCCTGTCAAGGGCAGCTCGTGGAACTGCAGGACAATCTGGCGACAATCCGCTCCGATGGCGGCGAGGTCCTGGCGGCGAGCACGGACACCGTTGCGGTGAGCACGTCCCTGGCACAACAGCTGAGCCTCGGGTTCCCCATCCTCTTTGACGCGGGCGGTCGCCTGGGCTCGGCGTTCGGGGTCTTTGGCTTGACCGGCGGGATGAACATGGGCGCGGTCGACCGCCACTCCATCTTTGTGCTCAACAGACAGGGGAACGTCAGCTGGAAGCGCCTCTCGCTCAATCAGATGCACGTACCGGTGGCCGTCATTCTATCCGCACTCAGGAGCGCCTGAGCATGCGGGAGATTGAGGTGTTGCTGATCACCGCCGAGGCCTGCCACTTCTGCGCGCACACCAAGCAGGTCCTGAGCCGCATCGCGGAACGGTGCCCGCTTTCAGTGTCCGAGATCCCCTGGACCTCGGAGGAGGGCCGACGGCTGGCGGGGCGGGACGGCATCGTCTTTCCCCCCGGGATCTACCTGGATGGGGCGTTCTTTGGCTACGGACGGCTCTCTGAACGCAAGATCCAGAAGTGGTTGGGGGAGCGGCGGGCATGAATGCCCTAGTCTACAGCAGTTCCCTGGTCGCGGCCTTCCTCGGCGGTATTGTCGCCCTGTTCGCCCCGTGCTGTGTCATTTCCCTGCTGCCGACGTTCATAGCCGCGTCCCTGCAGCAGAAGCGGCTCCGGCTCGCCGTCAACACGGTGGTCTACGCGGCCGGTGTGGCAGCCGTTCTCATGCCCGTTCTCCTGGGGGTCGGGGCCCTGGGTCAACTCCTGGGCAGGTTCCATCGCGAGGTCTTCCTCATCGTCGGGCTGTTCCTGGCCGGGCTTGGACTGTATGCGTTGAGCGGGCGCGGCTTCATGCTGCCGATGCCGTTGCTGCGGACCAGGGCAGGGGGGCGGTCGGGCATCGGCAGCGTCTTTGTGCTCGGAGTGGTCTCCGGAATCGCCAGTTCCTGCTGCGCGCCTGTACTGGTTGGCGTCGTGGCGATGTCCACGCTGGCCTCGTCGGTTGTCGGCGCCCTCGGCTTGGGGTTGGCCTATGTCTTTGGCATGGTGTTCCCGTTGCTGGCGGCCACGCTTCTATGGGAGCGGCTCCACCTGGGCGGTCGGCGTCTGTTCACCGGGGGTTCCAGGCGGGTGCACATCGGCGGGCGGTCGGCCGGATGGACCGACGTGGTGGCGGGGGCCATGTTTCTGCTGATGGGTGTGTTGTCCCTCTATCTCGCGGTGACGGGGCAGGGCACGTACACGCCGGACTGGCTCGTTGCGTTCAACCGCTGGGCGACTGGCCAGGCGGGTGATCTGGCGACCGCGGTGCGCGGCGTGCCCTCCGGCGTTCAGGCCGCGGTGCTGCTCGCGCTTGGGGCAGCGGTGGCCCGTGCGGTTTATGGCGCCTGGCACCGCCCGTCATAGTGGTGTCAGCAGTTGCCCAGCGCTGAAGCATATGTAGAGGCTCATGTTCAGGGTCGCGTGTAGCCTAGTTTTTTCTTGATTTGGGTGTCATCATCCTGGAAGAGGCCGGGGCGTTGTCATTCCCTGGGTGAAACGCACGAAGCCGCCAGCTTTGGTTAGTGGCCACCCCGGCGGCTTCAGCCCGTAGGCATCGGTTTCCCGCCCCAACGTTGGTGATTATCGTTGTTTGTTTGGGCGACGACGTCAAGCAGTTCGCCGTCCTGCGGGTGCGCCGCACAATTGTGGTTGGGTCAAGCAGCGCTCCTCAAGCTCCGAGCGCTGGGGCGGCGCATCTGGGGTTGTTTGGCCCAGAACCGCGCCCACTGTCCGGAGCGGTGGACGGCGCGCAAAC
>JAJZMB010000085.1 GCA_021803205.1 Bacillota bacterium | reverse complement strand
CGCGCACAACCTCCCCAGGATCATTGACGCGCTGGTCGGAGAGTTGGGAGATGTGAATCAGACCGTCCACGCCCGGTTGGAGTTGGACGAAGGCTCCAAAGGAGCACAGACGCATCACCCGCCCCTGGACCACAGTCCCCACCGGATACCGTTCCGCGGCGCCAGCCCACGGGTCCGGTTCCACCTGCTTGAGTCCGAGGGAGATCTTCTGCTTCTCCCGGTCCAAACGGACGACGCGGACGCGGACGGGGTCGCCGATGCTGAGGATGTCCGAGGGACGTTCCACTCGCTCCCAGGACATGGCGGAGACGTGCAGGAGGCCGTCCACCCCCCCGAGGTCGATGAACGCGCCAAAATCCGTGAGCCCCTTGACCACGCCCTCGCGGATCTGTCCCTCTTCCAACTCGGACCAGACCTGCTCGCGCCGCTGCCGGGCCTCCTCCTCCAGCACTGCTCGACGTGAGAGGATCACCTTGGCCCGCCCGCGATCGTATTCGAGTACGCGGACGCGCAGGGTTTGGCCCACGTACGGGGCGAGGTCCGCCACATAGCCCCGTTCGACCTGGGAGGCCGGCATGAAGGCGCGGACGCCGACGTCGAGCACCAGCCCGCCCTTGACCTGTTCCCGCACCGTTCCCTCGATCGGCATCCCGCTGCGCTCGGCCTCCGCGACGGCCTGCCAGGCGGCGTCGGCGGCGGCGTGGCGGCGGGCCAGCCGCGGTGCACCGGACTCGGAGTCGAACCCGACAACGGTGACGGTCAGCACCTGTCCCGATACCGGATCGGGAACGCCGGCGGTCGGAAGCGGGAGCAAGCCATCCACCTTGGCCCCGACGTCGATCAGCGCCTCGTCGCGATGCACGGCCAGCACCGTGCCGGAGACCGTGGACCCGATCCGCGGCACCGTCCGGTGCACTGCCGGCGCATCGCGCTCCGCGCTTTCCGGTGCGCCTTCCCCTTCCGGCGCATCGCGCTGCCGCGCCTCCGGGTCGGTGGAGCCAGCGGCAGGCGCTGCGCCCGGTCCCTGGTCCGGTCGGAGCCTGGACTCGTCCATTATGACGACACCCCCGCACACTGCGGACCCGGCCCGACGCACAGCCATGGCCGGCCCGAGCCATCATCGGTAGGACACCCCTGGAAAGGATCCGCGCCGGTGCCTGCACCGCCAACAGTGGCGAATTCATCACCCGCGATGCACCACAGCGAGGCGGGCCAGGCGCGGGCCGCCTGCCGTGAACCTCCAGAACCGCGGGGCTCCGGGCACTCCCACGGGCGGGATCCGCTGACGCCTACGGATCCGCGACGTCTCCAGGGGTGAGTGGCCCCGAATCGCCGCTTCGGCCGTCGGAGTCAAGCCGGATCCACGGCGACGCGGGGCCCCTTGGGACCACCGGGCAACAGGGCAGCCACCGCACCCATGATCTGCTCGTCGGCCATCCGCTGGAGGGCGGCCCCGGAATGCCTGTGATTGTCGGGCCGCGTCAGACGGAGGATCGGACCGTACCGGAGACGGAGCCGCCCGGGGCGGTAAGCGCCGCTGATGGCCACCGGGAGAACGTCCGCGCCCGACCAGACCGCCAGCAGGGCGGCTCCCGGTTCGGCCCGGCCGATGCTCCCGTTCCGACTGCGCGTACCCTCCGGAAAGACGGCAACCGTCCTGCCCTTGCCGAGCAGGTGGAGCGCCCGACGAATGGCCCCCCGGTCCGCCGTATGACGGCGGACCGGGAATGCGCCGACCGTGCGCAGGATCCTGTTCGCCAGCGGGGACGCGAACGCCTCGGCCTTGGTCATGTAAAAAAGCCGCCGCGGAGACATCGCCCCCAGCAGCAGGGGGTCGAGCCAGGAGACGTGGTTACTGCACAGGATGAACGACCCGCGGCGCGGGAAGTTCTCCGTGCCCTCCACGCGGATGCGGAGGACGACGACGAAGTAGATGCGGAGCACGATCCAGCAGAACCAATAAAGGATCATGAGCGGCTCGCCTCGCTGTCACGGGCCTGTGCGCCTGTGCCGGGCGCCACACGGCCGGCAAGGGCACTCCGCGGCGCCACTCCGGGACAGAGGGACAACACGCGCTCCACCGCATCCGCCACGGTCAGGTCTGTGGTATCCACCAGGACCGCGTCGGGTGCGCGGCGCAACGCTCCCTCCGTCCGTGTCTCGTCCATGCGGTCGCGTGCGCGCAGGTCCGCCTCCACCTGGCTGCGCAGTAGCGCGCGCCCCCTGTGGCAGAGCTCCCGGTAACGGCGTTCCACCCGGGTGTCGAAGTCCGCCGTGATAAAGAACTTGCATTCCGCGTCGGGCAGGACGGCGGTGCCGATATCCCGACCGTCCGCGACGACGCCACCCCTGCGGGCCATGCGGCGCTGCTGCGGGATCAGGGCGCGGCGGACGCCGGGCAGGGCCGCGACATGCGCCACCAGGCGCTCGACCTCCGGTTGCCGCACCGCCTGGGTTACGTCGATTCCGTTGAGCAGTACCCGCTGCGTCTGCCCATCCCGGCGGAAGGCGATGTCCACCGTCTCCGCCAGAAGTTTCACTCCTTCCGGAGAAAGCAAACCGTCCTCCGCGGCGAGCCCCGCATCAATGGCCGCCCGCGTCACCGCGCGATACATGGCGCCCGTATCCACATAAACGAAACCGATGCGTTCCGCCACCTGGCGCGCGATGGTGCTCTTGCCGGCGCCGCCGGGCCCGTCGATGGCGATGATCGGGGGCCGCGCTTGGGAGTGCAATAAATCACCCGCACCGTCCGGCTGTTCGGGGGGCACGGAGCGATCGCCTCCAACATACCGCGCGCTGCAGGATCGGGAGCCGTGGACCCGCCGTGCGCCCGTCAGTCCGGACACACACCTTCCACCACTGATTCGGCGTCAGCGGGCGCTTCCCCTGTTCGGATCCGCGTCTAACGCAGATCGGGCCGCAGACACTCCGCACCACCTGCGTAGACATGGCGAATCGCATCGGGGGCCCTATCAGTATACACATGCAGGAGTACGCGCACGCAGCGGGGCAAAGCCCCCGGGACGTCGATCTCCACTGCGTCGAGCAGCGGAACACGGTCCCAGCCGAGGTCGCGGGCGGCCGTTGCCGGAAACGCGGCATTCAGATCGGTCGTCAGTGTGAAGATGGCCGAGACGAGATCCTCGGCCAGAAAGCCGTTCTCCGCCTGCATTTTCAACAGGAGTTGCCGCGTGGCGGCCAGGATGGCGGCGCCGGTATTGGCCGCCACCGTGCTGGCCCCGCGAATCCCGTACAGCCTGCGCTCGGCCACCTCGTCACCCCTGCGCGACGTTCGGCGGGACGCGCCGCCCACCCTGCCGGAGGCTCCCGAAATGTGCCGAGGAAACGGTGGGGAGCGGCCAGGCGATCGCTCCCCTGTCTCAGGCCGGTCCGCTTGTGCCCCGGAGTCGCACGGCTCCGAGCGAGACGGTTTCCCCCGGCCGCACGGACAGGGTCTGCGGGACCGGCAGCGCCACATTGGGACTCACGGCCAACACCCGGACCTGGGCGATGAGACCTCCGGAGCCCGGCGCAACCCGCAAGACGTCTCCGGAACGGACGGCGATGGTGAGCGGACCACCCGCGAAGCGCCCAGCCGCCAGACCGTCGCGAAACAACGTTGCCGTGAGGCCGGATTCCCGCGGAGCAACAATCACCGTGATCAGCCCAAACGATTGGACCGCGCTCGCGCCGTGTTCACCGGCAACACCCGTGCCGCCGGTGAACACGCGCGTGAGGGCGGCGATATCGGACCACCGGCCGTCCGGGGCCGGCACTGCGGCCCCCACCGCCAACCACAGGGTCAGCGCGGCCCCAGCCAGCCCCGCGGCACCGAGCAGCACGCGTCTGAGGGAAATCACCCCGAACGGCTTGGTACGCGTCATAGCCGGGATTCTATGCATGCCGTGCGCGGCACAGAAGCACGGTGTCCTCCGCGTTTCACACCCCGTCTTCCGCCCGCGGAACGGGGGTTGGTACAGTCTGTTCCACCGGGAGCCGGCGTGCGCGGCGCCCAGACCGCGCGCGCGGCGCATGGCGGTCCTCTTCATCGGGCGCGGGCAGGGAAGCACCGGAGGGGTGAAGGGTCGCCGCATGGGCCGCAAGGCCCGGGACGGGAAGGCCATGCCGGATCAATACAGCCTCCAGTGCGTCCTGCAGCCGGCAGACACGCTGATACATGCGGTTGTGATGGAGGTTCAGGCTGCCCCCGAGCATGGCGAGATCGCCCAGCGACGACAGGAGATCGAGCGTCGGCTCCCGCAGCGTTCGTCCCGCGGCGGTGCGCAGCCCCCCTCGAAAGATCCACTTGCGCGGCGGAGCCGCCCGATATTCCAAATAATAACACATACTCAGGGAATGCTCCAGCAGCAGCCGGAGGTTGTCCAGGACCTGCACCGGCTGTCCGCGGCGCAGGCTCCAGGCGAGGCTGGCCCGCCGTTGGCGAAACGCCCGGTAACGCTGGGCTATCTTGCGCCGCCATACCGCCGCGTCCTCGAGATGCGCCTGATCCCAGAACTGTCGGAGCCGCGAGTTCGGATCGTGCAGGAGTTCACCGTAGCGCAGCAGGTACAGGGCCTCGTCCTCACCGCGCGCCACAGATTCCGCGAAGGCGGCAAAGTCCAACACAGTGTACCGATACAGGTATGGCGGGCGCCGCACGTTCGTCCAGCCCCGCGCGGCAGCCGGAGTCCGGCCGGCATGCGCCCCGCCGGTTCTCTTGCCCTTGTCTTTGCTGCCGAAGCGAAAGATCATCAGGTCACAACCCGAATACTCATCGATATCCTCGGTGACCCCGGAGCCACCGAGCACGATACCGTAGCTGCGGGTGTGACCGAGAAACGGTGCACGCCGCAGGAGGTCGTCGTGAACAGCCGATCTTGCAGCGGCCAACAGGTCCTGGCGCAGTGAACCCACCGCCTACACCTCCCAAGCGGAGTCACCGCCCACCCCCGTTCGGTGACCCGACATCCGCGCACGGAGCAACCGACGAGCCGCATTCGCTCCGTCCCGGGCAGCGACCTGCCTTACGCGGCTTGGCGGGCCCCGCGCCGACGTCTGCGCACCCCGCGCCGCTGCTGTTCAACGCGGCCGGGGCTCAGGTGGCCTGGCCCCGCGCCGGCGGCCGGCACCTCCAGGTTTTTCGCCCGCCGGGACCGCCGGGCGCCCACGCGCGCTCCCCACGGGCGAGCGGACGCGGCGCGCGCCGCCCGCAGCGGGCCATGCGCCGTTGCGTTCGCGATCCGGGACCGCGGCCGGCGCACGGCCTTCCGGCGCCCGCCCGCCCGGCTGGGTCCTTGACCGTGCTGACGCGGTGCCGACGGCACGCGGGCGGACGCCGGCGTCCCGCCACAGGGCCGCGACCTCGGCGGTGGAGAGCCGGCGAGCTTCACCCGGGCTCAGTGTTCCGAGCTGGAGTCCGCCGAAGCGGGTCCGGATCAGCCGCAGCACCTCCAGCCCGACTGCGGCGCACATGCGGCGGGCCTCGCGGTTGCGCCCCTCGCGCAGCGCCATGGAGATCCACACGGCGTCCGGCGCGCCCGGCCCGGGGCCGATCCCGCGGGGACCGCGGCCGAGGGTGCGGACGTCTTCGGCACGCGCTGGTCCGTCGGACAGGCGCACACCCCGTTCCAGTTGCATCAGCACCGCCGGATCGGGACGGGGGCGCACCAGGGCGCAGTAGATCCGTGGTACCCGGTGCCGCGGATGCAGCAGGGCGTGCGTGAGCGCTCCGTCGTTGGTGAGGAGCACGCGCCCCTCGCTGTCGGTGTCAAGCCGGCCCACCGGATAGAGCCGGACACCGGGCTCCGCGACCAGGTCGACCGCAGTCCGGCGCCCCTGCCTGTCGAGCGCGGCGCTGACCACGCCCGCCGGTTTATGCAGGAGCAGCATGACCGGTGTCTCTGGCCGAACGACACGACCGTCGACGCGGACCACCTGCCCCGGCCGCACCCGGACAGACGGATCGGTGACCAGACGGCCGTCGACGGTGACCCGCGCAGCCTCGATGAAGTCCGTCTCGGAGCGCCGACGCGCGGCAACTCCGGCGTGCGCCAGGTACTTCTGCAGCCGGGTGCCCTCGTCCGGACCGTGGCCCGTCCGGATGCCGGCGGCCCCCTGCCGGCGCCCGCGAACATCTCTGGGCCGCCGCCCGGTGTTGCCGACCACGTTCCACCACCCCCGTGCCGCCGACTGCGGATGCCGCAACCGAGCAAACTTCCCGGCGGACCGCCCCGGGTCCTGCGTGACGGCGCGATCCCCCAGGGTGGCGTCATTGCAGCGGGGGGACTGCGAGCCAAAGGTCCCCGGCAAGCCGCACTCGCGGCGCCGTCCCCCCGGGATACAGCCACTTGGACGGCAAGGGTCGGCCGCTGCCGGGTTTCGGAATGCGCGCCGGCCGCGCTGCCGCGGCGCCGCGCCGTCGTTTCGGGCTGTGCCCACAAGTGTTTGGCGCCCATGCTCTTGGACCGACAACGACGCGGGCGGGCCCGATCCCCCTCTGCCGCGCTGTCTGCAACACTACTTTGCCCCGAAGACGACCCGGACGAAGAGGATGGCGAGGACGAAACCCATCAAGTCGGCCAGGAGGCCGACCACCAGTGCGTGCCGGATGCGACGGATGCCCACGGCACCGAAATACACAGACAGGATGTAGAAGGTGGTGTCGGTGGACCCCTGTAGCGTCGAAGCGAGGCGGCCCACGTAGGAATCCGGGCCGTGATGGCGCAGCAGCTCGGCCGTGATGGCCATGGCGCCCGCGCCTGAGAGCGGCCGGATGAGCATGAGCGGCAGGATGTCCGCGGGTACGCCGAGCGGGCGGAGGACGGGGGCCAGAACACGGGCCAGGAGCGCCATCGCGCCGGAGTCGCGAAATATGCCCAGGGCCACGAAGATCGAGACCACGAAGGGCAGGATCTTAACGGCTATCTCCATGCCCTCCTTGGCACCGTCGAGAAATACGCCATAAACGTCAATTTTGCGACAAAGCGCATAGGAGAGAACTCCGGCAAAGATGAGAGGAATGGCCCACCGCGACACAACATCCATGACGTGGACGAACATGCCGCCTTCTCCCCTCAGGTGCCGCAGCAGCGTGGCGGCCTGATCCGCCGTACGCCGCACGGAGATGCCGGCATCGCTGCCAGCACGCTGGGCCGGAGGGCGGGAGCCCCGCCCGGGACGACCTTTGCAGGATCCGCTTCTGTCGACGACCCCGTCTCCGGCAGCGTGCGGGGACAGGGGGCCGGAGCCAGAGGGCACTGCGAAAGAGGACTTCGGCAGCACCCTCTGCAGCGCCGTCCTAGCCGCGTTGCCCCCGCCTGCCGCGCAGGATGCGGTCGAGCAGCAGCGCGAGGATGGTGGAGCAGGTGCTGGCAGCCAGGGTGACGCCCACGATTTCCGTTGGATTCTGCGACCCGGCCGTGGCCCGGTACGCGATCACCGTGGCGGGAATCAGGGTGATGCCCGCGGTGTTGAGCACAAGAAAGGTCACCATGGCATTGGATGCGGTTTCCGGATCCGGTTGATCGTTGACCGCCTGCATCTCCTGCATGGCTTTGAGGCCGAAGGGGGTTGCGGCCTGGCCCAGCCCGAGCATGTTGGCAGAGACGTTCAGCAGGATGGCGCGCATGGCCGGTCCCTGCGGGTCCAGGGACGGGAAGAGCCGGCGGAACACCGGGCGCAGGATGCCTGTCAGGGCCTGCATCAATCCCGCGCTCTCCGCGACCCTGGCGATACCCAGCCAAAAGATCAGGATGCCGGTCAGGGAGATGACCGTTTCCACAGCGAGCTTCGCGGAATCGAAGGCCGCCGTGGTTACGCTCTGCACGTGGCCGTGCAGAGCCGCGACGAACACCCCGGCGACGACCAGGCCGACCCATACCAGGTTGAGCACGGCTGCCTCCCCCACGCGCCGATCCGGCGGCGGGCCGGTGTGTGGCGGTGCCGCAACGACCGGCCTGGCCACCCATACGCCGTTGGTCCCCAGGCCATGCCCAGCCGGGCCTGCCGCCGGCGGCCGCGGGCGGCGGCGATGAACGCCCCGGTGCGCCGTTCCCCAGGATCCCGGCCGGGTCCGGCCGCCCGCTGATCCTCTGGCGTCCTTGAGCCGCGAGGCTTCATGAATCGGCGGAGCCGGCGCGATGACGGGAATGGCTTTGCCCAGTCTCCGGGCGTTCCCGAGCACCTGTTGCCAGGTTTCCGAACCCTCTGCGATAATCGGGGGCATGTGCACCGCAAGGTGCGGTACGGGTGGCTTTCATGTGCCGCGGCGGCATGTTCGGTACGGCCGCTCCGGCGCAAGCAGACGGGGGAGGCGCCGGTTTGTCGGAGACGGTTTATCTCAACGGGTCCCTGGTGCCGTATGACCAAGCTCTGATCCCGTTCGAAGACCGCGGCATGCTCTTCGCCGACGGGATTTACGAGGTGGTGCGCGCGTACGGCGGCCGTCTCTTCGAGTTGGACGCCCACATGGAGCGGTTGGTGGCCAGTGCGGCGGAGATACGCCTCCCACCGCCCCCGGTCCAGGAGATCCGCCGCGCCGTAGCCGAGGTGCTGCGATTGCGCGGTCTGCCCGATGCCAGCGTATACATTCAGTTCACACGCGGATTTACCGGCCCGAGGTCGCACGCCCTACCACAGAATCCCACGCCCACCCTCTTCGTCGCGGCACGCCCGGTTCCCCGACCCGATCCGACCCACTTCCGGGACGGCGCGACGGCGATTACGGTGAGCGATCGCCGCTGGCACATGTGTCATGTCAAGTCGGTGGGTCTGTTGCTCAACACCCTCGCCAAGCAGGAAGCACTGGACGCCGGGACGCAGGAAGCCGTCTTCGTGCGTGACGGCGTGGTGACGGAGGGTTCCGCGACCAATGTCTTCGCCGTGTTCGGCGGCGCGGTGTATACGCACCCGGAAGGGCCGCACATCCTGTCCGGCATCACCCGGCAGGTTCTGGTCGAACTCTGCCGGAGTCAGGGGATCCCGTTGCGTCAAGAGCCTTTCCTCGTCCAGCGCCTGTACGCGGCGGACGAGGTCTTCGTTTCAGGCACCAATTCCGAGGTCTTGCCCATTCGCCTGGTGGATGGCCACGCGGTGGGTGCCGGCGGTGTCGGGCCCGTGACGCGGCGCCTGCAAGAGGTGTTCGCCCGCCGGGTCTGCTCGTGATCCTCGGGGCGGAGTTCCCCGCCGCCGCGCGTCTCCTGTTCGGACGAGGCCGGGCCAGACCCCGGCCTCGTCCGCGTCTGCCCTTGTGCGGATACGCACACCGCGCCCGTGTGGAGACTAAGCGGGAATATGGCCGCCCGCTCGGCGGGCGGCAGGTGGGACGTGGACGGTCATGTCTTTCGCACGCCGGTTCGGAGCGGGTGGTGGCTTCGGTCGAGCCCGGGGCGCCCGGGCCTCCCACCCCCCTGCGGCGGGTCGGGAGCAGGCCGCCTGCGCAGGGGGGAAAGCCATGGGAGGCACGGGAGGAGCCGGTGTGAACGGATCGGGAGATGCACGCGGCGACACCTCGCTGCTGCAACAGATCACTGCACTGCTCCAGAGTGAGGATTCCGGCAGGCAGGCGGACGGGGGCTCGGCCGGAGCAGGTGACGCCCCCGCCGCATCCGGAGGCGGCAGCGGTGCTGCGGCCGCGCAGGGGGCGAGCAGCGGGGCGGACGCCGGCACACTGGAGCGCCTCCAGCAATGGCTGACCGAGCAGCAGCAGGCGCATGGTGGAAGCTCGGGCGGTCCGGGCGGTAGCACCGCACAGATCACCAGTGACCAAACGTCCGGGAGTGGCGCCTCTGGGCAGGGCCTGGCCGGACAGGTGGCTGTGCCGCAACTGCTGCAACTTGTGCTGCAACAGTTACAGCAACAGCGGCAGGGGGCCTCCGGTGGCCAGGTCGGCGGGCCCCAGGGAGGCGGCGCCTCCGCAGGTGGAAGCGCCGGACAGGGGGGCCAGGGCGATTCCGGTCCTGGCGGGCAGCAATCCCCACCCGGGGAGGCCATCCCCGCCTCTTCCGTCCTGCGCCTGGCCCTGCAGGGTCTCGGGGCTGCGCGGGCGAGCGGGAGATCCCAAGGCGAATCCGCCTCTGCGGCCGGCGGTGCGGGGGCGGCCATCGAGATGCAGCTCTCTGGGGAATTGGCGGCAAACCTCAACAAGCTCAAGGCTATTCTCGCCGAGACCCAAGCTCTGGCAGAGCGGATCGAGCTCGCCCTGGATGAAACCGACTCGGCAGCGGGCGCGCGCCGGTCCTCCGCTTCCGGGGGTTCCTCGGGTACGGGACGCAAGGGTAACGCGAACTCGGGCGGGGGTGGGTAGGTGCCCGCCG
>JAJZMB010000047.1 GCA_021803205.1 Bacillota bacterium | reverse complement strand
CGACGTAGCCATGCGACAAGCCTACGCCGGTCTCCGCCCCATGTCCAGGCAACATGAGTTCGTATATCAGCCGGTCCTTGACCCGTCCCCCTTGCCAGAACTTGATGGACGCGCCACTAGCATTCAGGTTTGGTACCGGCTCCCCCGCGTGCGCGGGGATCGACCTTTACGAAAGCACGTATACCGCTCCGGTGGACAGGCTCCCCCGCGTGCGCGGGGATCGACCCAATACATACAGAACGCCAGTGGATTGTATGTGGGCTCCCCCGCGTGCGCGGGGATCGACCTCTAACCCGACCGTCGAATTGCCGTTTGAGTTCGGCTCCCCCGCGTGCGCGGGGATCGACCCGAGACCGAGGAGCTTTCTTTCATCTCCACCTAGGCTCCCCCGCGTGCGCGGGGATCGACCCCGGGTACATAGGATTCCCGCCCGATTTTGCCCAGGCTCCCCCGCGTGCGCGGGGATCGACCCGTGCTCCACGAGTGCCCGCTTTGCGGGTACACGGCTCCCCCGCGTGCGCGGGGATCGACCTTCTTTGAGCAAGGGTATTTCCGACCCTTCTACGGCTCCCCCGCGTGCGCGGGGATCGACCCGTATGCGTGGGAAGGAGTGTGCCCGGCAGAAGGGCTCCCCCGCGTGCGCGGGGATCGACCCTGGACGGGCGAATACAAGGATACTGAGCGTATGGCTCCCCCGCGTGCGCGGGGATCGACCCCGGAGAGGGCCGCGACTGAAAGGACGTGGGCGGGCTCCCCCGCGTGCGCGGGGATCGACCCCAATAGGAAAGGGGCCAGAAGAAAACTCTGGCGGCTCCCCCGCGTGCGCGGGGATTGACCTGCTGATACAGCCATGGCGTCGGCGTCGTATGGGGCTCCCCCGCGTGCGCGGGGATCGACCCCTGTAGGGGGGAAGCAGCAATGGCAGCAGCACGGCTCCCCCGCGTGCGCGGGGATCGACCCCTAGCCGTGGATTTGTTACATGATGGTGGAGGGGCTCCCCCGCGTGCGCGGGGATCGACCCTTCTGTACCGCCCCAGCAGCCTCGGACGGCTTGGCTCCCCCGCGTGCGCGGGGATCGACCTCATACCGGTAAAGTCGCCGGTAGAATAAGAAAGGCTCCCCCGCGTGCGCGGGGTGTTGGCGCCGGAACTTGTTGAAGTGGATTTCCAGAACTGATTGCGGGAGCCGAATGGGTGGGTCGGTGTACGGATCAGTCGGCGTGAGGTGGCGTCAGAAATGGTTGAAGGCAGGAGGGCGGAGACCGCCCTCCTGCGGGGGGGAAGCTCGGGCGTGACGTGTTCCAGAGATGGCGTGACGTTGGGGCGTCAGAAGAGTGCCAGTTGGCCGGGGACCGGGCGGGCGCAGGGCATAGTGACGATGCGGGAGAGGACGCCCTCTTCCCCGTCGAGGCGACCGGCATCGGTCAATAGGGAGTGCACGGCTCTACGAAACGCCGCGGCCACATCGGCGTCGCCGAAACACAGCCGGATGTCGCGGTCCGGCAGGTGGACGTCCAAGGTGAGGCGGACGTCGCCCGGCCATGTTGCGCTGGCCGTGGTGACGAGGGTCATTGGCTTGAGCGCGGGCAGGTAGAGATGCTGCAGCGGGGACGCCTCCAGTGCCGGCAGGGTATGGGCGTCAGATCTCGGCAGCGTCGGCGAGGGCGCGTCGGACGTGGTCTTCCTCCACCACCTGGCCGCCTCGGACGGCGACGTCCCAGAGACAGGCGGTGGCGATCGTGTTCAGCAGACGCGGCAGTCCGCGGGTCTGGGCGTGCAGCAGTCGTGCCGCGCCGTCGGTGAACACCTGACGCTCACACCCGGCGGCGCGCAGTTGGTGCTGGAGGTAACGGGCGGTGTGCTCTTCATCGAGCGGCGCAAGGTGGAAGCGCACCGTGACGCGTTGGGCGACCGCCTCGAGAGACTTCAGCCGCAGTAGGCTGCGCAGTTCGGGCTGACCGATGAGCACCATGGCGAAGGGCGATCCCGGGTTCTGCAGCCCGAAGTTGGTGGCGAAGCGGATCTCCTGCACCATGACCGCGCTCAGCAGGTGGGCCTCGTCGATGCAGATGAGCGGGGTCTTGCCCTGGTGACGGCGCCAGTCCACGAACAGCCGCTGGAACTGCAACCGGGTCTCGGCGCGGCCGCGCGCCGGCTGCACCCCGCACTGTTCCAGCACATCGCGGTAGAAGCCGGCAGGCTGCAGATCGGAGTCGGCCAGATAGATGAGCGGGTGGGTCGCCGGATCGCACTGCGCGGCGAGCGCCCGCAGCGCTGTGGATTTGCCAACGCCCGCCTCCCCGGTGAGCAGGCCCAGACCACGGACGTCCATCAGGTAGCGCAGGCGGGCCACCACCTCGCCGAAGCCCTCTGACGGAAAGAGGTGCGGCACCGCGAGTTCGGCGGTGAAGGGCATGTGACGCAGGCCGAAGTAGTTGGCGATCAGCGGTCCCCCCCGCCTCTGCGGGAGGGCTAAGTCATTCCGGCGAGGGATGACGGAGTGACGCGTGATTGGCGTGGGTCTGGCTTTTTTGTCGCGTACGTGGTAGGACAGGTCCATGGAACGAAAGGTGCTGCTGGACGGCGAGGCGCTGTCCCTGTTCGAGGTCATGAGCGGGGTGACGGTGCGGCCGGTGCGGCCGGATGAGGTGGGGCGCTGGAAGGCGTTGATGCGGAAGCATCACTACCTGGGGCTGCGCCATCTGGTGGGCGAGACGATCTATCACGTCGCGGAGGTGGAGGGGCACTGGGTGGCGCTGCTGGGCTGGTGCTCGGCGGCGCTGAAGGTGGGTGCGCGGGACCGCTGGATCGGGTGGACGCCGCAGCAGAAGCAGCGACGGTTGCAGTACGTGGCACAGAACGGGCGGTTTCTGCTGCTGACGGGTGCGCGCGAGGTGCCCAACCTGGCGTCGCGGGTGCTGGCGCTGAGCGTGCGGCGGCTGGCGGCTGATTGGCAGGCGGTGCATGGGCACCCGGTGGTGTTGGCGGAGACGTTTGTGGACGGGGCACGGTTTCCGGGGACGTGCTATCGGGCAGCGGGGTGGGTCGAAGTCGGCCAAACGGAGGGCTATGGCAAGAACAACATGGAGTACACCGAGCATGGCCAGCCCAAGCGGGTGTTGCTCCGCGCGCTCTTCCGGGGCGGGGAGGCGTGGTTACGGGAGCCGTTCGACGTGCCGGCGCTGATGGACCGGGGATCAGGAGTGGACCTCAATCGCCTGCCGATTGAAGGTGGGGGCGGGCTGCTGGCGGCACTGGCGCGAGTGCCGGACCACCGGGATGCGCACGGCAAGCGGCACAGCTTGGTCTTCATCCTGGCCGTGACGGCATGTGCGGTGCTGGCCGGGATGCGTGGATTTCATCAAGTGGCGGAGTTCGCGCAGGCGTTGCCGCCGGACATTTTGCGGCGGCTGGGATGTCGGCCGCAGGAGAGTACGGGCAGGATACGCCCGCCCAGTGAGCCGACCATTCGGCGCACGATGAACCGGATCGACATCCAGGCCTTCGAGCGTGAGTTGGGCGAGTTCCAGAGGCGGATCAGGCTGTCGGCGGCGGTGGCCCTGGATGGCAAGACGCTGCGGGGCTCAGGACAGGATGCGCACAAGCCACAGCATCTGTTGGCGGCGGTGACCCACGGGACCCCGACGACGCTCGCCCAGATCGCAGTAGGCGAGAAGACCAACGAGATCCCGGAAGCCTTACGCTTGCTGGAACCGCTGGACCTGCGCGCTAGAGTCGTCACCGCAGATGCGATGCATACCCAGGCGGAAACGGCCCGCCAGATCGTCGAGGTCAAGGGCGCCGATTATGTCCTGACCGTCAAAGACAACCAAAAAACGATGCGCCGGCTGCTCGCCGCCCGGGACTGGGCGCTTTCCCCCCCCCGGTACACCGCGCATGACAAGGGCCACGGCCGTAACGAGACCCGCACCATTCAGGTCACCCAATCCGTCGCAGGACTGCGCTTCCCGCATGCTGCTCAGGGTTTTCGCGTCGAGCGCACCGCCGTGCTGTGCAACGGTAAAACGCGCCACGAGGTGGTCTTCGGAGTGACCAGCTTGGCGCCGGACCGGGCGGGGGAAGTCGAGATCCTCCACCTGCTGCGCGGTCACTGGGGCATCGAGGCGTTGCACCACATCCGCGACGTCAGCTACGACGAGGACCGGAGCAGGGCGCGAACGGGCAACGGCCCCCAGGCTATGGCGGCCCTCCGCAATCTGGCGATCGCTCTCATCAAGAGGTTCATCCCCGGCACGGTCCCGCACGGCCACCGGCACTTGAGTTTTCACCCCGCTCAGCTGCTCAAGCTGATCGGCGCCTGACCGCGGCACCCCTCCGCCGGCGCACCGCCCTGGGCCCTGCCTGCTTGACCATGCCCCCCAACTTCCCATCCCACCCACGTTGCCCAGCCACTCCGCCTCGACCCGCCCCACTCCGCCATCCCGTATCGTCACTCCGCTCCCCGACCCCGCGCCCATCCGACGGCAACGCCGGAATGACGCCACCCTGTGCACGGGGCACCTTCGACAGGAAATGCAGACCAGCGTCGAGAAGCAACTGTTCGCGTACTCGAATCGCGGGACCCTACGTTGGCTTTTGTAAGCCCGTCCCGTGGTCCGGCCCGAGTTAGGAGCTCTTAAGCGATCGGCGGACCCGCGCGCCACCTCGCGTAGTCGATTTGAGCGCACTTCGGCCAAGAGGCCGGTGGTCGAGGCCGTGGGCCCGCCCGGACGCCGACCGACGCGGAGGGATGTCGGATGTACCTCTTGGCAGACGACGTGGCCGCTAGATTGAGGCGGCTCGTAGCGGACCTGCGCTCCCTGGGCCAGAAGGCCAAGGGCCTTGAGGCCGCACTGAACGCGCTCGATCTGGCAGCCGTGGAGAAGATGCTTGCGGAACTGTCCCAGTTGTCCACTGATGCCGAGTTCGCGGACACGGCGGCGCAGTTGCGCGCGACGCTACCCGACTTCCGCGGCGAGGAGGCTACCCGCTACGCCGCGGCTCTCGAGTTGGAGTGCGGACGACTTGGCATTCGCCTCTTACGACATTTCCCCGAATACGAACTCCCCCCACTTGTAGTCAAAGTGGATCTGGTCAACCGCGTTACCAGCATCGGGCGGACCAAGGTGACGTCCCTCGAACCGCGCGTCCTCGCGCGGCAAATCCAGAAGATCTACCGGCGCACCGTCGGCGGCGACTTCAACGCCTGCAGGTTCGCGGAGGCGCTCGCCACCATCTACGACGCTATTACGGGTGGCGAGGCGCGTTCTCTGCCCTTGGGCACTGTGCATGCAGTACTTGCGGCACGCACCGGCGTACGAGGGACGGATGGCTACCCGCGGGAACAGTTCGCGATGGATATCTATCGCCTACGCGCCCAAACCGACTTACAGTACGACGGGCGTCGCTTCGTCTTCGGGCTGCCCCGAGACGTGCGAGACGCCATCGCCGTGCCCACGTCATCAGGAGCGCGCGAGCATTTCTCCACCCTCACCATGGAGCGGCTGCAGCCATGACGGCCGAAGCAGTGGCCTTAGTCGATCCCTCCGGGCTCGTTCAATTCCTCGACGAACGGTACCTTCAGGGGTACATCCAGCTTGGGGGCGCCAAGTTCAAGCTGGTGGTCGGTCGCGAGGGCTGCGGCAAGACCGCGTTGTTGCGCGAAGTCCTGTCGCGTGCTGCGGCCATGGGCTACGCCGTGGCACAACTTTCCGCCCGCACCACCCAGCTCGGGCGGTTCGATCACTTCTATCGGGCCATCCTCACCCAGGTCGACGTCGAGTCCATCGTGACTAGCGCCGCGGACGCCTTGGTCCATGATGCCCTCGGATTCGCCCTGGCCGAGGCTGGCGATATCCCGTTCGTCAGTTGGGCAGAGCGCAAGAGGGGGCTAGACCGTGCCGACGTCGTGCGTGAGATCTCGCTGAAGCTGGGGCAGACGTATCGCGAGCGCGCGCTGAGCCCCGGGTTTGCCAGCGCGTTCGTGTGGCTGATCCGGCGTCGCCTGCTCGGGGGGAGCAATGACCAGACACAGACCGTGCTATCTTGGTTAAGCGGTCAACAACCCTTGAACCGTGCGGCGCTCCGCGACGTCGGCATCTACAAGCCGATGGACAACTACGCGGCGCGCCATGCCCTGCGCTCACTCCTACACGTACTGCGTACGCTGGGCCTGCCGGGCATGGTGGTGGCGATCGACGACCTGGATCAGCTAACCCTCTCGAAGCGCGCCGTACAGGGTGTGTACTACACCAAGCAGGCCAAGGACCAGGCGTACGAGAGCATCCGTCAGTTCATCGACGACGCAGACCTTATGCCCGGGTTCCTCCTGCTCTGCGCGGGCCGCGACAGCGTGCTGCATGACGGCCTACGGGGCATCCCCTCATACGTCGCACTGCGCAACCGCCTGGTAGACGAAGTCCAGGCGAGCGAGATCAACCGCTTTAGCGATGTCCTGAATTTGGACGAGGCGTGGGGTACTGACGGCGGCAACTGGCCGGCGCAGCGGGACCGCTTGATCGAAGTTTGGACCTCGGCCTTGCGGCGCACCGGCCAGGATCTCCCGCATATCGACAAGTCAGCATTCACACCGGCGGGGCTCGACTCTCCCGTCGGAAGGCTTGTGCGCTATCTCCGCGGAGAGGGGATGGCGTGATGACAACCGTCGATGCGCTGCGCGCTGTCGAGAGTCTCAGGTCCGGAGTGCCATCCCGCAAAGTTGCGGCGAGATATCCATTTGGGCGCCAACGCCTGCTCGACGCGATCAACGATGACTTTGCTGCACTAGAGCGCGGTGAGGCGCGCGGGCGCCTGCGCCTCGTCTGCGCACAGTACGGGGACGGCAAGAGCCACGCCCTTCAGGCGATCTGGAACGTGGCGGAGCAGCGCGAGTGGACGGTCAGCTTCATCTCCCTGAGCAGCGAGACCAAGTTGAGCTCCATGGGCCAGATCTACCGCAAGCTCGTTCAGAACACGTACACGCCGCGGACGGACCAGCCTGGGATCAAGCGGATGATCGAGCGGCATCGGTCGTCCGCGCCGGAGGCCCTACATAGCTTCGCCGAAGAGCGCTTGCATTCCCGGTTGCGCTTGGTCGTTCAGAACATCCTTTATGGTGGCAACCCCCATCTCGTGCCGATCTTCCAGTCGGATGTGGAGGGAGAGTTCGCCAAAATCTCTGACCTCCGAAAGTGGTCGGATCGGGCCGCCGGGATCGCACCACCCAAGTTCGAGCCGTTCCGGGAGGAGCGCGACGTCATCCACTACTATCGGTTGGTGGACTACCTTAGTTCACACGTTATGGGAAACGGGTGGCTCATCCTCTTGGACGAACTTGAGATGCTCCGGGGCTTGGGGAAGAAGTCGCGGATGCAGGCATACGCGAACCTGTTGCAGCTAGCCACCGACCCCGATCTAGCTCACACGTACATCGTGACGGCACTTGCCCAGAGTTACGTCGACGAGGTGCAGATCGACGACCCAGCGAGAATCGCTGACCTGCGGGCGGCAGGCAACACAGAATTGGCGGACCAGGCGGGGCGCGCATCGGACTTCCTCCGCGCGGAGGAGCGGAGTGCCCGGTTACCTCGTCTAGAGCGGGCGGACCTGATCGCGGCACTGGCAAACGTGATCGAGGACCACGCGCAGGCATACGAATGGCAGCCCAGTACCAGCCCGGAGCAGCTTTACGATTTCATCGACAAGCGGCTTCCTCCCGACCGACAACTCCGCAACGTCATCCGAGGGGCAATCTACTGGCTCGACATCACACTCCAGTACGGCCATCCGCCGACGGACTTCGCGGTGGGCGCAGCGTTGCAGCAGAGGTCCAATGAAGAGGACGACGAGCCGGACGAGCCAACCCTCTTGGGCGACCTACCGGGCACGGGCCGTGCGCGCACCAGACGGCGAAACCTGCTCACCGGGGAGATCGACTGAAGGTTGGGCACCTTTGACGAACGAGTTGCCAGGGCGTTCCCCGGCGATACGATCTCCAAGCGGTTAGCCGGTACCAGCGCGGATCTCGGGCGCGTGCCGCGCTACGTCGCCGAGTACATCCTCGCGCAGATGACAGCCAAGCACGGGGGTTCCGAGGCCGCAGGGCTGCACGACGCCGAGGAGTTCCTGCATACGTTCAGCCCGCGCACAGAGGATACGACCATGCTCCGGCACTGTTTGACCACCGCGCGTGAACTGCAGGTCCTGGACCTGCTGTCCGTGGAAGTCGACGTGGCGACTGGCCACCACTGGGCGAGCGTCAGGTGCCTGGGTTCGGAACGCCTTCGGATCGACCCCGCGTTGGCCGGTCGGCACCGAGGGACAATGTACGGCGGGCAGTGGGGTATGTGCAGCATCGCTTACCGGCCGGGCGACCCGGACGGGGATATCGGGGGAAAGGCGTATCCGGCCGTCGTCACGGCGTTCGTGCCAGTTCAGACCTCTCCGTCAGACATAGAGCGGTTCCGCAGTGCGCGGGCCGAGTTCACCACGGACGAATGGGCCGACCTGCTGGTGACCTCAGCTGGTCTGAATCCGGTCCATCTGGGTGCAGGCGAACTCGGCTGGCGTCGCCGGCTCCTGTTTCTGACCCGACTTGTCCCCCTGGTGGAGCGAAACGTCAACCTCGTAGAGTTGGGTCCGAAACAGACCGGCAAAACCTTCACACTTCGGAACTCGTCACCCCACGCCTTCGTTCTGTCCGGCGGGCGCAGCACCCCGGCGAACCTGTTTGTAAACCTGCGCACAGGACAGCCCGGAATTATCGGCATGAAGAAAGCGGTCGTATTCGACGAGGTCGGTCGCGTCCAACTGGGGGATCAGGACGCAACCGTTTCCATTCTAAAGGACTACATGCAAAGCGGTCAGTTCGCGCGCGGGCGAGACACGTATACTTCGGACGCTGGGATTGTGTTCGTCGGCAATATCGAGATGGATGGCGCGACGCCATCGGCGGGATATCCCCACCTATTTCAGGCCCTTGCCCCTGCTCTGCAGGACACCGCGCTCCTGGATAGGGTCCACGGCTTCCTCCCAGGCTGGGAGATGCCCAAGATCGGCACGGATTCCATCGCCTCCACAGTTGGCCTTATCTCCGATTACCTCGCCGAGATGATGAACCTCCTCCGGGAGGAGTCGTTCGAGAGTGTCTACCAGAGGGTGGTCGGCAATCGAGCCTACTGCGACGGCATGACGGGGCGGGATGAAACCGCCGTGGCGCGGGTAGCGCGAGGACTGCTAAAACTCATGTTTCCAGGCGGTGATATCTCCGACACGGGCCGCGCGGACTCTGTACTCCTTCTGGCAGCGGAGATGCGGCAGCGGGTCCACAACCAGCTGGTGGTAATGGACCCCGGCGAGTTCCGGCCGCGCCGCATCGGTTTCGAGGGATTGGAGGGCGAGGAACCGGCAGACTTTCAAATGGCGCGGCGGCGAGGGCTATCACGGCACGATGCGAAACTCAACGTGCGGCCGGATGTAGGCGAGATCACCGGGCTGGTCGTCGTACTTAATCGCCTCAACGAGGTCGTCGGCGGTGATGTCCAGATCATCGAGGCTTCCACCTTTGCCGGTTCCGTAGGGCTGGAAATCATCGGTACATATGATCGCAGCATGAAGGACTCAGCGCGGGCGGCGTACAACTACGTGCGCAACAACGCACGGGAACTGCACATCCGTCCGGACGCTCTTCGGGAACGCCACATCTCCATCCACATGCTTTCGGTGGCGACGCCTCGTCAGGGGCCGTCCGCGGGTCTTGCCTTTGTGATCGCCATCATCTCAGCTCTTTCCGGCTATCCAGTTGTGCCGGCGCTGGCCGTGACCGGGGAGGTTTCGATGCATGGGAAAGTCACTGCGGTCGGTGGGATCCCGCAGAAGATCACGGGCGCCAAAATCCACGGGCGGAAGCGTGTGATCTTGCCACGGGAGAACCAGCGAGATCTCGCGGCCATGGACCCTGCGGACCGCGACGGGCTCGAAATCGTCCTCGTGGACACCGTGGTGGAGGCCCTATCCCACGCCATTCAGCCATCCCTCCGCGAGCCCGCTGGGTCCGACCCGCGCAGTGTAATTGACACCGCGTGAAGGTGGGGCGACCTGGGGCCGGCTCCGCCGCCCCACTCGAGCGGCACCTTTTGCGACATGGCGTGTGGAAGGAAGGCCCCATCTATCGCTCGCCATCCTTCATCCCCCCCAACACCTCTGCCTGAATGATCACCCGGGTATCGGCAGGTTCAGGTTCAGGTTCATCTGCCAACGTGCTACTGATCGAGCGGCTTGGGAGGAACGGGGAGATGGCCTGACCACAGGGTGCGCTGCAGTTTTGTGGGATCAGGCGGCGTTTTCTAGCACTTCCTTCCTGAGGGTATCCACGGGGGGACGCCGCCGGCAAGGGCGGGTGGCGAAGAACCCGGACC
>JAJZMB010000065.1 GCA_021803205.1 Bacillota bacterium | reverse complement strand
GGGTGGGCCGTCACCGTCCCGGCGCTCCCAGGGTGCGTGACGCAGGGCGACACGAAGGCGGAAGCCCTCTGTAACGCAGAGGAAGCCATAGCGGGCCACAGCCTGCCGCCTTGGAGAAGGTCGGCAGGCCGTGGCGCGGCGCCGGCAGGGTCGAAGTCGCCGTGGCGTCTCCCCGTTGAGCCGCCTGCCGCGCGTACCGGGCGCGGAAGTCGTCCGGGCGCTTTCCTTTCACTCCCCCATGCCCGTGCCGGGCGCCACAGCGCGGCGGGTTTGTTCTCGTGGACGTGAACGGCAGCCACCACCACCTGGAGAAGCCAGGCGCGGCCTCCCTTGTCACGGTTCCGGTCTACGCCGGGCGGACCATACTCCCCAAGGTCATGTCCAGCATTCTGCGGCAGGCCGGCCTCACGGCAGAAGCCCTCCTTGCGCTCCTGTAGCCGCCGCCTGTGGCACTTTCAGTGTGTTCTTGGTGTGCCGGCGCCTGGAAGCGCTCGCGCGCCAACGCATAGCGGCATCCATTCCTGGCGTGCGCCGCAGAGGGGGCGCCCTGGTGCGGCGGTTGGTGTTCGGCCGGGTCAGTTGCGCCAGACACCATTGCCCGCCAAGCCATGGCGCACAACGCACCCTGGGCCGGGGCACCCGCGCGGACGACGCCCCGTTTTGGTGTGTTTTTGGTGTTCCACCTTGCCAGCTGGGGGCCGTTTTGGGCCGACTTCGGGCGACGACAGATGGAGGGCTGAAAAAGGCTCCGGCCTTGTCGCTCTAGGCCGGAGCCCTACTATCTCTGGAGGCGACGGGCGGATTCGAACCGCCGCATAAGGGTTTTGCAGACCTTGGAATGACAGGGGTGGCCCTTTGTGCCGCAAGGCGTTCAGCGTTCGCATCGCCCGGAATGGGGTGAAAACGGGGTGATGCTCCGCAGCGGCTCACTGCCCATGGCGCACGCGCCCGATCAGGGCCGCCATCGTGTCGGCCGCCGCCCGCTTGGCGTCCAGGAGGTAGGCCGCGTAGACGCGCTTGGTGAAGCCCGGGTTCTTGTGCCCCAGGTTCTCGCTCACCATCTCCAGCGCCACTCCGGAGGAGAGCGCCAGGCTGGCGTAGGTGTGGCGCAGGCTGTGGAACCCGAACGGGGGCAGCCCGGCCCGGTCCCGGACGGCGTACCACGTCTTTTCCAGCGACGTGGGCATGATCGGCGTCCCTTTCGACGTAGGGAACACCAGCCCCCGGTCCTGCCACGCCTTGCCGGCCTTCAGCCGCTCCTGCGCCTGCCGTGCCCGGTGCGCCCGGATGGCCGCCATAGTGGGCGGAGGGAGTGCCAGCGTGCGCGTGCCCGCCTCCGTCTTCGGGGTCTGGATGAACACCGGCCCCCCGGTGCTCGCAGCCGTGGCCTCTACCCGTACCGTGCCGGCGTCGAAGTCCACGTCGGTCCACCGCAAGCCCAGCAGTTCCCCCATGCGCATCCCGGTCTGCCACGCCGTGGCGAACAGCGCCTCCAGGCGGTGCCCCTCAGCCGTGGCCGTCAGGGCCTCCACCTGGGCCAGGGTGAACCCCTCCACCTTCTTGGGGGTCTGCTTTGGAGGACGGACGCGCGCCACGGGGTTTGACGATATCACCCCCAGGCGCACGGCCTCCTGCAAGGCGGTGTGGAGCATCATCCTGGCATTGGCCACCCTCTTCGGCGACAGCGCGCGCCCGCCGCGCCCCGGTTTGCGCAGCATGTCGGCCTGCCAGGCGGAAACGGCTTGGGCCGTCAGATCGGACAGCGGAACCGCCCCCAGGGCCGGGATGACGTGCCGATCCGCCAGCGTCCGGTAACTGGCCAGGGTGGTGGGCTTCAGGTTCGGTGCGCCGTAGTCCAGCAGCCAGCGGGCCAGGTAGTCCGCCAGGGTGTCCTTCGCGCCTTTGACGAAACCGGCGCCAGCCGCGTCTATCTCTGCCTGCCGCTTGGCCCAGAAGCGTTCGGCCTCGCGCTTGGTGCCTCGGAACGTCTCGCGAATGCGCCGCAGATCTCCCGTCGCGGGGTCGTGCCCCGCCGTGAACTCGCAGCGCCACGCCGGTTTGCCGTCCTTCAGCGGGCGCGGTTGGATGTTCATGCCGTCCCCTCCGTCACTCCCCCATGCACCATACCCGCACCCCTCACACCCGCACCCGCCGCTTCCCCGCCTCCGCATCCCGCCGCCGCTGCGCCCAGTACACCCCGCCGGCCTCCGGGTCGCCGATCAGCAGCCCCAGCGGCCGGCTACAGCCACACGTCGTGCACACGCCCCACCCCGTCGCCGTGGCCATCGTCCGCTCCCGCAGGCAGCCGATGCACTGCCGCTCGACGTGCTCCCCCTCGGGTACCGTGGCCGCCGCGTCGTGCCAGTGGTAGCAGGACGGGCAGCGCACCCGCTCATCGCGCACCCCGACGACGAAGAACCCCACCCGGCGGCAGCGTGGACAGGCGAGGATGCGGCGTTCCGGCATTCGGTGGCCTCCTCATGCCCTGCGGTGGCTTCTGTGCGTCTGCGGGCTCCTAAATGTCGCCGGTCCGCTCCAAGGATTCCAACTGGGCGGCAAGTTGGCGGTATGTCGGTGCCGGGGATACGGCTTCAGGCGGCATCAATCCCAGCAACCGTGCAGCCCTCGCCAACCGAACGAGGACGGCGGGCGTCGCGTCCGGAGGAACCGAGCGAGCCGCTTCGCCACGGTAGTTACTCACCATGGCGCCGATGGCCTTGGGTAGCCGCTTGCGGTCGACATCGCCGTTGGCTAGCAGGTACGGGAGTTTCCACGTATGCGGATCGTCGGCCCGTCCGACATAGGCGAAGCACCGAGCGGGCAACTGGTATTTCGGGTGCAGAAGGCCGTCCCCAACACCTGGAGGATCGTCCTCATTGGTCGGCGAGGCGGGCTTGGGCAACAGGTCGAGGGTCACGGTCCCCTGCCCGTCCGTGCGGTCGCGGTAGATACCGTGCACGCTCACCCACCACAGGTCGCGGGGTGGCGTTGGCGCGTCGAGGGCGACGAAGATGCGGTCGCGTAGGCCACCATCGACCAAATCAGCAGCATAGAGCATTCGGCCATCGCTCACGGCAATGGTCTTCACACCCTGCTCGTCGGCATACCCTCGGGCCTGTTCGAGGGCCTTGTCGACAGCATGCCGGTTCCATGCCAGAGCGTCCGGCTTTTTCGTCTCAATGATCAGTCGACGCAGCCCGCGGTCTATCAGCAAGATATCGGCATAGCCGACCCCGTAATTGATGTTTGCTCTGGGCCAGTCCAGCACTTCCACAAGCGCATCCGAGACGATGTTCTCCGCTACCTTTTCGGTCGGTGCACCTCGCCGCGCATGTTGCGCCAGCATCTCCTTGCGCCTGTTGAGGAACGCCGGCCACGCGCGCTCTAGCCGTTCGATGCAGCGGCGGTATGAAGCCAACTCCTCTACGACCAGATGGTTCGCCTCCCTCTGAGTCGGGTTACCGCAAGGGCTGCCAGAGTCGTGGGCCGCGTTGGCGGCGCAGGCACCCCATAACGCCAGCAGACGCGCGTTGGCCCTCCGCAGGCCCTTAACCTCTTTCCCGCCCGCCCCATGGCGCGTCTCTGCGGGCCTCCTGGCGCGTCACAGCAGCGCCGTGAACTCCTCCACCGTCAGCCCGGCTTGGCGCAGGATGCTGCGGAGGGTGCCGGGCTTCAGCACCTTGCCGGCGTGGACGGCGACCGTGACAACGCCGGCCATGTCCTCACGGTGCAGGTGATGGTGGCTTCCATCGGTGCGGATCGCCACGAAACCCGCACGCTTCAGCGCGGCCAAAGCCTCGCGTCCGGTGATGCGCGGAAGCCTGCTCATCGGCGCACCGTGGGTGCGGCCACGGTGACGAACGGGCCGGCCGCATCGCCGTCCGGGATTGGCGCCCCGATGTCCGCCAATGCGGCAACGTGGCCGGCAATCGCCTCCTCGGCGTTCCGTAGCGCCTCGTCCACCGTATCCCCCTGCGTCACGCATCCCGGCAGCGCCGGGACCGTCACCACCCAGCCGGGGTTGTCGGGGTCCTCGTCGTCCCACTCCAACATCACGCGGTACGTCCGCAACTGCGGCACCGTCGCGGCCATCGTCCACGCCTCCCCTTCGCCCGTCCGTCCGTACACAGAATCCACAGATTGCACAGAATGCCGGTCGGGCCCCTGCGCTCACCCGCCCCCGTCCAACGCGCCTCCTACGGCCTCCGTGGCATTTTCTTGTGCGTCAGCCGCCGCATCGTGCGTCTGTGGGCTCCCTGGCGCTTCCTGCGGGCCTTCACGGAGCAACTCGTCCACTGTCACTCCCAGGGCGCGCGACCGCTCAATAGCGCGTGTGATGCATCGATAGAGCAGGGGCTTCGGGACTTCGCCCAGCGCCGACCACAACAGCGATGTCTCCACCCGGCGGCGCGTCGGGTGCGTGGGCGCGGTGAGCAGAGACTCCATCACATCCGGCGCCGGCTCGTGCCACACTGTGCGGCCGTCACGGGCCAAGATGAATGTGCTGCCCATCGTCAACAACCGGTCGATGGTGGCGGCGATGTCTTTCGGCGTTTTGGCCGCGAGCGGATCGTCTTCCCCCGCTCCGGGCGGAAGAGCGGCAGGTGTCGGCCGGGACGGTGCGCGGAGCCCCAGCCGTAGGGTCCGCACCGCCTCCCGCACATCACCCGCCGTCACCGCATCCCCCTTCGTCTCCCGTAGGTCGCGCCACACCTCGGCGGCCCGGTCGGGGTCCTGGCGCATCAGCGGGGCCAGTTCGCGGGCCTGCGCTTCGTTGGCAGGAGGTGGCGTGTCTCCAATTGGAGACAAAGCGGCCGAGACGGACGCGGCCTCCATCAGCCGGTACGCATGCGCCCGCTCGAACCCCCACCGCTTCTGACAGTAGTCCTCGAAGGTGGCGTGGCCTGCCTCGCGGTAGAGGCGGCGGTCGCGGCTGGCCTCGATCACCGCCTGGCCGCGCTCCAGGACGCCCGCCACTGCGTTTCAGCCGCCAGGTGGCCTGTGCTTGCACCTTCTCGGCCTTGCGCGCGTCCTGGGGCCTCCTGCGTGGGCGCGTCAAGCCGCCACCCTCAGCACCACCCGTGGTCGCGGCACAGCCACCGCGTGCCGTCGTGGATGGCCAGCGCGTTGCCGCAGGTAGGGCAGCGCGCGCCCGCCGGCTGCACCGCCGCGGGGTCCGCCGCGGGCGTGGAGGGCTCCTCGTGCGACGGCACGGCCTCCCCCGTGGCCGTGGAAGGCTCCTCGCGCGGCGGCACGGGCGATTCCACGCGCAGCAGGTCGTCCACCGTCACTCCGAGCGCCAGCGCCAAGGCCTGGACGGTGCCCACAAGGGATTCGGTGCTTCGGCCCCCTTCCAGGTTGCTGATGAACGACTGCGAGACGCCGGAACGCCGTGCCAACGCCGACTGCGACCAGCCTCTGGCGTCCCGCAGCCGGGCTAGGTTCCGGCCCAGAACCGATGGCTCGGGCATCGCCGCACACACCCCCCTTGACAGAAGTATGGCACGCTCCATACGATAGACGCAAGCTATGGAGCGCGCCATCGGGCGGCGCACGCAGGGGAGGTGGCAGCGGTGACTTGGGCGCAGGCGGTCCTCGGTGTGGTGTTCTTCGCGGCCGCAGGGTGGGCCACATTGAACGCCTTGGCGGCGCGGCGGGCGCGCAAGGCTGGCCGCTCCTGACCTGGATCGCGTGGCCACGGCCCTGTCGATGCTCGTGAACATCCTGGCCGACGCCACCGTGCCCGACCTGTGCTCCGCAATCGAGGCGATGGCCGTCCGCCGGGCCATCGGCGCGCTCCAGGAGAAGCAGGACGGATCGCGGTGACCAGCGCAGGCCCCGCCGGCCGGCAGCGGCTTGCGCGGCCTTCTGCTGCGCCCACCCAGCGCGCTCACGCGCGGCCATGCTCCAGCGCGCTCACGCGCGGCCATGCTGTACGCCTTCTGTACGCCTGTTGTGCCAATGCTGTTCGTTTAGGCCGAAGGCGCCCCGGACGGGGAGCTAGGGGGAGATCCACCGCGCGGACGCGCCCAGGGGATGCGCCGTTCGCATCACGCCCGACGGCCGAGCCGCTTCCTCTCCGTCCAGTAGAGCCCGCCGGCCTCGGGGTCGTCGCGCACCAGCCCCAACGGGCGGTCCTCCCCGCAGGTCAGGCAGACGCACCAATCGAAGGCCGTCGCCATCGCGCGTTGCCGCAGGCACCCGATGCAGTACCGCTCGACGGCCGCCCCTTCGGGCGCGGTGCGGCTTGCCTCCACCGAGTGATGGCACACGGGGCAGCGCCTGGCGCACGGGTCGATCATCCGTACTCTGCCGCAGCGTGGGCAGGCAAACAGCACGGCCGGCCTTCCTATCCCCCGTGGGCGGCTTGCGCGCAGCAGCGGGCCTCCTGGGCGCCACCTGGGGCAGCGCGCTACAGCAGCCCCTTGACGTAATCGGCCGAGGTCTTCTCCAGGCCCTTCGCGGCGTGCAGGTAACGCTGCGTGGTCGCCAGCGCGGCGTGGCCGAGGTCCTGCTGCACCTGGAGGAGCGGCGCGCCCGCGGCGAGCGCCTGCGTGGCAAGGAAGTGCCGCAGCCAGTGCGCGGAGACGCGGCGGTCGGTGATGCCGGCGCGGGCCGCCGCGCGCGAGATGGCCTGATCGGCGGACTGGTGCGACATGCGCTCCCCGCTGGCGTTCGGCAGCAGGTAGCCGTCCTGGCTGGCGCGGAAGGGACGCAGCGCCTCGACCACGGCGGGCAGCACCTTGACCGAGCGCGCCTTGCCGCCCTTGCCCACGACGCGCAGGCCGGCGTTGCCCAGGGGGTCCTGGTAGGTGTCGGACCACCGGGCGTCCAGGGCCTCGCTGATCCGCAGCCCGGTGGTGGCGAGCAGGAGGATCATGGCGCGCGTCTTCCCCTCGCTGGCCTCCAGCATGGCGTGGACCTACGGCGCCGTCAGCATGCGTGGCGCGCCCTCCATGGACACCTTCGGCGTGCGCACGATGGCGAAGGGCGAGAACGGGATGGCGCCGAGGTCGGCGGCGAACCCGAAGAGCGACCGCATCGCCGAGAGCGCCTGCGCCGCGGACGCGGGGGCGAGCCCGCTGCCCGCCAGGTGCTCGGCGTAGTGCAGGGCGTCGGCGCGCGTGGCCTCCAGGAGCGGTGCGCCCTCGCGGAATGCGGAGAAGCGCCGCAGGGCCGCACGGTACGCCTCCTGCGTCTTCGCCGAGTGCGAGCGGCTGGCCACCCGCGCCAGCCACATGCGGACCACCGCGTCCTCCGACAGCGGGCCCGCCCCCACAACGACGACATCGCGCCCGTTGACCGTCACCAGCGCCCCTGCATGCACGCCCGCCGCCCCCTCACCCCGTCCCCAGGGCATCATACGCCCTATTAGTGCAGGCCATCCTGGGTGTAGCGAGGGCTCCCGCGGCAGCCGCGCATGTCGTCCTTGGGCTCGATCTTGACGCTGGCGCACTGGCTGCGGCCACGGCGTCGGCCACGAAACACAAGAGGGCCGGGGCGGGAGGGCATCCCCCGCGCACCCACCTCTCTCCGCCTACTGCTCCCCGTCCTGCTTGGCACGACGGACCATCGCCCCCAGCTGCGCCACGCTCACGACCAAGGGCGCGCCGGCCGGGCCGGAGACCTCCGCCCGCTCCGTCGCCTCCCCGGCATCCAGCCGCTCCGCCGTGTGCCCCAGTTCGATCATCCGCAGCGCAACCGCAGCGGGGATCGTATGCTCCGCCGCCGCCATTTCGCGCAGCTTGTCCCACCCCGTGACGTGCAGCCACTGCGCCTCGGCGAGTCTGCGCTGCCTCGCGTCCGCCACGGTCCGGGCCAGCCTGGCACGCACAATCCCGTCCTGCTCGCGGTCCCACGCGGCGGAGCGGGCCACCCACCCATACTTGGCCGACCAGTCGTGCCACTGTCGCGCCGCCCGTGGCCCTGTCCCCGTTTGGCGCGGTGCCTGTCCCCTGACGGCCTCCCACGCGTGACGGATGCTCCGCGTCTCAGGCGGCATGCCGCGATAGGCACAGAACGCCGCGAACGCCTTGGGCGTCTCGGCCGGCTGCCGCTCCCACGGCTCGCAGCATGTGGTCGCCACGATGCCCTACTCCCCCTCGTCCGCCATCGCCATGAGTTCGGCGACCGTCACGGTGCGCTGCGTCGTGGTCACTGCAGCGTCCACCTGCTGCGTCGGCTGGCCGTGGGCCCTGGCCATCACGACTTTTGCGGCCTCCAGCCTCAGCTTGGGATCGGCCGTTTCGTCGCGCACGAACCTCACCGCCAACTCCAGCGCCTCTGGCGCCGCCGCCTTGGCCAGCGCATGAAACTCGGCGGGCAACTTGGCGCGGCCACCCGGGTTGCCGGACTGGCCAGGGCGAAACCTCCCCGGGTTACGGGCAGGATCGGGTTGGTTGCCGGCAGTGAAACCGCGCCCACGCTTTCGCTTGCCGTCGATGTCGGTCACGTCGCCCACTGCGGCCCCCTCCTCCTGCTGCACGGCCTCTTCGCAGTCGCGGTCGCGACTGTTCCTGCACGCACGCGGCTGCCACCTGGTGTCATGCGCGCGGCTCTGTTCGCAGTGCGGACCTGCACTGCTCGACAGACAACACGCGACGCCCCCCGCCGTATCGCGCACTTCGACGCCAGCGCCTCCAGCGCGCCCGTGGCTGCGTTCCGGCTCCGTGGCGGGCATCCTGGGGCGGGGACGTTCGGCGGCCGGCCTGTCTTGCTGCGCGGCGTGGCGTCCTCCGCCGCCAGCAGCCGCAAGGCCTCGGCGCAGGCAGAGTCGGTGGCGTTCGCCTCGCAGACAGTGCGCGACCACGCGGCTACCTGCTCTGCCTGCGACTTGGCGCGCATGGCGCGAGCCGCCTCCAAGGCCGCTGCCTCGCCCGGAGACAGGCGGAGTCGCACTTCGACGCTCCGTCGCACCTCCTCCACCCCCGCGCTATTTGTATGCCTATTTCGCGGCGGTGTCCGGGAAGCCCCGCTGGCGCGTCCGTCGCGGCGACCTCCGTGATGCGCAGGCGCGCCTCCGAGCGGCCGAACAAGGCGCGAAGGATGGAGAGGAGGGCGCGCGAGACCGAGGCGGCTTGCCGCCGCAAGGAGCGCCAGGCCAAGGTCCGGTCCATCGCGATGGACTGGAGCGTATGGCTGGCGCGACGGACGATCACGGCCGAGACGGCGGGCGCGTGGCAGGCCATCGCCGCGAAGTTGGGGCTCCCCGACGCGGCGCTCGCAGACGGCTTGGCCCGCGCCCTGGAGGAGCACGGGTCCATGGAGGCGGCGCGGAAGACGTGGTCCGCCGCTGTGGTGGAGCACCGCGCCGAGCACAGCAAGCTCACGGGCGTGGTCGCCGCGCTTCGGCGGGAACGGGACGGGCTGACGGCCGCCATCGTCGCCGTGCGGGAGGCGGGCATCGCCCAGATGCAAGAGGTGGCCAACGCCGCCGCAGCGGAGATCCGGCGGGCGGCGGCGGCGTTCGAGCGCGTTGCCACCGAGGCCGCCGAACTCGGGCAGACCGTGGAGTTCGCCCAGGCGCTCCGTTCCTCGGACCCGGATCTGTGGTCGCGCGTGGACGCGGACGCCTGGCAGGGCATCCTGCGACGGCTGGAGCAATGGAGCGCCGCTAACCTCGCCAATCCCGAGGTGCCCATCCCGGAGGACGTGCGTAGGCAGGTGAAGGGCTCACACGACTACCCGAGCCTGCACGGCCCCTTGCGGATGCCGCTGCGCGGGCTCGTCGCTTGGACGCGGGCCGCCGTGAACGCCGCCGATGCGCAACGCGCGATTCCGCTCTCGGCGGCCCATAGCCTCCCCGCCGGCACGGCGCCACGGTAGGCGTGCGTCCCGACAGAAAAAGCGGTCGGCCGGTGCCGACAATCGGGGAGAGACTATTGCCGGGCACCATGGCCCAGGCGGTGCGCGGCGGGCCTCACACCCCGAACGGCCCGCTCTTCCCACGTGGTCACCGACCGACCGCGCTCATTCGACTCCTGCCCGTCGCCACCTCCAAAAGCCTGGTCCCGGAAGGACCGCCTGGCGCCGTGTAGAACACCGTCGGGCGTGGGCCTCCGGAACGATCTCCTTGCGGAGGGGCGGGTTCGGGCGTGTAGTACACGGCGAACACGGACAGCGCAGGGACCCCGGTTTCGGAGGCCGCGATCCGGAGGTGGGACGAGTGGCTGGTGACTGGCTGAGTCGCCGTCAGGCCGCAGACATTCTCGGCGTTCGTCCTGAGACGGTTGGTGCGTGGGAGGCCAACGGGCTTCTCCAGGAGATGGGCATCGCGATGCAGGAAAGCCCGGAGGGCCACCCTGGGTACAGTGCCGTTGACGTGCGCCGAGTACGTGGCGAGATGACGGTGGAGGTTCGGGTGTGGGTGGACGGTGAGCGGTCAGCAGCCATGGAAGAGGCCGTCCGTGCGGGACTTCCCGTACAACTGAGTGGCGTGGTG
>JAJZMB010000077.1:8003-10580 GCA_021803205.1 Bacillota bacterium | reverse complement strand
GTGTTTTTTCCGGCGTCCGATGGTGATTGGCACACGAGTAGGCTACCAGAGGCCAGAGAAAGTGTCCAGCCCCAAATCGCACCCAGGTGCGGGGTTCACCGAATACTTACGATCACCTGCGGCACGGCAGAGGGGCTGGTCCAGGTGCCCTCCGCCTCCATGGACTGTGTCGTGACCGACCCACCGTACTACGACGCCATCCCGTACGGCGACCTGATGGACTTCTTCTACGTCTGGCTGCGGCGCAGCGTCGGCGACCGCTACCCCGATGTCTTCTCCGCCCCGACGGTGGCCAAGGACGGCGAACTGGTCCAGAAGCCCAACGGAGACGGAGGCCCCGGCCGGGCCAAGCAGGTGTACGAGGACGGGATGGCGCGGGCCTTCGGGGAATGCTGCCGTGTGTTGCGGCCCGAGGGAACCATGGTGATCGTCTTCGCCCACAAGGACCCGGCCGCCTGGGAAACCCTGACCGCCGCGCTGATTCGCGCGGGCTTCACCGTGACGGCGTCGTGGCCCATTGATACCGAGCAGGCCGGCGGTGTGCGGCTGCACAATCGGGCATCCCTTTCCTCCTCCGTGTGGCTGGTCTGCGAGAAGCGCCCCGCCACGGCCGGTACGGGGCGCTTCTCCGAGGTGCGCCGCGCCATGCAGGAGCGGATCACCGAGCGCCTGCGCTACTTCTGGGACCAGGGCCTCTCCGGTCCGGACTTCATCTGGGCCGCCATCGGGCCCGCCCTGGAGGCATACAGCCGCCACAACGCCGTCAAGCGCATCGACGGCTCCGAATACAAGGTGGGCGAGTTCCTGCGCGAGGTGCGCCGCCTGGTGACCGACTTCGCTCTGGGCCAGATCCTGCACGGCAAGAGCACCGAGGCCGTGGACGAGTGGACGCGCTACTACCTGATGCACCGCTTCAGCTTCGGGTACGGACCGGCGCCAGCCGGTGAGTGCATCCTCTTTGCCTAAGCCTACGGCCTGGATCTGGGCGACCTGCGCGGTCCGCGCGGGTTGCTTACCAGCGCCAAGACGCCCCCGCCCAGCGAGGCGGACGAGGACGACGGCGGGGATGCCGAGGTACCGGAGACCCAGAAGGGGGCCGGCTCGCAGTTGCGTTTGCGCGCCTGGGACGAGCGCCTCCGGCCGGACCTGGGGGAACCGCACCCCAACGGCGGCCTGCCCTGGATCGACAGCCTCCACAAGCTCCTGCAGCTCTGGGCCGCCGCCAAGAACGACGAGGCCGAGGCCTACCTGCGGGCGCACGGGCTGCGTGACAACGATCCCTTCTGGGCAGTAGCTCAGGCAGTGTTGGAGATGGCTGAGGCCAAGTCACGCGAGCGGTCCCACCTCGAAGCTGTCGTGGCCTGGGGTCGGCCGCAACCGTTGGGCGGTCCCAGGCCGCTGCCCTTGGCCGGTGTGGGGGGTGGGGCCCAATGAGCCCGGTTGCACCCTGGCACCGGAGCTGCCGGCTCCGGGAGGATGTGCGCTCGGGCACGCTCGGCTTGGGCGAGTTCGCCGCCGACCTGCAGAGCGTGCGTACCGGATCGGCTCCAAGCGTCTACCGCGAACCGCGCGAGTTCTTCCCCCGGACCTACGCCACGCACAACCTCAAGCTCCTGGTGCGGGACGTGTTGCTGCAGCTCGCCGGGCGCGACGGGCGGCCCGTGCTGCGCGTGCAGGTCGCCTACGGCGGTGGCAAGACCCACGCGCTGCTGGCCCTTCTGCATCTGGCCGAGCATGGGAGCGAACTCGACGCTGATCCGACGGTCCACGAGTTCGTCAGCTTCGCCGGCCTGCAGGCGGCGCCCCGGGCGCGGGTGGCGCTATTGCCCTTCGACCAGTTCGACCTGCACGAGGGCCTGCTGGTCTTCAGCCCGGACGGGCGCGCGCAACGCAACGTCCGCACCCCTTGGGGCGCGCTCGCCTACCAGCTCGGCGGGGACGCGGCGCTGGCCCGCGTGGCCCAGCACGAGGCCGACTACACCAGCCCCGCCGAGCCGGTGCTGGCCGAACTGCTGGCGCTGCCGACCGCCCAGGGCTTGGCGACCCTGGTGCTGATCGACGAGGCGCTGTGGTATGCCCGCGAGACCGTGCAGCAGGAGCCCCGCCACCTCGGCGTGCTGCAGGACTTCTTCCAGGTGCTCACCCAGGCGGTCGCGCGGCGCCGGGGGACGGCCCTGGTGGGGACCCTGGTCGCCTCTCAGGCCGTGGCCCACGACCCCACGGGCCTCGCGGTGATGCAGGCCCTGGAGATCATCTTCGGCCGCGTCTCGGAGACCGCCGACCCGGTAGTCCGGCAAGACATCCCCGAGATCCTGCGGCGGCGGCTCTTCGAGGCCGTGGCGTCCGAGCCCGCTCGCCGGGCGGCCACGGACGCCTTCTTCGCCCGCCTGCAGCAACTGCCGGTCCGCGAGGGCCAGCGTTCCCAGGCGTCCTACGAACGGATGCTGCAGTCCTTCCCCTTCCACGCCGACCACGACGGGCTCGCTCTCCGCCCCGGTCTCGTCGTCGCGGACACGGGCCTCCGCCGGGCCGTACACGGCGCAGTAGTCGCCGCGCAGCATTATCCAGGGGGCCTCG
>JAJZMB010000077.1:0-7993 GCA_021803205.1 Bacillota bacterium | reverse complement strand
GACCTGGTCGAGGTGCTCTACGAGAAGTGGGCCCAGCTCCCGGGCTTCCAGCGCACGCGCGGCGCCCTGCGCCTGATGGCCCTGGGCCTCCGCGCCTCGGAGGGTCGGGACCCCGCGGAGTGGATTGGCCCGGGGGTGCTGCTCGGTGCGGACGGCGGTCTCTCGGCGGCGGTCTCGGAACTGGTGCCCTTCACGGGGGAGCGGCTGGACTGGATGAGCGTGCTAACGGGGGAACTCTCCCGCGCGGTGGAGTTGCAGGCGGGCCTGCCCACCTTGCGCCGCCGAGAGGTGGAGCAGGCGGTCCTGGCCACCTTCCTGCACAGCCAGCCGGCGGGGCATGCCGCGACCCCGCAGGAGCTGTGGGCGCTTCTCTGTCACGCCGAGCTGGACCCCGCGGCCATGGAAGAGGGCCTGCGCCTCTGGCGGCGCCAATCCGGCTGGCTGGCCGACGATACCGGCGTATGGCGTCTGGCCACCGCACCGAACCTGACCGCCATGCACCAGCAAGCGATGGAGCGGGTGCCGCCAAGCGAGGTCGATGCCGACCTGCGTGACCGCGTCGGCAAGGCCCCAACCCTGGTCGAGGTCGACACGGGAGTGCAGAGCCACGTCCTGCCGGCCGGGCCCGAGGATGTCCAGGACACCCCGCTCCTGCACCTGCTCGTCCTGGGGCCGGAGTGCGCCACCACTCCGGGGGCGGAAGCGCCGCGGACCGTCGCGCGCTTCTGGGCCGAGGTCTCCCCGGGCAACGGCCGCACGTACAAGAACGCGCTGGTGGCCCTGGCGCCGGAGCCCGGGCGATTGGCCGCGGTCCGTGAACTGGTACTGCGAGTGAGCGGCTGGCGCCGGCTGCAAGAGTCCGAGGAGTTCCGCCGCGTGGCCTCCGAGGCGCAGAAGCGCCAGGCGCGCGAGGCGGCGGCCGAGGACGAACGCCAGCTGCGGGACGCCGTGCCGGCGTGCTTCACCGCTGTCCTGGCGCTTGACGAGGGTGGGACGCTGCGCGTCCGCGTCCTGCCCGCCGGCCAGGGTGCGCCGTTTGTTCGGGTGAAGGCCCTGCTCCAGGACGAGGAGCGGCTCGTCGTCGGCCAGGTCGATCCGGCGGAGCTGCTGCCGGGCTCCGGGATGGGCCTGTGGAAGGATGAGCCCGCGAAGCGCGTCCCGGAGTTCGCAACCCCGTTCTACCAGTTTTCGCGTCTGCCCCGGCTGCTGCGTCCCGAGGTGATCACCGAGTCCGTGCGCGCCGGTGTACGGGACGGGGTCTTCTGCCTGCGCCTGCCGCGGCCCGACGGCACGGCGGAATTGCTCTGGCGCACAGAACCCAACGATGCGCACCTGCAGCGCGCCGACGCCGAGGTGGTGCCCCTGCAACACGCCACCCTGGAGCACGTCCGCCCGGAGCTGCTTGGGCCGGGAGGGTTGCGCGCGCCGTGGTCCGGTGACAACGGGCCCACGGTTGGTGCGGTGGCCGCTTTCTTCGACGGCACGCATGCTCCCCGCCTCGCCAGTCGCGAGGTGTTGCAACGCGCGCTGCAGACGGCGGTCCGGGAGAGCCTCATCGGCCTCCGGCTCGGAGAGCGCACCTACGTCGCGGAAGAGCCGCCCGCAGAGGCCTGCGGGGACGAGGCGGTACTCGTCCTGGCACCTGCCCCCGTCCGCGTGGAGGAATTGCTGCCGGATCATCTTCCCGCGGCCTGGGCCGCCGAGGGTACGGCCACGGTCGCGGCCGTCGCGGCGGCTCTGGGCAAGGCCCGCCAGGGCACGGTGCCCTGGGTGCTGCTGCAGCGCGCGGTCGGCCTGGCGCTGGACGCGGGGACCCTGCGCCTCGAACCCGGCAGCGGCCCGTTCCCCTGCGCGCAGGACGCCGCCGGAGCCGTACAGCTCGGCTTGCCCGTGGTGAGCGTCCTGGCTGCGGCGGACCTGATCGGCAGCGCCTCCCAGGCGGCTTGGCATGGCGGGGATGCCGTTCTTGGCGAGTTAGTGCGCGTCCTGGAAGGCAACCGGCGCCGTATCCCGCCCGCCGCGGCCCTTCAGGCGGTGAAGGATGCTATCGCGCAGGGCCTGGTCCGTGTGGCGGACGGGGTTCGGGTGCCAGCGGCGCCCGGACCTGAGACGCCACGGTTGCGACTGCGCCGGCCGGAGGACGCCCGGGCCGTCGACGGGGCGCTGACCCCACGGCAACTGCAGGACTTGGCCCGCCTGTGGGAGGAACTGCAGCGGGCGGCGCCTGGGGTGCGGTTCGAGCTGTCGTGTACTCTGATCATGCGGGGGGAGATGCCGCCGGAGGTGAAGGACGGCTTGGCGGGCGTCCTGCGCCGAGTCCGATCGGAGTGGCCGAACTGGCACTCGTAGTGGACAGGACCCGCGATTAACCGCCGAGAAGGAAGCGAGTCCCCGGTGGGCGTGCCGGTGGCCTTGGAGGTCGCGGTGCACGAACTTTGTAAGGTCGAGGCTGGCGCGACTTTGAGGTGGTGGGTCATCCGCTTCATGCGTGTGTTGGCGCTCGTACTCCCGTGGTTCGGCACCTTGGCGGCTGCGGGGCTCTACCTGGATCGGCAAGCACCCCGGCTGCTGCCAGCGTGGTCGTTCTTCGTTTTCCTGGGATTCGGTGTTCTATCGCTATTGTATTCGACCGCTCAGACGGCGGTAGGCGGGTGGGTTGGGCACAGGCTAGCACAACAGGTACTTGACATACTTCTCCAAGACTTAGGGTCGCGCCTCCGTGCCCAGAGCAAGACGCCGTTCGGACTTCGGTGTAACGTGATGATGATGGACCGCGGTTTTCTCCGGATCGTGGCAACGGGGAGCGGTCCGGCAGGCGCGACGCCAACGGAACGCGCCCTGCGATGGGCGGCCGGGGATGACCAATGGCAGGGCGGCTGTGGACGGGCGGTCCAAGAGCGGCGACCTGTGGCGTTGGACCTAAGCGAGTGGCGGGGGAAACCATTCGAGGCGATCTTGCACGAGGATGGGCAGCCGCGTTGGGGCATGACGCGGGATCAGTGGGAGCACACCCGGGACATCGGCTCCATCGTCAGCGTACCCTTGATCCGCCACCACCGGGTGGTGGGGGTGCTCAACGTAGACGCTGCCGTCGGACTTCGCCAGTGGTTACCTGGAGACAGGGAGGACGACGACTTCCTGGGTTGGATGCACAGCGTCAGCGGAGCCCTGGCCCTGTTGCTTGAACTCCGTTGGTAAGAAGGGGGAGTGACGAGTGGCTCTGATGGAGCAAGTTGAAGACGGAACATACGTGGTAACCGATCCGCGCTTTGCTGAGCAAGCCACCGAGACCACGGACACGACCACACCCCAGTGGCTGACCGTCTTTGGTGTCGCTGCCGTCCTGTTCGCTTTGGTCATTCTACTGGCGTTTTGGCTCCGCGCCGACAACCGCTAACGCAGACGCCACGGTGGCTCGGAACCTCCGGTGCCTTACGCCCACCTTGCCGCAAGGGAGTCCTTGCGGAGAGGACGTGGGCGTCTACTCTACACAGGGCCGGGGCCGGTGCGCGGGACCCCGATTGCGGAGAGCCTACGCGTCGCGGCCCGCCTCCTGGACCTCGCCGACGAGCCGGACGAGCGCTTCGCGGGGCGTGATGATGGGAATGGCCGCAGCCGCTGGCGGGGCGGGTACGTAGCGGAGTGCCAGCAGGTGCTTGTCGCTGGCCGCGAGGAGCTCCGCCTCGGCGGCGACCGCCGCCTCCACGATGTGGTTATCGTCGGGATCGTTGGGAACCAACGGGACCCGGAGCAGCGGCTGCACGGCCAGGCAAGAGGGGTGCGAAACCAGGGCTTGAACCGCGCGTTGCCGCGTCTTCCGGTCGCCCAAGCGTGCGAACTTGGAGCGGGCAAGGACGGAGCCCAGTTCGGCAGCAAGAGCCGGCGAAACCGCCAAGCGGTGCCCCAGAAACACGGTCTGAAGAAGGCGGCCCTCAACGCGGTCAGGGTAGATCAGCGCGGACACCAAGGCGCTGGTGTCCAAGACAACGATCACCGCCCGGCTCTGTGGGCTTCGATCTCGCGCTCCACATCCTCTGGCGTGATGCCCGCGCGCTTAGCGCGGCGCCCGATCAGCGCCCACAACCGCTGGAACTCGCGATCCCTCGAAGCTGCCGACTCCTGGGGTTGGCGCTTCTTGGGGCGCGCCTCCGCCGACCTATCCTGCGTCGTGGCCACCGGGCCCACCCCCCTGCACGGCGCTACACGCCTTACTATAGAACACGCGCGGCATCCCTGCACGCGGCCGGCTCAGGATACGCTGGCGGAGGTTCTCAGTTTCTCCGCCTCCAGGAGTCGGAGCAAGGTCGCATACCCGCAGTCCAATCGCCGCGCTGCCTCCGACCGGCTGATGCGCCCGGCCTCCAGTTCCGCCCGCACCGATGCCCACCGCTCCGCGAATCCCGGCCGCGCCGTCACCGGCGGCCTCCCGACATGCTTCCCCTCCCGCTTGGCCCTGTTCATCCCCGCCTTGACCCGTTCCCGCAGGATCCCGCGTTCCAACTGCGCGTAGGCGACCGTGATGTAGTAGAGCGCCTCGCCGAACGGGCTCGTCGTGTCCAACCACGGCTCCTGGTAGCTGCGCAAGCCGACGCCCCAGGCCCGCAGTCGCTCCAGGGTCTGCGCCGCGTCGAGCACCGACCGGAACGCCCGGTCGAGCCGCCAGACCAGCACGAGGTCGACCTTCCGTTTGGCGCAGTCATCGAGCAGCCGGCGCCACTGCACCCGGCCGCGCAGATCGGTGGCGCTCGCCTCATCGGTATACTCGGCGACCTCGGTCAAACCTTGGGCGGCGCAGAACTCCCGCAGGGGCAGGCGCTGGTTCTCGACGGTCTGGCCCTTGTCGTCGGTGGACACCCGACAATAGATCGCGACCTTCATCGCCACCAGCACCACGGCCATCTGCCAACGCGGCGGCGTGGCGGTTGCAAACTCGAGCTCCTCCACCATGGCGCCCAGGGGCACGTCCACACGATGGCGGTGAACACAAGGGCAAGGTAGAGCCAGGCCACTAACCTCATGACGGTCATCATGAGCGCCTCCTCTTGTGGGTCACGGGCTGAGGCGCAGGCCCTTCAGAATGATTTTGGAGGGCCTGCTTTGGCTGGTCCTCGGCAGCGGGCACTGGCGGAACCACCTGCTCCACGGACACCCCGGCCGCTTCGGCGATCTTGCCGATGGTCGTCGCCACGAACGCGTCGTCGTTGATGAAGCCGCGCAGGTGCTTACCAGACCGCTTGCATACCAAACCGATGGCATGCCGGCCGCGCTTGCTGGTGGTCACGTACATGGCCAAAGGCTCCTGGCACAGGGGGCAGGGGATCTGGGTCGGAACGCTGGGGATCGGCATTGCGGACACCTCCTTGACCTCTCGAACCACTACACGGCGCGGTGTACTGCCCCGCGGCGCTGGCCGGCCGCCCACTCCGCACAGATCAACGCCAACGCGGCACCGCGCCGGTTGGGATCGTCGCCGACGACCCGGGGCAAGGCTTCCTCGACCGCCCTGTCTACGGCGGTCCGCTGCTCGGAGGTGAATGCGAAGGACACGCGGTCAAACGCCAGATCCTTGGCCGCCTCCCAGGTGCGCCCCGCCGCCGCCAGTTGTTCGGCCATGCGCTGCGGGGCCTCGGCGGCGATGCGCGGCAGGTCAGATAAGGCCTGCAGATGCGCCAGGGACTGCGGCAGCAAGGTCTGCACGACCTCGGCAGGCAACACGGCCAGGGCCTCACGGGCAATGGCGCCCAGGGCGTTAGGGTCATCGCTCCCTCCGATGCGGTTCAGCGCCACCGACAGGATTCGAGCGTCTGCGTCTGCGAGGTCGTCGAGCACGATGCAGGGCGCGGTGGCCTCACCACGGGTGCGCAGCACGCCGAGGCGTTGGGCACCGGCGATCGTCTCGAAGTTCTCGCCCTGGCGGCGGACCAACAGGGGCTGCACCAGTCCGTAGCGGCCGAGGCTGACGGCGAGCCGGGTGCGCATCGGCTCGTCCATGCGGTTGGCATTCCATGGCGCAGCGGCGATCCGGTCCAGAGGCAGGTCCACAACAGTCATGGTGCATCCCCTCCAGCGGCGACGTAGGGGCGGGGCGCGACGAGCAGTCGGTCACGCCAGGCCGGCTCCAGCAGGAGCAGGTAGCGGAGCTTGGGCGTGGTGGGGACCATCGTCACCTCGAAGCCGTGGCGGCGCAGGTAGTCGGCGCTGTGCGACTGGAGGACGGAGGCCACGCTGCGCAGGTGGCGCGGGGGGCCGCCGTTTACGGACATGAGGGGCTGGGCGTCGGCCTCCCCGAGGAACAGCCACCCGGCGGCGCGGTAGATCATCCCGGAGTGGCCAGCGGCGGGATCGGAGTACGCGAGGAGGGCCTTGACGGCCGTGTGGCGGCGCAGGTGGCGGGCGATGATGCCAAGGGCACGGGATTCGCTGTTGCGCGGGGCCCGGTCGTCCATCCAGAAGCGGGCTAGGTGGAGCACGTCCGCTTGGGTGGCCCCGCGCAGCAGGCGGTGGCCGTTGCGGGGCCCGGGGTTGAAGATGGCCACGCCCAGGAGTGCGCCACCGCCGAAGATGCCCAGGGAAAGACGGACGGCGGAGGCGGGGGCATGGAGGTAGTGGCGGGCGCGGACCAGTTCGGCCGCGACCCGGTGGGCGATGGGCGCGACGATGAGGTCCTTCGGGGAGAGGTGGAGCGCCGGGGTGGGATTCGCACCCCCGTCTCCGCCCTGGACGGGCGATGTGCTCACTGCTGCACCACCGGCGCACCTTGCGTCTTCGCCGTCCGTGACGCGCGTCTCCTGCCAGAGGAGGGGGGTCATGGCACCGGGCCCCCTTGCGGCCGGCGCCGCGATGGATCGGGAACCGATCCTCCTCGCGGCGGGGCCGGTGCGACGGCAGGGGTGCTCCCGCCCGTGCCGCCGAGACGCGCCAGGCGGTCGGCCCAGCGGGCCAGCGTACCGGCGGCCGCCGGGTCGGGCACCGTCTCGACGAGCACCACCGGGTGGGGACGCGGCTTTGCCATGTCCCCAGCGTGCGGCAGGGGCCACCCCTGCCGCATTACTCGCGATTGGCGTTGCAGCCGGTGTGGCACATGCCCTGTGGGGCTCCGCTGGCGCGCTATAATGTGGCGGGAGGGATGCCACATGGCGCGGGGCTTCCGAGTGTGGGTAGAGCCGGACCCGACGACGGGTCAGCCGGCGGCACGGGCAGCGGGCCTCAGCGCCGACCCCGGCCGCTTCGACCCCCGCGTTCCTTGGAACCATCCCGAGTCGGACCCAAAGTGGCCCCTCGGCGCGCCATGGGCCCTGCTGCTGGCCTTTTTGAACTTGGAGCGCCGCGTGCCGCCCTTCGACTGGCCCAAGCATCAGCACGTTTCGGGTTGGGCTGCGGACTGGGAGGACTGGAAGGGCTTCCAGCGCGCGACCGGGGCCCCGTACCTGCTGGCCGAGGACCAAGGGCACCCGTTGCTGTGGTTTCCGGCAACCGACCGGGAGATGTGGGGGTTCCTCTTCAACTTCGGGCTGCGTGGTGGCGGCGGATGGCACTGGTGGGTGCCCGGCACGGAGCGAGTGCTCAAAGACCCCAACACGGGCGCCACCATGATCATCATGGGCGAGACCCACCCGGAGGTGCCAGACGGCAAGACCATCCGCGAGTTGCTGGCGGAGGCCCCGGCCGGCCTTTTCGACGTGGACTCCACCAAGTTCCTGACCGTGCAGGAGGGGCTTGACGGAGAACTGCAACGCCACCCCGCGGACGAACGCAACCGCTGCCGCTTCCGCGTCTACCCTGCGGCGGCGCACGTCCACGCCCTGTCGGAACCGCCTGAGTATGGGCTGCAGACGTTGGAGGCCAAGCGCGAGGCCCTGGCTTCGGTCGCCTGGACCTGCCTCAGTCCTCTGCGTTCCCCACAAGTCGGGGATGTCGAACGGCGTCGAACGATTTAGGCCAATTTCCAGAATTTGCCCCATGATTTGGATGATGATCCGCGAAGTCCCTCGGC
>JAJZMB010000055.1 GCA_021803205.1 Bacillota bacterium | reverse complement strand
CGCAGGGGCATTCGCCGCTGGAGTTGCCGAATCCTGAACCGCGTGCTTTTTGCTGTTCCTCATACCTTCGACTTCGACGACCGAGTGGCAAATCATGGGTTACTACTGCCTACATCTTCTGGTAGCCTTAACCTAGTGACCCTGCAGCCCTCCGACCCTGCTTAATGGTATTAACACCCCGGATCGTTCCCACATCCCTGACAACAGTATTAGGAGCCGCCATGAAACAACTTTTCCTCGGGCAGGGCGCGCGGGAGTCGTGACGCCAGGCGTCGCGACTGTGCGACCGACAGTCGCAGGGTTGTGCCTGTTGATCTCGCGGGATGTGACCTCGGATCGCGGCGATACAACTCCAGCAAATCATGCGGAGCGGGTGCCTACTTGTCATGCCGGCCCACCTTGTTCGATGGCGGCTCCTCAGGGTTTGCGCTGCGAGAGGCTGGCCGGTCAGGTAACGGGCCCCGCTGGCCAGAGCCTACGGGCTGAACGCCTCGGAAGACTGGGTGCGGATAACCCGGAAACTGCCGCCGGGACGGCCCCGCAAAAGTCGGTTTCGGCGCCGATCCAGATTTCGAAGCCCTTGGGGGACAAGGGTCCGGAGCCCAAGTCCGCCGCGAAAAGGGACTTCCGCGGCGGACTCCTAGCGGCGCAACAGTCGCAGCATCCATGCGCGGAGCGGAGCCCTGTCCGGATGGGCAGGCTCGCTTCGCCGCACGGGATAGAGCAGCTTCAGGAGCCAGAAATCCTCCTGGCCCGCGAGCGCACGACGCATGTACCGCGAAAAGTTATCCTCTTTCGGTTGCCGCATTGACCGTCTTTCCTCTCGGGGCTTGCTCCGCAAGCCAAGCCCGCCAGCGCGCGGTCGACACTTGAGGCCTTCTCCCCCGCCTGCGGGCTCGAAGGTCGTTGACACCTGCGGTGGGGTGCGGGTCACGGGGTGCCGTCAGGCGGGCGGCCCGCCGGTGCATCCGCGGTGGCTCGGTGGACCGGGTCTGCGGAGCAGAAGCGGCAACGATGCCGGAACCCGACTCGGCCCTCGATCACCGGAACCGCGTCGCGGGCAAACCGGACAATGACACCCGCAACCACAGCTCAAGCCGAAAATCCTCCGGGAACACGGACCCAGACCGAGGTGGGCACGACCGGAGCGCGCGCCGGATCCTCGGGGTGCCTTCCCGATCCGCCGCCAGCGCTTCTCCCGTTGGCGGCCGGCATGCAGACCTGCCCGTTCCGATGCTCACAGCATATACCCAATCCGGCGCGAGGAAGAGGTCCGGGAAACGCCGCCGCGGATGAGCCGAACCGGGCGGCCCCTCCGCATCCGGTGCCGGCGCCGTCGTCAGGGGTGATCCACCACCCCGCGCCCGCCGCGGAGCCGCGCCGCGGGGCTGCCCGCCGCCGGACCGTGGAAGCGGCCGTGCGGGTCATGGGCGTGGTGGGCCACCTTGGCCACATGCACGCGTCCGGGGCGGACGGCGACCAGCGCCGCCCCCAGAGCGCCCGCGGCCGGCCCCAGGAAGTAGATCCACAGGGCGCCCAGGGCATCGCCGGGAAGGGCGGGACCGAACGAGCGGGCGGGATTCATCGACGTCCCGCTGAGCGGCGCCTCGAAGGCGACCAAGAGCGCGACCAGCGGCGGCAGCAGGGCAGGGGTGAAGCGCCGGAGACGGGGATGTCCCACGAACCAGAGGATGCCCCCGACCAGGGCGAAGGTGGCTGCGGCTTCCCCGGCCACGGCGGGTCCCGCCCCCCAGGCCCGTGCCGGCAGCGTCGCGCCGTAGCGCACCGCCGCCCCGACGCCGCCCCAGGCCGCCGGCAGGAGCGCCGCCCCCAGCGCGGCGCCGACAAACTGCGCGAGGCTGTACAGGGCCGCGTCCAGCGCGCTGAGGCTCCCGGCGAGCCAGAAGGCCCAGGAGAGCACCGGATCGAGGTGCGCCCCGGAGATGCGGCCCAGGGGGCTGGTGGCAATAAGGGCACCCGTACCGCCGAAGAGGAAGCCGGTGAGCAGCCGGAGGGCGAAGGCGCTGTGGAGCGCAACGGCCGCGGGCGAGCCTGGGCCAAAGTCGAAGATCACGACGCTGAGGCCGGCAAAGACCAGCAGGGCGGTGCCCAGGAGCTCGGCGGCGTACAAGCGCCAGTGCGCGGACGCCGCCACCCACAGGCCGGAGCGCTCACGTGCCACCCCGACCGCCGACCCCCTGCAGTTCCGGCGGGACGAGGCCGGGGCCGGCGGCGCGCCGCACACAGCGCACCAGCACAGGCACCGGGCTCCGCCGCACAACCTGATCCGTGAGGCTGCCCGCGACCATGCGCCGCAGCGGGCGATGCCCGTGGGTGCCCATGGCGATCAGGCCGCAGCGGGTGTCCCGGACGGCGCGGAGGATCTCCTCCGCCACGTCGCCGCGCCGGATCTGCGCCGCCACCCGCACGTGACCCGCGAGCCGATCGGCGGCGTCGTGCACATACGCCTCCGCGAGGGCCAGCGCGGCCCGTTCCGCCGCCGCGACGGCCCGGGCCGACGGCGGCGGCCCCTCCTGGTGGACGAAGATCGTCGCCGGATGGGGAGGTACAACCCGCAGCAGTACAATCTCCGCGTCCAGGGGTTCCGCCAACAGGCGGGCACACTCCAGCACCGTTTCCCCCACCGCTCCGCCGCCGAGCGGCACCAGAATGCGGTCATACATCTGCCTGGCCCTCCGCTTCGCGGCGCAGGCGGCTCTTCAGCCGCGGCGCGCCGCCGCCACCACAGTACGGGCCGACTCACCGCCCTGTGCGGAGGGATTGTTCCCGAACAAGGGTCCCGCCAGACATCGGCACGGCGACGGGCAGGACAGGGGACCGGGACGAGGGACGGTACGGACGCCCTCACCGTGGCGCGGCGCCCGAGTCGACCGGCGGAACCTGGCCGGTGACGCTGCCCTCGAGGCAGAGCCGCTCTCCCGCCAAAGGCCCGTACCGGCCCCGCCCACCAGCCAGGCGCGGTCCTTCAGCTGCACGGCGGTGACACCCCCTTGTCCGCACCCGCCGCGGGGCCGGACGGGCGGAATAGCGCTCGAGGGGCGGGCGCCGCACCCCGCTGGCGGCGCGTCCATCAAGTTTTGTCTCGCCGTGTCCAGCGCCGGAGACAGCGTGCCGCTCAAGGCCTGGCGCCAGTGGCGGATGCGAGGCCCTCCACCTGGGCCGGGACGGCCGCGCCCGATGACCGCTACCCCGAGGGGGTGCCGTGCCGTTGGCGACGGTCAGGGCCTGATGAGTGCGCCACTAGCCCGCCCACGCCGCACGCAGGGCCGCCACGGCCGTATCCAGCCCCACCCCGACCAACTGCACCCCCGCCGCCTGTGGATGGCCGCCACCGCCCAGGGCATGGGCCAGCGGTAGGACATCCACCCCCCGGCTGCGCAGGCGGAAGCGCACACCGCCCTGGCCTTCCTGCAGGATGGCCAGGATGCCCCCCTCCGGCGGGAAGAGGTGCCCCGGCAGCAGCGCATGCTCGTATGGCAGGAGCGCATGGCACCCCGCCAGGTCGGCCGGGATGGGGACCACGCGCAGCGGCACGCCCGACGCGGACCCTGCCAGGTCGAAGGCGGCACGCTCCACCGCCGCCAGATAACCCCAGAAACCTGGGGAACGCTGCCCGAAACGCTCCGCCGTCCCCGCGCAGTCCGCGCCGGCCGCAGCGAGGCGGGCCGCCCACAGGAAAGCCGCGGGACTCAGGTTGACCCGGAAGCACTCGGTGTCCCCCACCAGGCCCCGGTAGAGCGCTGTGGCCAATTCGCCGCGGACCGGGACCCCGAGCGCCTCGGCCAGGGGCAGCAACAGACAGGTGCACGACGGCGCAGCCGCCACCCAGTTGGCCTGCGCGCCAAAACCGGGATTGTCCTCATGGTGGTCGATGTTCACCGCCACCCTGCCCGGGATCTGCAACCGGGCCTGCCGCGCGGTATCGATGGCCACCCGCGTCACACCCGGGGCGGGCTCTCCGTCCGCGCAGACTTCCGGAGCCAGCGCCCAGCGGTAGATGTCCGGGACATCGGGGGCGTGCACGGAGGCCCGCCCTCCCGCCGCCCGCAGGATGCGGCAGAGCCCCTCGGCGGAACCGAGCGCGTCCACGTCCGGCAGGACATGCGGGATCACGGCGAAGTCGCCGCCGACGCGCAGGGCGTCCAACACCGCCGGATCCGGCAGCAGACGGTCCTGACCCAATGACGCACCTCCAGGCCGCCGGCCCCAAAGGCCTCCGCACGATTGTATCAGACGTCCCGGCGGTCAGCGGCCCGGCCGGACAGGCGAACGGCCGCGCCCCCCGTCGCGGCCGGACAAGGCGGCGGAGGCGCGCTAGCACACAATTCTTCGAGGGGGGAGCCAATATTTCCCGGAGGGAACAACCGGTCCCCTTCAGCCCCCGACGCCCGTGCTCGATAAGAGGTGGCGAGGCGGTACTGCCCCTGCGGGCCGACCGCTTCGGCGAGATTCCAGGGAAGGGATCCCAGAAGCCCCCGGGGCTTCCCCCCGTGCGCCAAGGACGGCGCAGCACAACACGCGCCTGCCCGTGCAGGCGTTTGGTCTCCGTCGCCGCCACGTGCTCCCGCTTCAGTCGCCCGCCGCGGGTGCCTCCCGTGCGCCGGGAACGCGCGGGGGGAAGGGATCGCCCGCAAGGACACGGAGGCCACGCCTCATCCCGGCATGGCGACGCCGCTTGTGCGCGGCTCACCAGGGCTGGGGCGGCCACCGGGTGATGTTCACGCTGCGCCCAAGCCGCTCAGTGCCGCGCTCCGACCGGCCGCAACGCGCCGTCCCGCCATGCGGGCACCGAGTCGAGGATATCCGCCCGGGCGGCGAAGGCCACGTCCTCCCCCAGCCCCCGCGCCCGGATCTTGCCGGCGGCCGCCGTCCCGTCAAAGACGGCGCGCGGGTCACCCCGCCCGCCAAGATAGAGCAGATGCGCCGCGCTCGCCCGCTCGTCCAGGACCGGAGGCCCGTCCGCAGCCGCGGCCAGCCGGTCGATCAGCGCACCCGCCGTGAAGGCGTCCTCCAGTGAGAACGCGCCCTCGGTCCCGGCGCAGACAATGCCGAGGCGACGGCACATGGATTGCCGCAGGTGCCGGGCGACCGCCCCGGCGTTAACCAGGGCGAAGGCAAAGACGGCGCCCCCCCCCGCGACGGCGCCGGCCAGCGCCCGGCTGCCGTTGGTCGTCCAGAGGGCGATCTCCCGACCCGCCACCGCGGCCGGCGCGAACGCCACAGGCGAATTGCCGAGGTCAAAGCCCGGCGGGGGCACGCAGGCACGCTCGCCGGCCAGCACCGCCCCGTGCTCCGCCGCCCACTCCCGTGCGCCCGCCTCCTCGGCGAACGGCACGACCGCCACCGCGCCGGAGGCCAGCGCCACCGCGATGCTGGTGGTGGCCCGCAGGGCATCGACCACCGCCGCCGCACGCCCGCGCAACCCGTCGGGTTCCACCTCGGCCGGCGTCCACCATACGCGGACCTCCACCGCACAACCCCCCCACCGCCGTCTCCCGGCCTCGCCGCGGCCATGGTGCGCAGAGGCCGGCACCGTGCTCAGAAATACGTCCAGGGCCGCTCGGCTTGCTCCACGATAATCGTCTTCGTTTCACGAAAACCATCCAGCCCGCGCCGCCCGAGTTCCCGCCCCACCCCGCTGCCCCGCATCCCTCCGAACGGCGCGCTGGGCGAAAGAATCTGGGCGGTGTTGATCCAAACGGTGCCCGCCCGGAGCGCCCCCGCCAGCCGCAGGGCGCGCCCCACGTCGCGGCTCCAAACGCCTGCGGCCAGGCCGTAGGGACTGTCATTGGCCGCCTCCAGCGCCGCGGCTGCATCCGGCACGGGCAGCAGGCAGGCCACCGGCCCAAAGATCTCCTCCCGGGCGATGGGCGCCTCCGGCCGCACGTCCCGGAACACAGTCACCGGGTAGAAGAAGCCGCCGTCAGGGTCAGGCACGCGCCCCTGCCCCAAAACGGGCGACAGCCCGCCTTCCATGGCGCGTTGCACATGCCCGCGCACCCGCCGGAAGTGGGGAGCCGACACCAGCGGACCGATGTCGCTGCCGGCATCGCCGGCCGGACCGACCTGCAGCATCGCGGCGTGCTCGGTGAAACGCGCGCAGAACTCCTCATACACCGCCTGCTCCACCAGAATGCGGCTGCCCGCCTGGCAGACCTGTCCGGCGTGGAAGAAGACGCCGAAGAGCGCTCCGAGAACAGCCGCTTCCAGGTCCGCGTCGGCGCAGACGATCACCGGGGACTTACCCCCGAGTTCCAGGGTCAGCCGCTTGACGCCGCCGGCTGCCGCCGCCATCACGGCGCGGCCAGTCGCCGTCTCCCCCGTCAGGGAGATGTGGCGCACATCCGGGTGGGCCACCAGGGCCGCGCCCACCGCATCCCCGCCACAGAGCACCTGCACGGCCCCCGGCGGCACTCCCGCCGCCACAAGAATCTCGGCCAGGTGCAGGGCCGGCGTAGGGGTCTCCAGCGCTGGCTTGAGGACGGCGGGGCAGCCGGCCGCCAACGCCGCGGCCAGTTTCCACGCCGGCAGCAGCAACGGGAAGTTCCACGGCGTGATCAGCCCCGCCACCCCGCCGGGTTGGTGCAGCGTGTAGGCGAGTTGGGTGGGCGGCGTACCCGCGGCGAAGAAGGGGACCACCTCGCCGATGTCCCCCGTGCAGGCGGCGGCGAAATACTCGAAGGTCTCCGCCGCCATGGGCACCTCGGCGTAGCGGGCGGGGCCGAGCGGCAACCCGCTCTCGCGGGCGATCTCGACAGCCAGCGCCGGGGCTTCGGCGCGCAGGCGGCGCGCCACTTCCATCAGAATCCGCTGGCGGTGCAGCGGCGGCAGGCCGTCCCAGGCCCCGGAGCGGTACACGTCCGCCGCCCCGCGGACGGCGGCGGCGACATCCCCCGGGACCGCCGCCAGCAGCACCCGCTCACACCTGCCGGTCGACGGGTTGACAAGCGGGACGGCATCCGTTCCCGCACGCCGCTCCCCGTCCAGATACAACCCGGCCACCGTGGGCCAGGACTCCGCAGGCACGGGAGCGCCGCTCATGCGGGCCCACCCCCGGCAACCCACGCCGCGTACCGCGGGTAAACGCTGTCCAGATGCGGCAGGAGCTTCATCGCGCGGGACAGGGGACCGATCGCGCGCAGTTGCTGCCGCGCGAGGGCCTGGGCCAAGTCGATCTCACCGAGCCAGAAGCGGTGGGCCGTGTCCGCGTCCTGTTCGAAGGTCAGCAGCGGGGGCTCGCCCGCGGCGTCGTCCCCGTAGGCCACGCGGAAGGCCGGGCGCTGTCCCGGCGGCGGCAGGGGCGACCACAGCAGCCGGCCCTCCGGGCGGTGGTAGAGAAACAACACGGGACCGCCGACCCGATGGATCAACTGACCCTCTTCCGCGGTGGTCAGCGTCTCGAAGAACCCGCCCAAGATGCGATACAGGGCCTCGGTGTCCGCAAAGAACGCCACCAGCGCACCATCCCTCCGCCCCTCCGCGCCCGCCGCAGGTGCGCGGCCACGCGCGGCATGACCCCGTCAGGGGTCGAACACGATCAGGGCACGATTGACGGATCCGTCGAGCATGGCTTCAAAGGCCCGCTCAAGTTCGCCCAAGCCGTAGCGCTGCGACAGCAGGGGCCGCAGGCGCAGGCTGCCCGCGTTGTGCAGACGCAGCAGGGCCGGGATGTCCCGCGCCGGCGAGGACTGCCCGTACCAGCAGCCGGTCAGCGTCTTCTCCTGGGAGGGAAAGGCGAAGGCGTTGAGACCGACCTCCGCGTTGGGGGGCGCGACGCCGATCACCACCGCCCGCCCGCCGGCGCAGGTTGCGTTGAAGGCGGCCGCGATCGTCTCGGGACGCCCGATGGCCTCGAAGGCGGCATCGACGCCCAGCCCGCCGGTCAGTTCCAGGATGCGGTCCAACACCGAGTCCTGATCCGCACGGACGGTGTGGGTGGCCCCGAATTCGATCGCCGCGGCGAGGCGCCGTTGGCTCACATCGATCGCGATGCGCGGATAGGCCGACACCAGTTGCGCCCCCTGCAGCACGTTCAGCCCGATGCCGCCCGAGCCGAAGACCGCCACTGACTCGCCGGGCCTCACCGCCGCCGTCCGCCAGACGGCGCCCGTGCCGGTGAGGACACTGCAACCGAGCAGCGCCGCGACCTCAAGGTCGGTGCCGGGAGGCAGGCGCACCACCCCCGACTCGGGGACGACGGTGACCTCCGCAAAGGCCCCGGTCAGGCTGAACTGGTACACCGGCTCGCGTGTCACCCCGCGCCGGAACGGCGTCCGACCACCCGGCAGCGTCCCGTGCTGCGCCGCGGTCGCGGGCACCCTGCAGAGTTCGGGCCGGCCGGAGAGGCAAAAGCGGCAGCGGCCGCAGGACGGCAGCCAGGAGAGGACGACCGGGTCGCCGGGCCGCACGGTGGCCACCCCGGCACCCACCGCCGCCACAACGCCGGCGCCCTCGTGACCCAGGACCATCGGCGTGGGCAGCGGCAGGTCCCCGCTGAAGACGTGGTAGTCGCTGTGACAGACGCCCGCCGCGCTCAGGCGCACGGCCACCTCGCCCGGCCCCGGGCCATCGAGCTCTAGTTCCTCCTCCTGCAGGAGGCCGTAATCCGCCAGCACGGACGCGCGCACACGCATGCGTTCCCCTCCCGTTCCGGGAGCCCGGCGCGAGGGTCACCGGGCAGCAGACGCAGCCGGAGCGGCGCTGGCGCACGCACGGCCCGTCCGCAGCCTACCGGCGCGGCACTGGCCCAGACGGCTCATCAGCGCGCCGCAGCCGGCGGACCGCGACCCCGGACACAGGCCCCCCGCCGGGCGCGGCCCGCCGGCACCGGTCCGGAGGCTACACCGCCACTCTGGCACATACCAACGGCCGGGAGGCGCGCGAAGATGGGCCGATCGGACCATGCGGGCCGTCCGCTGGGCCCCTGCGGCGGACCGACCGGACGACTACGCTGCCAGTGGGTGCCCGAAGTGGGGCGCCGGGGAAATCGGAACGGTACGCGGCAACGCGTGCCGGATCTGCCCCGGCGAGAGACTGTGCCGGCCGGGTTCGCCGGCGGCACGGCGGGCGCACCCCGATGAGAGGGACGGTGGACTGCGGTGGCCGCGGAAGCGGACGGCACCGGGGCGGCGCCGATCCGGGTGCTGCTGGTGGACGACCACGAGGTCGTGCGGGTGGGGTTGAAATCCTTGTTGGGCGGCTCCGCGGACGTGACGGTGATCGGCGAGGCCGCGACGGCGGCTGACGCCGTGCGTGCAGCGCAGCGACTGCGACCGGACGTGGTCGTGCTCGACGTCCGCCTGCCCGACGGCTCCGGTATCGAGGCCTGCCGCGACATCCGCGCGGACCGGCCGGAGACGCGCGTGATCATGCTCACCTCCTACGCCGACGACGAGGCCCTGTTCGCGGCGATCATGGCCGGTGCCGCCGGCTACCTGCTCAAGCAGGCGCGCGGTCGCGATCTGGTGCAGGCGATCCGCACGGTACACGACGGGGGGTCACTCCTGGATCCGGAGGTCACCGGGCGCGTCCTGCAGCGGCTGCGCCAGCCGGGCGGCGGCAACGGCACCGACCCCCTGGCCGAGCTGACCGAGCGCGAGCGCCGCATCCTCGACCTGATGGCCGACGGCCGCACCAACCAACAGATCGCGCGCGTCGTCTACCTCGGCGAAACGACCGTCAAACACCACGTGAGCGCCATCCTGCGCAAGCTCCAGGTGACGCGCCGCAGCGAGGCAGCCGCGATCTGGGCCCGGTCGCAGGCAGGGGCAGGGGCGTTCGGGCCGCACACCTGAACGGGACGCGGACGGGCGGGAACCGGAGTGCAACGGCGGCGACCGAGGGCTGTCCGCCGCGTCCGGGCCCGGACACCGGGCTCCTCCCGTCGCAACCCCGGACCCCGGCGCGGGGTGCGACGCACGGCCCGGAGGCGCGCGGGTCCAAGGCTTGTTTCCCCGTGGGTGGCTGGCCCCCGCGGGGGCAGGAATCTCACCCGCTCGAAATCTCAGGCTTACCGGCGCACGCAAAGGTCCCCTTTGGCGGTATGCACTTGCCCGGAGTAGGTGTCGGCAGTGCGCATCGTCCTGGGATGGCTAAGGAGCCGCCATCGAACAAGGTAGGCCTACCTAACAAGTAGGCACCCGCTCCGCACGATTTGCTGGGGTTGTATCGCCGAGATCCGAGGTCACATCTCGCGAGACCAACAGGCACAACCCTCTGACGCTCGGCTGCGCAGTCGCGACGCCTGGCGCCACTACTCCCGCGCGCCCCGCCCGGCGCATGTGCGGCGCGGGACCATCACCGGCGACCGCACCATCCAGTTCGCCAGTCTGCTCATCGACTTCGACGGGCGCACACGCAGTGCGTTCGTGCAAAGCAGCATGTTCGGGGCGACCAGGGCGCGCAACATCGTGCAGTTCGTCGGCACCCGTGGGGTGGTGACCAGCCTCGACCGGCGCACCCTACACGTCGCGAGGCACGGGGGCGTCGGTGAGCCCGGGCCACGGCCGCCGCGGGACATGGAGGTGCGCACGGTGGAGACCCCTGAGACGGGGTACCAAAAGGACACGGTC
>JAJZMB010000161.1 GCA_021803205.1 Bacillota bacterium | reverse complement strand
GGGGACTGTGGTCCAGGGGCGGGTGATGCGTCTGTGCTCCTTTGGAGCCTTCGTCCAACTCCAACCGGGCGTGGACGGTCTGATTCACATCTCCCAACTCTCCGACCAGCGCGTCAATGATCCTGGAGAGGTTGTGCGCGAGGGCGACATCGTCCACACCACCGTCCTGCGGGTCTCGCCCGCGGAGCGGCGTATCAGCCTGAGCCTGCGCGGCACCGCGCCCCTGCCGGCGCGCCCGGCGGCGGCCGAGACCGCCCCCGCCGGCCCACCGAGCGCACCCGTCACGCTCGGAGACATGGTGGGTGAGGTCGGGGCCCTACTGCGGCAAGAGTTCAGTGGTCCGAACCCGGGTGGGGGGGATGCCGCCGGGACGTGACGCCGTCATCCGGGGCGCGCGGCGCTGCTGCCGTAAAAGGGCCGCGGCCCGGTATGTTGTACGGGCGACAGCGGCAGACTGGCACCTGGGTGAGGCCTGTGCCATCCGGTGCTGCGTGGCTTTGCGCATTGGCGGTCCTTGTCGTTTCGGGACTTTGCGACGGCGTCCTCTCACTCCTCGGATTGAACCGTACCGCGTGCATCCTCTGGGCGGGTGCCACCGTCGCTTTGAGTGCCGTCAATCTGCCGCTCGGTCGTTCTGCGGTGCTCGTCAATCCGGCCGGAACCCTGGTACCCTTCTGCTTCGCGCTCTTTTTGCTCACGTGCCACCCGGTTCGCTCCTGGGCCCTGGCGCGGGTGGTCACCGGCTCCGTGGCGGTGGGCATCGTCCTGTGCGTTATCCCGGCATGGGCCGCGGAGGCGGGCATCGGCTGGACCGCATCCCTGCTTGCCGCGGTCTGCGCGGCCGTTGCGGCCCGGGGACCGGCGCGCCGGTCGGTGGAAGTGTTGGCCGCGGCGTGCACCGGGCTGGCGGTGGCCGCCGCCCTCCGGTATGCTGTAGGCGCATCGAACATTTTGCCTTGGCCGTCCGCGTTCGGCGGGGGCGCAACCTTTGACGCGGGCATACTGGCCGTCTTGGGTGGCCAGGTCCTGTATCGGCTTCCCGTCCTTTGGCGAGGCGGCCTCCGCGGAATGCTGCGCCCCCATGGCCGGCAGGCGCAGGATGCCGTGCGGTGAGAGCGCCGCAGCGAAGGAGACCTCATCAGCGGTGAAGCTGCGCACAATGCGAGCGACTCGCAAAGCAGCCTCGGAAGCGGCCCTGGACCCTGGCGCCGACCGCCCGTTGCTGGTGCTGACCGGCCGGCCCAACGTGGGCAAGTCCACGATCTTCAATCGCATCGTCGGTGAGCGAAGAGCCGTGGTGGAATCCACGCCCGGGGTCACGCGCGACCGCCTGTACGCGCCGGCGGAGTGGGCCGGAACGTCCCTGGTCGTGACCGACACCGGCGGCCTCGGCGGCGCGGACGGCGATCCCTTCGCGCCGTTGGTTGCGGCGCAGACGCGGGCCGCGATCGCGGAAGCCGACGTGGTCCTCCTGGTGGTAGACGCAGGGGACGGTTTGCTGCCGGTGGATCGCGACATCGCCGCCGAGGTGCGCCGTTTGCGCAAACCGGTGATCTTGATCGCCAACAAGGCGGATCGCCGGGGTGCGGCGGTGCACGAATTCTACGCACTCGGCCTGGGAGAGCCGCTGCCCCTGTCCGCCGTGCGGGGTGAGGGTTTGGGCGACATCCTCGATCGCGCCGTCGCCCTTTTGCGGCAACAGCCGCGGGCGGATGCATTGGGGCAGGGGAATGCCCCCACACGGGTGGTCTTCGTCGGCCGTCCGAACGTCGGGAAGAGTTCTCTGGTCAACCGGCTGCTCGGCAGAGAACGCCTCATCGTTTCCGACATCGCGGGAACGACGCGTGACGCGGTCGATGTCAGTTGGCAGGTGGGCGACCAAAGCTTCCTGCTGGTGGACACTCCGGGATTGCGCCGCCCGGCGCGCGTCGCCCGCCAGGGGATAGAGCGTTGGAGTGCCGCGCGCACCACCTCCGCGGTGGCGCGCGCGGAAGTGGCGGTCATTGTGCTCGACGCGGCGGAGCCCTGCACCGATCAGGACAAGCGCATCGCCGGCAATGTCGCTGATCGGCGGCGCGCGGCCATCGTCGTGCTGAACAAGGTGGACCTGATCCCTGGGCCCGCCCTCGCCGATGTGCTGATGCGGGTGCGGAGCGAGATGCCCTTTTTGGCCTATGCCCCCGTGTTGGCATCCTCGACGGTGACCGGGCAGGGACTCGCCGACCTGCCCGCGACCATGGGCAGGGTTGGCCGCGCGTACCGCCGGCGCCTCGCCACCGCCCCACTCAATCAATGTATCCGGGCGGCGGTGGCGCTGCACCCGCCCGCATCCTTTGAGGGCAGGGCGGCGCGCATCTATTACGCCACCCAGATACGGACCGCGCCTCCCACCATCGCCCTGGTCACCAACCATCGGGGCGCCATTGCTCCGACATATGTCCGCTACCTGGAAAACAGAGTGCGCGAGCAGTTCGAGTTGCCCGGCGCGCCGGTCCGCTTCGTATTCCGCGAGCGCGCCCACAGGCGACTCATCCTGGGGTCCCCGGAGCGCCGCCACGCATAGGGTGCCCCGATCCCGCCGCAGCCGCTGCCGTGGACATAATTGCACCCACCCCACCATACAGTTGCAGCGACCTGCCGGGAGGCGCGGGCCTGCACCGGGCCCGTCCGCATACCCTGGCTCGGCGGCACTGCGGTCCCGTGGGCCTGCAACCGGGCACGGCGCCGGTGGATGGGGGAGGGAGCGGACAATGGAAGGGTACGATATCTTCGCGGATATCGCCCAACGGACCGGTGGAGAGATCTACATCGGCGTCGTGGGACCGGTTCGCGCGGGCAAGTCCACCCTGATCAAGCACTTCATGGAGCTTCTTGTGCTGCCGCACATCGAGGACCCCTATGAGCGGGAACGGGCGATGGATGAGCTCCCCCAGAGCGGGGCGGGCCGTACGGTGATGACGACAGAGCCGAAGTTCATACCGGACGAGGGCGTTGCCATCACCGTTGGGGAAAACCTCAACCTGCGCGTCCGGCTGGTCGACTGTGTCGGCTTCCCCATCCCGGGTGCTTTGGGCTACACCGAGGAAACCGGCCCGCGTATGGTCGTCACGCCCTGGTTCGATTATGAGATCCCCTTCGAGGAGGCCGCGGAGGTCGGCACGCGCAAGGTGATCACCGACCATGCCGTCATCGGCCTTGTGGTCACCACCGACGGGAGTTTCGGGGACCTGGCGCGCGAAAGCTTCGTCTCCGCCGAGGAGCGTGCCGTCGAGGAACTCCGGGAGATCGGCAAACCGTTCGTCGTCGTCCTGAACTCCGCCCGGCCGGATTCCCCAGACACCGAGGCCCTGGTCGCCGAACTGCGGCAGCGGTATGGTACCGCCGTGGTCGCGGTGAACTGCGGCCAGCTCGACGAGGCGGGAATCGAGCACATCATGGAGGAGGTGCTCTATGAATTCCCCGTGCGGGAGGTCAATATCCAGCAGCCGGGGTGGGTGCTGGAGCTGCCGGCGGAGCACTGGCTCCGGCGGCGCTTCGACGAAGCGGCCGCCGAGACGCTGGAAGGAGTGCGCCGCCTGCGCGATGTGCAGCCGGCCCTTCATCGGCTGGCCGGCTACGATGTAGTCGAGCGCGTGGACCTCATCCGCATGGAGATGGGGACCGGCATCGCCGACATCGGCCTGACCGCGCGCGAGGACATCTTTCAACAAATCCTCGAAGACATCACCGGCGTCGATGTTGGCGAAAAGGCCAACCTGGTCCGCCTGCTCCGAGAATTGATGTTCGCCAAGACCGAATTCGATCGCATCGGAGACGCCCTGCGCGAAGTCCGGCAGGTGGGGTATGCGATGGTGACTCCCGACCTGACCGACATGACCTTTGAAGAGCCGGAACTCGTTCGGCGCGGCAATCAGTTCGGTGTCCGGCTCAAGGCCAAGGCGCCGAGCCTTCACCTGATCAGGGCGGACGTCGAGGCGGAGTATACCCCGATTCTCGGAACAGAGCGCCAGAGTGAGGATCTGGTACATTATCTGATGGAAAAGTTCGAGGATGACGCCCAGAAGATCTGGGAATCGCAGATTTTCGGCCGCTCACTGCATGATGTTTTGCGCGAGGGTATCCGCCAGAAGCTCAATCACATGCCGGAGAGCGCGCAGCAAAAGATCGCCGAAACCCTGCAGCGCATCGTCAACGAGGGAAGCGGCGGTCTGATCTGCATCATTCTCTGACGCCCGAGGGCGGGACCGCCCCCGCCCTCGCCGCGCCGATTGCGCCCGCCGCGCCGGTCCGCTGCTTGACCCGCAAGGCACCGCCACCGCAATATGGATGAGGCGTGGATGGTCTTGCCCCTGCCCGCGGCGGGCACGCCATGCCGGAGGGTGGAGGGAACGTTGCCCCATGGCAGCGCGGCGCCCGAGGATGTGCGCGAGCGGTGCCGCTCGCTCAGCGTGCGCTCTCTACAGTTGCAGTTCACCGATATTCTCGGCGTCATCAAGCATGTCACCATGCCCATCACGCAACTGGACAAGGCCCTGTCCGGAGAGGTGATCGTGGATGGTTCCGCCATCGAGGGGTTTGTCCGCACGCGTGAAGCGGACATGTACCTGCGCGCCGATCCACGGACCTGCTGCGTCTATCCGTGGAAGGACACCCTTCCCGGGCGCCCGCGGGGGGAGTGTACAGCGGATGGCGTCCGTGGCCGAACCGGACGGATGATCTGCGACCTCTACGGTCTGGATGGCTCGCCGTTTCCAACCGATCCCCGACACGCCCTGAAACGCGTCTGTGCCGCGACGGCGGAGCGCGGCTTCACCGCTATGGTCGGCGCGGAGCCGGAATTCTTCCTCTTCCGGCGCGACGACTCTGGTCGCGCCACCACGGAGACCAGCGACATCTCCAGTTACTTCGACATGGCGCCGCTCGATGCCGGCGAGCGCGTGCGGGACGAGATCGTCTCGGTGCTCGAGGATATGGGCTTCGGGATCGAATCCAGCCATCACGAGGCCGCGCCCGGACAGCATGAGATCGATTTCAAACACCAGGACGCCCTGGCGGCAGCCGACGATCTGATCACCTTTCGGCTGGTGGCTCGGACCGTCGCCGCGGCACGCGGCCTGCATGCCACGTTCATGCCCAAACCCTTTGGGGATGTCAACGGCTCTGGTCTGCACATCCACATTTCCCTCTTTCGGAACGGGGAAAACGCCTTTCACGATCCGTCCGCCCCCGATCAACTCTCCGCGGTGGCGCGCCATTTCCTCGCAGGGGTGCTGGCACACGCGCGGGGATTCACGGCCGTGACCAATCCGCTGGTGAATTCGTACAAGAGACTGGTCCCCGGCTATGAGGCGCCCATCTACGCCACATGGTCCCAGCGGGACCACAGCCCGCTCGTCCGCGTACCTGCCCGGCGCGCCTCCGGTGCGCGCATCGAGTTGCGGAGCCCGGATCCGTCCTGCAACCCATATTTGGCGCTGGCCGCCATCATCTGGGCCGGACTGGACGGGCTCGACCAGAAGATGGAGCCACCGCGGCAGACCGGGTCCGCCGTCTATCACATGAGCGCGGACGAGCGGCGCGACATGGGCATCGTCCCGTTGCCGGAGAATTTGGAGGAAGCCCTCCTGGCGATGGAGACGGATGAGGTGGTACAGCGCGCCCTTGGCGAACACATCACCGCCCGCTTGACCGAGGCCAAGCGGATCGAGTGGGACTACTACCGGCGGCAGGTGCACAAGTGGGAACTCGATCAATATCTGTCCGCATTCTGATGCAGCCCACAGGGGGTGGCATGCCCGTCGAAATTACGAAGTCGATCTTGAGCTGGTCGTTGCCCGCCCGAGACGAGGGAGGGCCTGTGCGCGGGGGACCCGGCGGACTTCCCCGTGCGGCTGGCGGTCGCACACACTCCCCGGACGGGGGAGATCCGACCGCCAGCCGTCTCCGCCTTCACATACGGCGCACCAGACCAACGACCTTGCCCAACACGGTGAGCTGTGTGGCGTAGATCGGTTCCATCTGCGCGTTCTCCGGTTGCAGGCGCACGCGCCCGGCCTCGCGGAAGAAGCGCTTGACGGTGACCTCTTCACCAAGGAGCGCCACTACGATGTCCCCGTTGTACGCGTTCTGCTGCCGCCGCACGACGAGCAGGTCGCCCGGCAGGATGCCGGCCTCGATCATGCTCTCGCCGTCGACGGTCAACATGAAGATCTGTTGGTCGTGTATCCAGTCGGTCGGTAGGGGAAAGGTTTCTTCCGCCTCCTCGACGGCGAGGATCGGTTGCCCGGCCGCCACTCGGCCGAGAACCGGCACCAGCCGTGCCCCGCGGGCCACCGGTACCCCGCGTCCGCTGTGCGGGGTGGACGGGTTGTGCAGCAGCTCGATGGTCCGTGGCTTGGTCGGATCGTGTCTCAGATAGCCCTTCGCCTCAAGCCTGGCCAGATGGCCGTGCACTGTAGAACTGGAGCGCAGATCGACCGCGGCACCGATTTCTCGCACAGAGGGAGGATAGCCGTGCTCCCTGACATGCTCGCGTATGAAGTCGAGGATTCTCTGTTGCCGCGGGGATAGATCCGCCATATTGCGCGCCGTCCCCCTGTCACCGATCCTGATTGCGGGCCCTGGCTCCACGCGACGCCCACAGTATAGGTCAGCGGCGGAGAATGTGCAAACAACAGTTTGTGCTCCGCTGTTCGCCTTTCGGGGCCGGGAGGCGCACACATCATCAGTGAGATACCCGAACGAGACACCGGAGGGCGATGCCGGAATGGGACAGCCCAATGAGGCGCCGGGACATGCGCTTGCCGGAGAACTCACCCTGTACGTCAGGCGCGGCTGCCATCTGTGCGTGGAAGCGGAGGCGGTGCTGGCGCCGCTGCTGCAGGAGGCCGGTCGCCGCGTCCGCCGCGTGGAGATTACAGACGACCCCGAAGCCGCGCGGCGCTTCGGACTGCGCATCCCGGTGCTCACCTGCCAAGCGCGGGAGATCTGCTCCGGACGTTTTCGCGCCGACGCGCTGCGCACTGTGTTCGGTTTGCCGCCGCCAGGGCATCGCGGACCGCGGCGCCGTCGCCCGTTCCACCTGTTCTAGGGATGCGACCACGCGTTCCCGCACGTTGGGATAACGTGTTTGCCTTCCCCCTTGACATCGGCACTCCCGTTCGCATAGGGTGTGCTCGCGAGGGGGACAAACACATGATCTCGTCTGGGGAACGCCTTAGTGTTCGCCGCGGGTCCGTGTTCGTACGCCGGCGCTTTTGCGTCGTTGTGCTGATCGGCGTCGGCCTGATCAGTCTCCACAGCGCGATCGCGCACGCCCACGGGGTTAGTCCGGCGGAGATGACCGTCGTGGTACGCGCCGGCGATACCCTCTGGGGATTGGGCGAGCGCTATGCCCCTCCGACAGTGGACCTCCGCCACTGGGTCTATGCGACAGAGCGCCTTAACGAACTGAGAAGCAGTCTGCTCATTCCTGGGGAGACACTGCGCCTTCCGAGATGAACGCTTCTGTCACCGCGGCATGGACGTCCGGCCGCACTCCGGCGGCCGGCACATTGCGGGCGTGCAGGAGGAATTCAATCGTACCGCGGCTCCCGCGGACGGGAGACGCTGCTGTCCCGAGCGGACTCCAGCCGATCGTGTTGCAGTGGTCGATCAGTCGAGTCAGCACTTCCACATAAGCTGAGCTCCCGCGAACGACGCCCGTGCGTCGGGCATCGCTATCCTGCACCTCGAAGAGGGGTTTGACCAGGCTGACGATGTCGGTGCCTTCGGCCAGGAGCGGTTGCACGCTCCGCCAGGCCGCGGCGAGGGACAGGTAGGAAAGGTCCAACGTGACAAGGTTGGGTGGGGGTTGCAGGAGGCCCGGGTGCAGATCGCCCAGATTGGTGCGCTCCATGTTCACTACGCGCGCGTCCTGCCGCAGTCGCCCGAGGAGTTGCCCGAAGCCAACATCCACTGCGTAAACGCGGACGGCCCCCTGTCGCAGCAGGCAATCGGTGAACCCGCCGGTGGAAGCGCCCGCGTCCAGGGCGACCCGCCCGTGCACATTCACCCCAAATCTCCGCAGGGCAAACTCCAACTTCTCCCCGCCACGACTCGCGAAGGGCCGAACACGGCGCAGGCGGACAGCCATGTCCTCCCGCACCTGTATTCCAGGTTTGTCCACTGTCCGGTCGGCCACCAGCACCTGACCGGCCATGACCAGGGCGCGCGCGGCCCGTTCGGTGGGCGACAGCCCGCGTTGCACCAGCAGCTGCCAGAGGGGCATCCGCCGTGATGCCACAGATCCACCTCCGGGACCCTTGTACCGGAAGGACCCGGATGCGTCAACCGGGGGACGCCGCGGGGCAGGGCCCGCCCCTGGCGGCGTCCCCCGGTTGACGTGGGTACGCGCAGCCCTCCGGCGCCGCATCGCCGGACCGGCCCCGCCGATCCGGCGATGCGCGGCTGCCGCGCCGACTCAACACATCCAGGGGGAAAAGTCGTCCTCGTCGTCTTCACCGTAACCTAAGTCTTCGCCATAGCGCGAGCGCAGTGCGCGGTGACGCTTGCCGCGTGCCCACTGGGCGAACAGCCCCGACTGGGCGCCGGGAGGGTTCAGGGCCTGCTCCTGGGTCAGTTCGGTGTAAGCGAGCACCTCGGCTGCGCCAGTCGTCGCGTCCTGCGCGCGGTCCCGCGGAGAGGGTCGCGGATCGTCCGTGGATGCCATCTGCACCACCCCGACGCTTAGCGTGTACCGGCCTCGGGCGATGCCCTCCCGGCAAACACCGGTGGCCATGCCGGGTGGGCGTCGCGTGACGCCGGCGTGCTTCTTCCAGTATGCTCATGCCGGGCGGCATCACACTCCGCCGCGCACCCTTTGGTCCGGGCGCGGCGCGACGCACGATCGAGCGCGACCGGAGCGGCGGACCGGCGGTCGCCCGGACGAGGTCCCGGGCTGTCGAGGCCTTCTGGTTGTGTTTGGCACAGGAGCCGACTTTTGCAGTAGCGCATCCCTGGGGGGTTCTTCCGTGGGCCGATTCGCTTTTGTGCTCCATCCCGTGAGCATGGCCGACTTCCATCGCAAATTCGGAATTTTGAAACACCTACCCGATCATTGGGTCGAGCGCGGTTTTCGTCTGATCCCGCCATGGGTGGGGTCCGAGATCTCTGGCATCGTCTCCAGCACCGGGGCGAGCGCAGATGGTCTGTTCGTGGTGCTGCCCTGGACTCCGCGCGTCCTCATGGAGACACCCTGGCCAGAGACACTGCGCCGTCTGGAGCAGGCGGGACGGATTGCGGAGGCCCGGGGGGCTCAGATCCTGGGACTTGGCGCCTACACCAAGATTGCGGGGGACCGCGGCGTATCGCTCAACGAAAGGTTGCGCATTCCGGTGACCACCGGCAACTCGTACACCGCGGCCACCGCCATCGAGGGCGCCCTGCTTGGCGCCGAGCGCATGGGCATCGCCGCCGCCGCTGCTTCCGTGACCATCGTGGGCGCGACTGGAGCCATCGGCGGCGCCTGTGCGCGCGTCCTGGCGGACCAGGTGGGGGAGCTGGTGTTGGTGGCGCGCGACGCCGCACGTCTGGGGGAACTGGCCGAAGAACTCCGGGACGCACCAGCCGCTGTGCGGGTCGAAGCTGACCTCAAACGCGCGGTGCAGCCCGCCGACGTCGTCATCTGCGTCAGTTCGGCGATCGATCAGATCCTGGAACCGACGGATTTCCGCGCGGGCGCGGTGGTCTGCGACGTCGCCCGCCCACGCAACGTCTCGGCGGCGCTGGCGGGCACCCGAGATGACGTGCTGGTCATTGACGGCGGCGTTATCGCGATCCCCGGCCAGAACATGGACTTCGGCATGAACTTTGGATTTCCTCCGCGCACTGCGGAGGCGTGCATTGCCGAAACAATCATCCTGGCGCTGGAGGGACGCTGGGAATCGTTCACGCTGGGCCGCGACATCTCCGCGCGGCAAGTGCGGGAAATCGCGGATCTGGGTCGCAAACACGGACTGCGCGTGGCCGGGTTCCGTCGCTTTGAGCGGGCCCTCGCCGAGGGCGATATCGAGGCCATCCGATCCCGGGCCGAGAACGCCCGCGGGCGCCGGAACTCATGGTGACGATGATCTGACCGGATGCCGGGTGTGTAGAGCCCATTTTGGTTCCGATAAGAAGTATTATGTCAACTTAGTGGAGCCGCAGGGCCCTTGGTCCAGTGTGTCGGCCCGGCATGCTGATATGAACATGAGCTTATACGATAAACGTCCCCGGTCTGTTGAATGGCCAAAGGAGCCGCGCTGAAACAACTTTTTCTCGGGCGGGGCGCGCGGGAGTCGTGACGCCAGGCGTCGCGACTGTGCGACCGACAGTCACAGGGTTGTGCCTGTTGGTCTCGCGGCATATGACCCCGGATCGCGGCGATCTGGGTATCCCCTTGACTGCCACACCTACTACCGGTAGTGGTCGTGGCTTTATTGCTCAATGACGAGCGACGATCTGCTCATAGGGTACATGGACGCGCTCAAGGTAATTGGCCCCAAGTCGGTTGAGATACGTGTCCCGATGTCACCCTTGCCGGCGAGCCTCTGTGGGCACGGTCCAGGGCGGCG
>JAJZMB010000121.1 GCA_021803205.1 Bacillota bacterium | reverse complement strand
GGGAGTTGGCCGCCGCTGTCGCGGGCCAACGCCGCAAGGGCGCTGTATGCCTGGGCCACGTACAGGCTCGCGATGGGCCTGCGGGCCCCGGCTTCATCGGGCAGCAGCAGGAAGATGGCCGTCGGCTTGCGCCCCGCTTCAGCAGGGTCGTGGTCCGATTCCGCCGTGAGCCAGGCCACGCCGGGGTCGGCGAAAGTACGGAGGTTGGCTGCGGTGCCGGTGAAGATGGAGCTGCGCGTGCGCGACTCGGACAGGGCCGCCGTTCCGTAGGCCAGGCGGGCCGGGTGCCCGGCCGGCAGCGACCGGAACCACTCGTCGAGGGAAGCCCCTCCCTCCCCGTCCCCGCCAAGGTCGGCCAGGATGCGATACATGGTCGCCGGATGCCTCGCGCCGTCCGGGGCTTCCAACGCCGTGCCCAAGGCCAGGGCCGCGATGGTGGACTCGGCCGCCTGCGGCCAGATGGGATCCGCGCCGTGGCCATGGTCGCTGAACGCCAGAACGTTACCGATCTCCCAAGCCAGGCGACTGGCCTCTTCGGTGTCCCCCGCCCCGTGGGACCGGACGACGGCCGCGAGTGGGTTCCAGCGGTTGCCGCGCGCCGGCCGCAGCAGGTCGATCTGAACGACGTTGTATCCCTGCGATCGGAGCCAGGCGGCGGAGTGGGCGTGCAACTCGCCCTTCGGATCGGTGAGGATCATGGACTCCTTACGGTGACCGAGGCACCAGACCATCGGCAGGATCACCCTACGTGACTTCCCGGCCCGCGTGGCGCCGAGCAGAAGCGCGTGCGGGTTGCCGACTTCAGGTCGGGTCAGGTGGGCGGTGCGTCCGTCGCTCCCGACCACCACGCCAGCGGCGGCGGGCCGGTCGCAGGGTGTTGCTTGGAGCGTCTGGCGCATCTCCGCCCGTCGCCGCCACCGGCTGGATCCGTGGGTCGCGGTCGGGGCGGCGCGCAGGTCGGTCCTGCGCCTGCCCCCGAAGACCCACCAGAGGATCACGTAAAGGGCGGCGGCGAACGGGATCTGGGTCACCACCCAGCCCGGCTCCGGCCGGGTGCGCAGCAGCCGTACGCCCAGACGCCACCACTTGTTGGCCGGGGTGCCCATGCTCGTCCGACCCGCCGGGGTGTTCAAGTAGTGGAAGAGACTGACCCAGGTCATGGCCGGGTGCAGCGCCGGAAATAGCGTCCGCGGCATCAGCCAGAGGACCGGGGTCAAGATGAAGTCCGCGATCCCCAGGGCCATCAGCGGGAGCATCATCAGATACAACCGAGCCGCCCAGCGCCCCAGGAAGCGGCGCAGAAGGGCGTAGGTGAGCCAGGCCATCCCGCCGGTCAAGGCGATCGCGATTCCCGTGTCCGTGTGCGTTCCCTACCCTTCAGAGTCGAATGCATGTTCCTCCTTGCTCGAGTTAACAGGGTTTCCCGGCCAGCGGCGGAGCGCAGCCGTTCAGTGCCGGGTCGACGGGCACAACCGGGTGACCAGCCGCAGTGCCGCCGCGATATACGAGCACGACGGCAAGCACGGCGGTGCTCCCGGTCAGGGCACCGCCGACTGCACCGCCATCACATGGGAATTCGGAATGACTGTACCCGTCGCCGGAGGCTCACTCGCCCGTGTAGAAGTGCGGGCGCAGGTCGTCTTCGGGGAGATATCGGCTGGCTTGACGCAGGATGGCGCGGCACGTGCCGGTGTCCAGTTCTCCGTGCAGGGGAATGATCAACACTTGGCGTTCGCCTGCAGCGTTGGTGCGCACCAACTTGACGTGACTCCCACGCTGGGACTCCTCGGTGAAGCCGAAGCGGCACAGGACGAACACAACCTCGCGCCCTGACCTGCGCCGGAGTTTAGGCACGGTCAGGCACCAACTCCATGGTGAGCACAACCGTCGGGTTGGCAACGAGCCCCAGGGCCGCCGTATCTTCACCTTCAAGCGCTAACGCAACGGCTTCCTTCAGATTGAAGACAACTTCGTCCAGGGTACCGCCCTGCGTGACAACCGGAAGCTCAAGGCACTCAGCCACATAACCCGACTGCTCGCCTGGCCGTAACACGGCTTTCACGGTGTGCTGCAGCACCACCCTGGCCACCCCCTGTGTCTCGACCAGTATAAGCCCCGAAGGGCGATCGACGCCCGGTGGTCAACGCCCATACCCGGGTGCCACACGGTTGGGTGCAGGTACGTCGGAGCCCCATGTCATGCCCTCAAGGTGTGTCCCCGTACCTGTCTTCGAGTCTCGCGACGCGCCGGTCCGCGTGCGCCGGCGCGAGAGCGGTTGGCGGGACCGCCGGGGTTAGCGCGACCTCCGTACCCCGCATCTCCAGTGCGGCGGCGATCCGCGCAACCGCCGCCACCAGTTGCGTATCCCTGCCAGGCAGTCCCGCCTCCGCCAGGCGGACCAGGGCCGTCGCCCGTTGGTTCGCGGGCATCGCCGCCAGCGTCGCGTAGATCGGAGACCGCTTTCCGACAGACACGCGGAATTGCAACATCTCCCGGTTGCGCTGCGCCGGCATCTCACACCGCCGCCCGTAAGGCGGCCTGCCCCGCGGCCCACGCGAAGCCGAATGCGTTGGCGTATAGCGCCTCCTCCGGCGTCACGGCAACCGCCGCGCCGGGCAGGACCCCGGCCAGCCGATCCGCCAGCAGGACGCCCCCGCCCCCGACCACCGCGACGGCCGCCACGCGCCCCGCATCCTTACCGAAGCGCCGCGCGACCTCGGCGCGGATGTCCTCCGCCACGGCGTCCAGCGCCTCGGAGACCCCGCCCAACGGGCTCCCGTACCAGCGCGGCGCCTCCCCCGCCACGGCCCGCTCCGCCATGTCGGGAGGGGGCAGGTGCCCGGTCGCCGCCTGCGCCCGCGCCGCCACCAGCCCCGCCGCCGCGGCGACCCCCGATTCGAGGGAAAATGACAGGCCGTCCACCGGTGCCATGTCCACCGCGTCGCACGTGAGCACGTCCACCGTCCGCGTGCCCACATCCAACACGACCACGTACCCGTCGCCCTCGGGCAACCGCCGTTCCTGCAAGAGCCACAGGGCGGCACCCACCCCCTGCGGGCGCAGGACCAGGCGGGTGATGCACACCGTGGTCTCGCGCCTGCCATCCCCGAGTCGCAGCGTCCGGCCCAGCAAAGCCTGCCGCGCCCCTTCCCGCTCCTGCATAAAGAAGCCGAGCGGCATCCCGGACCCCAGAACCACCTCCCCCTGTACCCCGGATTCCCACAGCGCCTGCGCCAGCAGCGGCAGCGCCTCCGGATCCGCCAGCCGCCCATCGCCGAACGGGCGGTGCGCGCCAGGGCGTGCGGCCGCCCGGTCCCCGACCACGACCGGCTGCCCGTCCAAAAACAGCGGTGGTGCCACCTGCCCGATCCCGAAGGCATCCACGCCGGCGGAAACCCAGGCCGCCGCCCAGTGGCAGCGGCGCTCACCCACCACGTACTTCACCCGGCCGTAACCCACGTCCACACCCAACGCCACCATCGTCAAACCCTCCCCGCGTACGCGTTCAGCCTTTGTGGCGCAACACCGCGCCCACGTATCCGGCAGCAACCGCTGACGGCAAGGCCAGCGGGCCGGACGCGCGGCCGCGGTGTGGTGCCCATGTCTTCTTCAGGCTTGGTGCTCAAGGTCGGTAGGCGTCAGCAAGTGCTGACGGATCAGCGATCGAGCCCCATGTCTGCTGCACGCTGCCGGGCCTGCCGGGCCTCGGCACGTTCCGCTTCACGCATCTGCGCCAGTTCGGCCTTGGCCTCCGCCCGCAAGCGTTCGCGGTCCAGCACGCCGTGGGCCCCGCGCAGTAGCGACTGCGCCGTCGACCGGGCCGACCAGGCGTCCTGACGTTGGGCGCGCGCGGCCTGCCAGGTCACGGCCCGCTCCACATCCCGCCGGCTGGCGGCCCCCGCCGCACGCTCGAAGAAAGCATCCACCGCCGCCCGGTACCGCGCCCCTTCGGCCCGTACCGACCCATCCGCCCCGCGGGCAAGCTCCACCTCCCGCAACAGCCGTTCCATGGCCGGCCGCTCCCGCGCCCGCCACTCCAGGCGGAGGCTGCGCGCCAAGGCGTCCACGGGACGCATCGCCAGCATCTGTACACGTTCCGCCTGCCGGGCCACCTCTTCTCCGACGCGGCCACGACCGACGCCATCCGGTGTCAGCAGGCTCAGCGCATGTTCGTAGTCGTCGCCCCGCGCCCGCAGGAGCCCGCCGGCATCGCGGTAGACCTCGACGCGCGCCAGCAGCCGCTCCATCTCGACCTGCGCCAGCCAGCCCAGGTCCGTCCCCGACCACCGCTCCAGCGCCTCCACGGGCGCGAGGCCTCGCAGGCCCTGGCGCTCGGCCTGCTGCACCCGCCACGCGGCGGTGACGATCTCCGCCTCGGTCCGCGCGCCATCGTCCCCGCCGGACTCCCGGACGGCCCGCCGCACGGCTTCTATCGCCTCCGGCTCACCGACCAGGCATCCGGACTCGTCGTGGTAAACACCCACGTCCCGCAGCAGGTCCATCCAGCGGGTCTCCGTCTCCCCCTCCAGCGTCGCCCCGAGGCGCACCGCCAGGGCCGTTGCTGGAGTCCGCTCCGGTTCCCGCACCCAGCTCGGCATGGTGCGCAACACCTCGGTCCAGCGGGCCTCGGCCTCCGGCGTCAGGGTAACGCCCACCCGCTGGGCCATCTCCTGCTGCGGGGCCTCCTGAGCCAGGCCACGCAGCGCCTCCGTCCACCGTGCCACCGTCGCCGCATCCAACGTCACACCGGCCGCCTCAACCAAGGCCGCCACCGCTTCGCGCGACGCGCCGGCGAACAAGCCCTGCGCCCGCGCCGCGGCCGCCGCGACCTCCGCCGCCGGGTCCAGCAGCTGCGTCGTGGCCCGTGCCCGTACCAGGTCTACGGCACCCTCGTAGGCCGCCCCGCTCCCCTGCGGCCAGCCCTCCGCCGTCCGCGCGACCGCCGCCTGCCGCAGTAGGCCAGCCAACTGCCCCCGCTCCTCCGGCGACAGTTCGAAGCCGAACTGCCGCGCCAGGCCGCCGGCCGGATCCCACCGCCGCGCCTCCGCGCGGACGTCGCCAGATTGCATGCGCCACGCCTGATGCACGATCTCCCGCTCCACGACCCAGCGGTCGGCCGCCGGCGCCCGTGCCGTCAGATCGTGTAGCAGTTCCACATAACCCTCGCCGCTCGCCCGAGGGGCGCGCCGCTCCGGATCGCAGTCCAAGGCCACTCGGTGCAGCAGGTCCTCGATGCGCCGGGCGGCGCCCGGGTCTGCCTCCAGGCCCGCTGCGTGCGCCACCGCCTCCCCGGCCCGGAGGGTCCGCCTGGCCTCGCGCCAGTCCACCGCGTGTTGCCGGTACGCCTGGATCACCACCTCCGCTTCCAGGTCGGCTCCGTCTCGCCCCCCTGCCGGCAGGGAGGCCACCGCTCGCGCCATATCCTCCGCCGGCGCCTGGAGCCGGACCCCGTCCCGGCGCACCGCAACCCCGCGCAGCACCTCCGTCCAGGCGGCCCGGGTCCCGTCATCCAGATCCACCCCCAGGGCCCGCGCCAGGGACTCGGCCGGCGTCGGGGCGGGCTCCGGACCGTGCCACCCCTGCTGGCGCGCCGCCTGCCGGGCCACCGCCTCTGCCACCCGCTCGCCGTCCGACCCAGGGGCCCGGTCGGACACGAAGCGCACCGCGGCGTCGAACGCCTCGCCCGAGGCGCGGACACCGCCCTGCTCATCCCGCTCCACATCTGCCCGGCGCAAGAGCGCCGCCAGGTCGCGGTGCTCGCCGTCGGTGATCTCGAAGCCGAAGCGGTACGCCAGCGCCCCCGCCGGCGTGCGCAGGCGCTCCTCGCGAAGGTCGCGCCGGCGATCGTCGCCACGATCCTGCCGGCCCGTACCCCCTCCGCTGTCGTCGTAGTCATCTGCGAAGTCCAGGGACGCCGACGGCTCGGGTCCGCCGACGGCGTCCCTGTCGTCGTGCCGCTCCGGAGCCCGAACCTCGTCCCGTTCCGCCGCCGCGCGCAGCACCGCCTGCGCGATCCGGTCGCGCACGTCGGTTCGGGCCTTGTCCCACGCCGCGTCAGCGGCGTCGCCCTGCCCCGTGTACAGGGCGGTCAGGTCGCGCGTCGCGCGTTCCAGCCCGCCCACCGCTCCCGCGAGGGCCGGCCGGAACATGATCCAGTCCGCGATCTCCCGTGCCGTCGTGCGCACCGGCTCGGGCATGAAGGCCAGGGCAATCCGGCCGGTGCCCGGCATGGCGGGAGTCAGAGCCTCGATCTTGGCGACCAGGTCGTTGAGGTCTGCCCGGGGGAAGGCCGGCGCACTCTTACCGGCGCCGGGTGTAGCGGCCTCGGCTTCCAGACCCAGCCGCCGCGCCTGGTCTAGGTTCACACGCCCGGCGAGCACCAGCAGATCGCGATTCGCCGTGCGCTGCGCGACGAGTTCCGCCCGCCACGCTCCGAAGGTCTCCCGCGCCACCAACTGCCGTACCGCCCGCAGTTCCTCGCGGCTCAGCCGTGGCCGCCGGTCCCGTCCCTCGGGCCAGGCCATGATGTGAATGTGGGGCTGGCCGGCCTTCTGGTGCATGGCACCAACCCATGCCAGTCTGGTCGGCTGGATGCCCAGGGCCTGCGCGTACTGCGGCACGATGCGCCGGGCCAGGTCACGCCAGTCGCCCGGTTCCTGGAGCCCGACCTTCGCCGCGTCTTCGACGCGCATCGATACGACGATCTGCCAGTGCCACTCGCGGCCTCGCAAGACTTCCTGAATGGTCTCCAGTCTCGGCGGCCGGGCAGGGTCGGCCGCGAACAACCCCGTGGACCCTGGGCGCTCCGCCAGGTAGCGGGCATGCACCAGCGGGTCCGGGTGTTCCTCGTCCACGCGGGCCACGCGCCCGCGGTCGCCCTGATCCCATTCCGCGATGTGGCGGGCCACGGCGCTCCCCTTGGCGCCGGCTTTCTGCCCCGCCACCCAGCGGACGTTGACGACGAGGGGAACTCCCCCGGTCCAGGCTTTGGAGGGATGGCCACCCCGACTCCAAGTCGATTGACGGGCCATCATCGGCCAGCGCCAGGCGCCGGCCCGGGCTGCGTCTCGGGCGGATACAGGTCTTCCTCACCCCATCGATCCGTCCCCGGCTGCCGCAGGTCCACGAGGGCCCGCGCCCGCGCGTCCCGCCACACCGCGTCAACGTCCAGGTCGGTCAGCCTCGCTACCAGCGCCCGCCCCTCCCAAGCGGCCACGCCGGACACGGTGAAGACCTTGCACATGAGGGCGGCGAGCCGGTCCGCGTGTTTGGCGACCACCGCGTCGATCAGTGGCATCACCCGCACCGCCGAATCCTGGCCCAGGTACATGCGCAGGGCGTCCCGCACCACGTCTGAGACCGTCGTCTTCTGCTCGGACGCTGCCAATTTCAGGGTGGCCATGTCCGCGTCGCTCAAGCGCACGTGAACCACAATATCTGGCATGAGTGTGTCTCCTTCTGGCCTGTATCACGGCCTCGCGCCTTGTGCGCCAAGGGCTCAATGGAGCGCTGTACCACACTTTCGATTTTTGTGACACAGGCGCCACACGCTTCGCCGCTTACTACTCCAAGGCTTCCCGCGCGGCTTTGCCGCGCGTGTGTGACGCTGCTTTATCCTGCTTCTCAGGGTGTGCATCAGTTGTTCACCTTGGCAGGTCCCGCCTGACCCACCCCCGACGACCCCAGGTTGCCGGCTGCTCCGTCCTGGCTCGGTGCTCCTGGTACCTCGGCTCCTCTGCGAAAGGGGCCGCGACCTTGGTGCGCAGGTCCGCCTCCTGGGCCTGCAGTTCGGCGATCCGGGTGCGGGCCGCCCCCCCCTCCGCCCCCGCCCGCACCGGCGGCGAAACCTGGGCTGTTCAGACCCGGTACCGCCGGTCTGGCCAGCATCTGTCGGCCCCCTGCCGCTGCCGCCGGGACCCGAGTCGGCCCGCCGAAGAAGAAGCCTTGGGCGTAGCCGACCCCCATGGACTCCAGCGCACCCGCCTCCCCGGCCCGCTCGACCCCCTCGGCAATCACGCGCTGGCCGAGCTCGGCCGCGACGGCGACGACGGCGCGGATGACCGCCGCCTTGGCCCGGTCGCGGTCGCAGTCCCGGACCAGGCCGAGCCCGAGCTTGGCCCACGCGCCGGGATACGCGGCCAGCCGCCTCAGGTCCGAGTCGCCCTCGTCCAGATCGTCAAGCGCAACCTCCACGGGGCCGAGGCCCCGGGCCGCGCCCGGCCGCAGGATCACCTCGCTGCTGGCCCGGCCCTCGGGGATCTCCCAGACAACCCGGGGACCGCTGGGCGGTCGCCCCGCCGGCCCCGGCCACTGGTCGCCGGCCAGCACGGCCAGCAGCGTCGGCACGGTGACGTTCAAGAAGAGCCGTAGACCGTCCCGCAGGCCGCGCGCGCCGTCGAGGGCCCGGGCCACCATGCCGGCGTCGAAGGCCCGGGCCTGCTCAGGCGCCATGCCCCCGAGCATCCAGCCCAAGTCCCGCCCCGGTACCCGGGCCAGGGCCTCGTAGCCGATCACGGCGGGGCCGTCCATGGCCACGATCGGTTGGTAGACGCAGTGGACCTGCGCCTGCCGGTGGAGCGTCTGCGCCAAGGATCAACCACCTCCAAACACGGGCAGGGGGCGACCGTCCGGCCTCCCCCGTGAGCCCGTCGCGTTCGCGGCTCACTCCACGTAGATGCCTTCCTGCACGGTGGTCGTGGTGCCGCCGGCGTCGGTGACGGCGACCTCCACCACCTGGTAGCCGGAGCCGGTGAGGGTGAGCGGGAGCGTGTTGGTGTAGGCGCCGTGGTAGATCTGCGTCCCGTTCTCGGTCACCGTCACCATCATCGCCGTCGTCCCCACGTCGTCGGTCGCCTGCACCTCCAGCGTCGCGTGCCCACCGGAATCCGTGGCGCTGGCGTTGCCCGCCCAGGACGCCTGCAGGCTCGGACCCGCGGGATCGTAGACGTAGTAGACGGGGCTCTCCGCCGTGACCGTGCCGGAACCGTCCTGATACTCCAACCAGACGGTCTTGGCCCCGGCCGAGGCGCCGAGGTCGACCGCCACGCTCGCTGCCGTGGCCTGCCACGGGCCCCACGTCGCGTCGTCCAGAGAAACGCGCATCTCCACTGCACCGGATGGGGGCGACAGCGGCACGGTCACCTGGCTGCTCGTCACGCACGTCGCCGACACGTTCGTGCCGCCCACCGGCCAGACGCAGGAGTGCCCCTGCCCGCCGGTTCCCCCCGTTGGCAGGCTGGCGCCGCCCCCGGTACCCGGCGCAGCGTAGTAGATCGTCGCCCCGCCCTGGCCCAGGTTGTCGTCGTTATTCTCCACCTGCGCCAGCACCGTGCGCTCCCCGCTCGCGCCGCCCGGGATCGACCACGGTGTGGACCAGCTCATGGCCGTGCCCTCCGGCTGCCAGGCACTCCAGGTCTGTCCACCGTTGCTGCTATACCGCACCTGCCAGGTGAGAGTCGTATTCTGGGCCACCGGATCGCTGACGCTCACCGCGACGGTCGCGGAGGTGCTGCTGGTCGTGGCGGCACCGCCGTCGAGGGTGACGTCCACCGTGGGCACCGTCTGGTCCACGTTGACGTACACCGTGGTGGCCCTCGGGGCACTCCAGACGCCCGCCGCACTCTCCACCTTCGCCCACACCGTTCTGGACCCGGGCCCCGGCAGGAGCGTCCAGTTTCCGCTGGCCGAGAGGGCCGTCTCGCACGGGGTCACCTGGCCCACTGCGCAACCGGACACCGCCGTCGTCTTCCACGTGAAGCCGTCATTGCTCATGGCGTAGGCGGCGATCCCCGAGGTGCCCTCCGCGGCGTCGAGTTTGAACGGTACGGTGGAGGCATAGGTGTACCCGCCGCCGCCGTTGACGCTCCAGGCGGTGATGGTCGGGGCCGCCGGATCCGTTTGCAGGGGCAGCGTCGGCTCGTAGTAGCTGGAGGCGGGCGCGGAGGATCCGGGCACCTGGTACGTGGCGCTGCTGCCGGCACCGTTGTACGCCGCCACCGTGAACCAGTAGTTCTGAGCCGGCGACGTGGAACAGTAGTACGTCCCCGTCGTGCAGTACAGGCCCAACGGCCGGTCGCGCAGGTTCAAGCCGCCGCCGTTGTGGCTGAACACCGGCGGGCTCGCCGACGCCTTGGACACATTGGGATACAGGGAGGCGTCCGGCGGGTAGATCAGTGCCTGCCGGCTGTCCCACTGCGTGCTCTCGCCCAGGTCGAAGGCCTCGTAGGTCGCGCCGTCCCACACATAGAGGGTGTACCCGGTGGCACCCGGCACTGGAGACCAGGAGAGGGTCACGTAACCCCGGCCGGACGTGGGCGCCCAGCCCAGCCCCCCGTCGCCGCCGGTGATCGCCGGCGCGCAGGGCACCGTTGTGACTGTCCCGTCGCCCACCCAGCCGGTCCACACCCCGGAGCCGCTTTGCGCCTGCACCTCGACTGTGTAGGCCGTGCCGCAGGTGATGGATGCCCCGAGGGAGTCGGTGCCGGTGGTTACCGATGTGGCGGTGGTCATGTCCTGGTTGCCGCCCACCGGGCCGTCCCCCGCGGGCACGATGCTGTACTGGTACGTCGTCCAGTTGGGATTGCCGTCACTGCCCCAGGAGGCG
>JAJZMB010000023.1 GCA_021803205.1 Bacillota bacterium | reverse complement strand
CGGCTCCAGCACGGCTTTGGGGGATTGCCGCGCCGTCCTGGACCGTGCCCACAGAGGCTCGCCGGCAAGGGTGACATCGGGACACGTATCTCAACCGACTTGGGGCCAATTACCTTGAGCGCGTCCAGGCACCCGCGGCGGGGTGCTGCCGCCGTGTGCAGGGAGTCCCACCATTGCGCAACGACATGCCGGCGGGGCCATTTCCGCCGGGCATGGCCCTGGCCATATGGCTGCTCATGCTCCTGTTGCCCGCCATCGACCCTCGGCGCGCCAATTACGTCGCCTTCGCCGGCTTCTACCGCGGCCTGCGGCTGGCGGTCGTACTCCTGTTGGCCGTGGTGCAGGCGGCCACGCACGGAGCGGTCTCCCCGCGGTACAATTGGCGGTCGCCGCACTGTTCATCTTCATGGGCAATTCCCTCGGCCGCGTCCGCCACAACTACTTCGTCGGCATCCGCACTCCCTGGACGCTGGCCAACGAGGAAGTGTGGCGCCGCACCCACCGCTTCGCCGCTCCGATATTCGTGGTCGACGGGCTGGTGGCGGCCGTCGGTCTGGTGCTCCCGGCGCCGTGGCGCCTGTATCCGCTGCTGGCGGGCATCGGAGGCGCGGCGCTCGCCTCGGTCGTATACTCGTACGCGGCCTTCCGCCGCCTCACGCGATGAAGTCGAAGGAGCGGTCCAGAGGAGCAACTCACGTGAAGGGACTGGAAGTCGAGGGCATCCTCGCGGTCGTCGTCGTCGCAACACCTGTCGCGGCCCGGCAGGGCGGACGGGGATGGTGATGGTTCCTGCTCGTCGGCCGCGCCGCCGGGTGCGTGGCGGCGCATGTGACCAAGCGCCTGCTGATCGTCCCGGTGACGCTTGCCGACGGCGGGACGGCGCACCTCCCGCAGTACTGGTGGTTCGTCGCCGTTGGCAGGCTGCTGCCGGGTATAGTGGAGGAATTAGTGGAGGAATTGGGCAAATACCTGCCACTGCGCTGGCTGAGGGTGAGCGCGCGCAGGTCGGCGCGGGGCGTCCATCTGATCTTAACAATTTCGTCCTACACTATGCCCATCACGAGGAACGGAGGTGCGGAACAATGCGGTGGACCCGGCGAGTGCGCCGCCTGGATTCGGCGCCGAACTCGGATCCGCGGGCTCCTGAAATCCCCGATGTGCCCGAAGGCGACCGGCCCATGGAAACCGATTTGGATTTTGTGACCTCGGCGCCCCCCCTTGTTCACGGGCAGGTGATCACGGGAGGCATGACCCAGCCGGCCTCGCCGCGGTCACCCCGTTACCGCCGCACGCTGTGGCGTGTGACAGGCATAGCGCTGGGTGGAGCCGTCCTCGGGGCGGCGGCGATGTACTTCGGCGTGCCGGCGTACCGCGCGGCGGCCGCCGCCTACGCCCAGATCCACACCGTTGCCGTGTCCCCAGCGCAGGAGGCAGTCGACTCCCCCGCCGTGGCGGTCTACAAGAACCTCAGCCCGTCGGTGGTGCTGGTGCGGAACGAGAGCAGTGTCTCCGGCTTCTACGGCACGCAAAACCAGATCGCCTGGGGCAGCGGGGTTATCTTCAATTCCAGCGGTTACATCGTCACCAACGACCACGTTGTGGCGGGTGCGACCAAGGTCACCGTCACGCTCAAGGATGGCAGTTCATATCCCGCGACGGTGGTCGGTGGCGACCCGTCCACAGACCTCGCCGTGATCCGGATCAACGCCGGACGGCTCCTCCCGGCGGCGACCTTCGCCAACAGCAACGACGTCGTGCCCGGGGAATTGGCGATCGCCATCGGCAATCCGCTCGGACCGCAGTTCCAGCAATCGGTGACGACCGGCGTGGTCGGGGCGGTGCGGCCCATGCTCTACGGTCTCAACATGTCGACCGAGCGCGTCACGGAGATGATTCAGACCAACGCGGCGATCAACCCGGGCAACTCCGGCGGTGCACTGGCCAACGCCCAGGGTGAGGTCATCGGCATCACGAGCATGAAGGTGGCGCAGACCGGTGAGCCCGGCGTGTCGGCCACCGGCCTGGGCTTCGCCATCCCCTCCAATACCGTGGAGCAGGTGGTCAACGACATCGTCCGGTACGGCTATGTTCAGCGCGCCTGGCTCGGTATCGATCTCCAGAGCAACGGCGGCATGTCCACCACCGCCCCGGAGACACTGACCGTCGCGTCGGTGCTGGCGGATGGCCCGTCCGCAGGCAAGCTCCAGCCGGGCGACATCATCCGCTCTTGGAACGGCCGCCAAGTGACCAACTATTACGATCTGGTCGGCGACATCAACGCCGCGAAACCCGGGCAGACGGTGGCCCTGGGCATTCTGCGCGGCAGCACCGCCGAGACCGTGCACATCACCCTGGGGACGGAACCGCGCTCGATCGCCGACGGATCCGCGGCGGCGGCACCGCAGACGCAGCCCAGCCCGGTGCAGATCTTCCCGTTCCCGATCGGATAACAGGCGGACCACCGACTTCGCGACGCGGGACAAGGGCTGGGCCCTTGTCCCGCGTCGCTGTGGGCCCGGCCCACCGGCCGCGCGGCCCCCTTACTTCGGCACCGCCAACCAGGGCTCGCCGGGGTTGCAGCGCGGCCGCAGGGCGATCTCCCGCCCGCTGCACTCGGGCAGTTCGTACTCGGCGAAATGGGCCTCCAGCCGCGCGGAGAGCGCACTGACGGTCGCCGCGCAAGCCTGGTCGCCGATCCGGTTGACGGTCTCGCGGGAGTCCGCCGTCAGGTCGTAGAACTCGTCGCCGAAGTGTCCGTTGGGACCGGGGAAGCGGCGGATGAGTTTGTACGCGGCGGTCCGGATCACGCGGGCGTTGCCGTACTCACAGAACTGCGCGTCGCGCCAGGGGGCCGCCGCGCCGCGCAGCAGCGGCAGGAACGACCGGCCTGGCGAATGGATTTCGGCGGCGATACCAGCGTCGGGCACGGCACCGGCCGCATCCAGCAGGGTGCAGAAGAGGTCGCAGTGGTCGATCATGGATGGGAGCACACGCCCGGCGGGTATGGCCTCCGGCCAGGAAAAAAGGCTCGGAACGCGGATCGACTCCTCTAGGAAATTCTGGGGCACGGTGGCGTTGCCCTTGCTGATCAGGCCGTGGTGACCGTTCATGTGGCCGTGGTCGGCGGTATACACCACCAGTGTGTTCTGCCGCAGCCCGGACCCGTCTAGTTCATCCAGCACCCGCCCGACCTGGGCGTCGATGTATTCGACCGCCGCGTAATATTGTGCCAACTGCTCGCGGTGGGCCGACGGGGCGTGCGGCCAAGGCATGCGCGCCCACCCGTGACAGGCGTCCGCTGCCTCGTCGGGGATGTCGGCAAAGGTGGCGCCGCGGTAGTGCGCCGCCAGTCGCTCGGGCTGATCCTTCAGGGGCGTGTGGGTACAGACATAGCCGACGAAGAGGAAGAAGGGCCGGTCACCTGGGCGGCGGCGGATGAAATCCACGGCCCGGTCGGTCAGAAGCGGCGCCTGATAACCGTACTCGGTGACCGGCCGCCCCTGATCGGAAAAATGCTGCTCACCGCGATGTGGATATTGGTTCATCTGGTAGGAGAACCAGCGATCGAAACCAGGCCGAGGCTGGTGATCCCGAGCGCAGTGCCACTTGCCCACCAGACCGGTGTGATAGCCGGCGCGCTGCAACAGTTGGCCGATGTTCCATTGCCCGTCGATGCCCGGATGGACCTGCCCTTGCTCGGCCCAGTTCAGCCAGTCGTGGATCCCGTGCTGGGAGGGTAACCGGCCCGTCATGAAGCTGGCCCGCGCCGGGGAACAGACCGGACAGGTGGTGAAGGCGCTCTGCATCCGCACTCCGGTCGCAGCCAACTGGTCGAGGCTCGGGGTGTGCAGTTCGCTGTTACCGGCACACCCAGCGGCCCAGGCGCCATGGTCGTCGGTCAGAAACACCACGATGTTGGGACGGTCCGAGGCCATGCGCTCCCCCCTCACTGCCGCACAACGCCACAACCCACCGGCGAGGAACATGCGCTCATCTGGCGATGAGACGCGGCGCGCGGGGATGCATCTCCCGCTCGCGGGCGTTCCAGAGGTCTGTCAGGCCGAGCTGCACAATGAGTTCGGATCCTGCGCAAAAGGGGTCGCCGGTCGACTGCAGCCATCGGTCGAGGGTGCCGTCCAACGCCCGCTGCAGCCCTGCCGCACCCGGCCGGCCCACCAGGTTTTCCAGTTGATAGGGATCGCGGACGTTGTCGTAAAGCAGCCATGGACCCTCCTGTGTGCGGGCGTAGGTATGGTGCGCCGTGCGCACCCCACGCCACTCCGGGATACCCTGGGCTTCGCTCTGGTCCACGGCCACAAGGTCGTAGATATAGATGTCCTCGCGGCCGGCTCCGTCGCGGCCGAGGACCAGTTCGGACAGGTCGGCGCCCTGCACCCCCGGCGGGATCGGCACACCCGCCATGCACAGCAACGTCGGCATGAGGTCCACCAGGCCGATGAGCCCCTCGGCCGTATGCCCCGCCGGCACCCGGCCCGGCCAGCGGAAGATCAGCGGGACGTGGATGGATTCCTCCCAGGGCTGCTGCTTCATCATCCGCCCCTGCGACCACAGCATGTCGCCGTGGTCCGAGGTGAAGACGAGCAGCGTTGAGTCGGCCAGGCCAGAAGCGTCGAGTCGGTCCAGGATGCGCCCGAGTTGCGCGTCGAGCGCGGTGATGTGCGCATAGTACTGGGCGAGGGTGCGCCGTGGATCGCGGCCACGGGAGAGGTCCCGCGGACCCGGTGGTATCGCCCGGACGTTGGGCCGCAGGGTGAGCGCCCCCGGAGCGTACAGTTCGAGGTACTCAGCCGGCACCTGGTCGTAGGGGTCGTGCGGCGGTCCCCAAGAGACGAACGCCGCGAACGGTCGACCGTCCCTCCCGTCCATGAACTGCAGGAGCAGGTCCGTTTGGGCTGCCGGCTCGTAACCGTGGACGCTGATGGGCTCGGGCGTGTCCCGATAGTATTGCGCCCTCATGTAAGCGTGAGCGCAGTTGTAAACGGCCCAAAAATCGTCGAATCCGTGGCGCCGCGGCCCCGGGGGAGTCCAGCGCGACCGCGGCACGCCGTCCAGATGCCACTTGCCGATGTAACCGGTGCGGTAGCCTGCGGCTTTCAGGCTCTGGCCGACGCTGGGCATGTCTTCGGGGAGCGGGAGGTCGTTGGCCACCACGCCCGTGGCGATAGCATGGCGCCCGGTGAGCAGGACGGCCCGGCTCGGCGTGCACACGGGGCAGTTGGCGTAGGCGCGCGCCAAGCGTGTGCCCTCGCGGGCCAGCCGGTCCAGGTTCGGTGTACGGACGTCCCCGTTGCCGGCGCAGCCCATGTCCATGCCACGCATCTGGTCGGCGAAGATGAAGAGCAGGTTGGGTCGGCGCTCCGTCATGATGCCACCCCCCGGCCAAAGGATCGGGGCCATTCACCGGTCCGTTCCGGATGGGGGCGCGTCGCTCCTGCGTCCGGGCGTGCGATCCGATCTCGGCCCGCCGCGGCCACCCATTGACGGCCGCGGCGGGCGTTCCGGCGTCCCCCGGCTCCCGCCGGGCGCGCCCTCTCCGCCTCAGGCCTTGTCGGCCCAACTGCCCCCGACGACGGCGTCCGCCTCGACGGGCACCGGTGCCAGCAGTTCCTCCCCGGCGGTGACCAGGGCGTCGCGCACCGCGGCCCGCACCTCTTCGGCGCGGTCCTCCGGGCACTCCACCAGCAGCTCATCGTGGATCGAGGCGACCATGGCCGCGTCGGCGCGGCCGAGCGGTGCGCGCAGCAGACCCATCGCACGCTTGAGGATGTCGGCGCCGGTGCCCTGGGCGGGGAGGTTGACGAGTTCCGGCAGGCCCATGCGCGTGTGCGGCCAGCGGTGGCACCGACCCAGCAGCGTGCGCACCTCGCGGGCACTCCGCGCCTGCGCGCCCTGGTGCCGGTGGTAGGCGGCGACCCCGGCGTAGGCGGCGAAGAACCGGCGGTGGAAGGTCTCCGCCTCCCCCTCGGTCATGTGCACCCCGTAGGAGGCGGCGGCATAGGCCCGGAGCCCCGCGGCCGACATGGCGTAGATCAGGCCGAAGTTGGCCGCCTTGGCGAGCTGGCGCTGCTCCCGGGACACCCGCTCGGCCGGGATGCCCGCCAGCAGCGAGGCCGTGAGCCTGTGCAGATCCTCGCCGCGCCGGTAGGCCCCCAGCATGCGCGCATCCCCGGAGAGCCGGCACATGATCCGCAGCTCGATCTGGCTCAGGTCGGCGATCACCAGGCGCCGGCCGGCCGGGGCGACGAAGGCGCGCCGCACCGCCGGGTCCCGCGGGATCTGCTGCACGTTGGGGTTGGCGCAGGCGACGCGGCCGATGCCGCTGTGGCCGAGTTGGTGGTAGTGGGCGTGGATGCGGCCGGTGCGCGGGTGCACGAAGCGCGGCAGGGCCTCGCCGAAGGCATCCCGGAGTTTGGCCAGCTTCCGGTAGTGCAGCAGGGCCGCCACGGCCGGGTGATCGGCGACGAACGGGCGCAGCGCGTGCTCGCGCGTGCAGGCCACCCGGATCCCCGCGCCGCGCAGCGCCGCCGACAGTTGCGGCACGGAGTCCAGGTTGAGGGACGGGGCCGGCTCTCCGAAGAGCGACAAGGCGGTCGGACCGGCCGGGCCGAGCAGTCGGCGCGCCTCGGCGCCCGCGCGCGCGGCCGCGGCGTCCAGTTCGGCGCTGTATGCACGCCAATAACCCAGGTCGAAGGCCAGGCCGGCATACTCCATGTCGGCGATGGCGGGCACGCAGGCGTCCTCCACGGCCGCCACGCCGCAGAGGCCCTCCGCGTGCAGCCCGCGGCGACCGCCCGCGCCCGCCGTCATGGCCTCGGCCAGCGGCACCAGGACCCACGCGTCCCGCCCGGCATACGCCACCTGTTCGGGACGCAGCGGGCCGCCCCAGCCGCGGAGGCGTTCCTCCTTGGGCAGATCGACACCCAGCCAGCGCTCCGCCACCGCGGCCAGGCCGTGGCCGCCGGGCTCCGGCAGCCCGCAGGCCAGCAGGGTGGACCAGAGCATGAGGTCCGAGACGGCGACGGCGGGCAGGGGCGCACCGCCCAGGGCCCCCCGCAGCATCCGCAGATCGAATTTGGCGTTGTGCAGGGCCGTGCGTCGGCCCGCGGCGGCGCGAGTGCCCAGCCAGTCGCCCAGGGGCTGCAAGCTCCCGACGGCCCAGGCGTCCACGACCCACGCCGCGTCCGCGGTGGCCAACTGCACAGTGCGGACGCGATCCGCGTGCGGGTCGAGTCCCGTGGTCTCGGTGTCCAAACCCACGACGGGCACGGCCTCTGTCAACGCCAGCACCCGCCGGAACGCATCGGCGTCCGTCACCAGCACGGGAGCGGGCGGCTGCGGCGCCGCCCGAGCGGCGGATGCCGGGACGGAAGCGGCGGCCCAGGCGGGGAACAGCGACCGCGGCCGGGGCCGCTGCTCAGGCACACCTCCACCCCCCCCGCCGCGCCGGCCCACGGTCTGCCGCACTGGACGAAGGGCTTCCGCCGACTGGACCGCTTCCCCTCCCGGTGAGGCAGCGGCCGCTTCTCAGGAAGACGGCCAGATTCAACCCTCGTGCGTGGAGTTCCCCCGCCGCAGGGTCTGGGCAGCCGCCGCCAGCCGGAGGAGCACTGACGTGACGCGCGAAGGGAGTCCGGGCCCGGGTGTATCTGTTGGCGCGCCGGCGGCGCTGAGCGGCCCGCGGCGACGGCCTGTGCGGACAGGCCGTCGAAGGGGGCGTTGCTGCTGGATGACAGGATTGCAGGGAAGTTTCGCCGCCCACGTCCCGAAGATCGCGTTGGATGCGAGCACTTGCAGCGGCGCGGCCCCGCACGAGGATCCGGTGGACGCGGGGGCCACGCCGCCCTCCATCGGATCTGTCGCGCCAGCCGGCACCCGACCCTGAAGACCGTCCCGCCTGCCTGGGGGGGGGGCCGGCCCAGCATCCGCTGCCACAAGCCTCTTCGAGGGGGAAAGCGGTGATGGATGTCCGTGTCTTCACAGGAAGTATACTCGATGCGCCGGCCGAGGCCATTGTCAACGCCGCCAACACCGAACTCCGCCACGGCGGCGGGGTGGCGGCGGCCATCGCGCGCGCGGCCGGTCCGGCGTTCGAGCAGGCGTCACGCGCCGTGGGCCACTGCGCCCTCGGCGCTGCGGTGGCCACGACGGCGGGAGACCTGCCCTTTCGCTGCGTCCTGCACGTTCCCACCATCGACTATCGTGCCGGCGGGCGGCGGGCCAGCGCCGAGGAATTGAGGGACGGAGTCGCGGCCGCCCTCCGCCTGGCGAAGGAGCGCGGCTGCGGCAGCGTGGCCCTGCCCATCCTCGGTTCCGGCGTCGCCGGCGTGCCCGCCGCCGAGGCCTGCCGCCGCATCGCCCTTGGCCTGGAGGCTGCGCGGGCCTCGGGGAATGCGCCGGACGCGGTCCTGATCTGTGCCTTCCCCACGTCGGATGTTCGGGCAGTGGAGTCGGTGTTCGGCCCGGCGCGCGCTTCTCCCATGGAGTGACAGCGCCGCTGCGGTGCTGTGCGGTCCGTCCGTGCGCCGCCCGCCGCCGCACCCACCGTCGGCAGGGCGGCGCTGCCAGCGTCGTTTTGGGCGCGGAACCGGGGAGCCTTGCGGCCCAAGGGGAATGGATACAGTTGCCTCGCAAGAGAGGACTCCTGCGGCCATACGTCTCCTCAGTGAGGCAGGACGATGGCAGCCGCGATCGTCACGATCCCGATCGCCAGGGTGACGACCCAACTGCGCAGCCGGGCGGCCAGCCGCAGGACACCACCGATAGTCAGAAAGCTCACAACCGCCGATACAACGAGCATGACGGCGACCGGTACCCAGCCGATGCCCGCCACCACCTTGAGCCCGCCGCTGCCGACGACCAGGGGGACGATCCCCGCGCCCAGCAGGGCGACGACGTCGAGCACGAACGACAGCCGCAGTGCTGCGCCGGCTTCGAAGCCGGACAAAAGCAACGGTGTCACGGTGCTGGCGCTGCGGCTGATGCCGGGGAAGGCCGCTAATCCCTGACAGGCACCGACCACGAGCGAGACGACCGGACCGGGAACCCCCCCCGCCGGTCGGCCACCCGTGCCTCGCGCCAAGCGTTCCCGCCAGAGGTTCACGCCGCTGGTGACGAGCAGGAGCGCACCGATCACCACCATGGCCACCGTCCCGGTCGTTGCGGAGAAGACGCCGCTCACTGCGGCGTATACGGGGACCCCCACAACGCCGGTGGCGAGCGTCGCCAGGACAATGAAGCGAAGCAGGCGGGCGTTGTCGGTCTGCGCGAGGGGATGGCGGAGGCCCCAGAGCGCCGAGGCGATATCGCGGCGGAAGAACCAAAGGGCGGCGAAGAATGAGCCGAAGTTGGCCAGGAGACCCATGACATACGCTGCACCGAAGGAGTAGCCGCCGGCGGCGAAGATCAGCGTGATCATGGTCTTGCTGCTGACGGGTAGCCATTCGACCACGCCCTGCACCAGTCCGGCCAGGGCGGCGAGCAGAATGGGCCTCAAAACGGCAGTCCTCCCCCTGGACGCGCATCCGCACCCGCAAGGGCCTGGGCGCACGCCCCTCGGTGACGGGAATCCGTCCCAATCGTGCACATGACGGCCTGCACGGATCTGGTGCACAGGTCGCCGCGCACCCGGAACAGTCTGCCAGATTTCGAAGGATCGGCGGCGACACCTCCGTTGTCCGCCGGTATTTCGCGGACCATCTCCAGCTGGTCCGCCGGCTGTGCGCACCACGCCCGTAGACGTTGGCCCGGCGCTTGTTCGGACAGACACGGGCTCCGCGCCGGGCGGAGCGTGCGTTGCCTCAACCCGGTCAGCTGCCGGTTGTGCAGGACAGACGCGGACGCGCAGACGATACACGGCTGTGGCAGATTGTGGGAATGTGAGCCGTTCTCTGGACCGTTGGTCTCAGGCACCGTCTTCGACCACCAATAGGTCGACCAGGGCGTGGATCCGCTGCACATCCTCCGCACGCAGGGTACGGGGCGCGATGATGCGGACGACGCCCCCCTCACGCAGAGCGTGCGTATTCTCCTGGATGGAGGGGATGACGGCACCGAGGACCGGGCGGGCCTCGGCCCGTTTCGGCGGTGGGCATCCATGACTATCCGCCTGCCGGTGCGGAGGGGAGCGGTGGTGAACCCGGCGGCTCTCACGCGACCTGGATCCCGCTTTCCCGAACCCGGCGTATGCCCGGGCCGAACGGCCACGGGCACGCTGGCACCGGTTTGGGCCAACTCGCGCAAGCCGAAAAAGGTCCGGACAACCCGGCTGCTGGCCAGTTGGTCCAATTGGGAGTTGGTCAGAAGCCAGGACCGGAGCGCCTCGGCCAACGAGTGCGGATGTCGTTCCGCCACCTGGAGGAGTTCGGGATAGTATGTTAATGCGTCCAGGCTCGTCAGGGAAGATGTCTCACCGTACGCGTATGTATGCCCGTATAGTGCAATGCCGTTAGGATACGCACTCGGTCGGTGCACGACCCACCATCCCTGGTAGCCGGTTGGATCCACTCATCGCAACATGTGGTCGTGAGCCCGTGTGTGCGGGCCCTAAGCAACCGGTATTGCCGTATAGTGCGACGATCCGCTCATCATCTCTGGTCATGTGCGCCAGTGCGCGCGGCGAACGCCGCCCCGCAGAATCGCCGTCAGCCGAGGACGTGGCCACCACGGCGCACCCGCCTTCCGGGCCCCGCGCGCTTCACGTTTCGCGGCTCCTGTCGTGGCGCCGCGCAGTCCGCAGCCGCTCCCTACCGCGCCCGCCGGTTCTTCCGCGCCCCCACGGCCGCCTCCGCCTTGCCCGTGCGCCCAGTGCCGTCGGACCGTTGCCGCGCGCTCCCCACGGTCTGGCGCGTGTCCCCGGATGGCGCGCGCCCTCCGTGGGCACGCGCCTCAAGTTCGATCACCGCGTCCCGCAGCCCCGCGGCCCGCTCGAAGTCGAGCTGCTTGGCGGCCTCCTTCATCTCCTTGCGCAGCCGCTGGATCAGCGCCGGCAGGTCCTTATCGGAAACCCCGTCGGACCGCTCGGCCGCCTCGCCCTTGCCGTCCCCGCCGGCGGGACGCGTCGCCTCGATCAGGTCGCGCACGGCCTTCTGCACACTGCGCGGCGTGATCCCGTGCTCGCGGTTGAAGGCCTCCTGGATCGCACGCCGACGCTCGGTCTCGCCGATGGCCGCCTTCATCGAATCGGTCATCCGGTCGGCATAGAGGATGACCCGCCCCTCCAGGTGCCGGGCGGCGCGCCCCATCGTCTGGATCAGTGAGCGCTCGGAACGGAGGAACCCCTCCTTGTCGGCATCCAGGATCGCCACCAGGCTCACCTCGGGCAGGTCGAGGCCCTCGCGCAGCAGATTGATCCCCACCAGCACGTCGAAGGCACCAAGCCGCAGGTCGCGGATGATCAGCATCCGCTCCAGCGTGTCGACCTCGGAGTGCAGGTAGCGCACCGCGACGCCCACTTCGCGCAGGTAGTCGGTGAGCTGCTCCGCCATCTTCTTGGTCAGCGTGGTCACCAGTACCCGCTGCTTGTTGGCCACCCGTGCGCGGATCTCCCCGACCAGGTCGTCGATCTGCCCTCGCGTCGGCTTGACCTCGACCTCCGGATCGAGCAACCCCGTCGGCCGCACGATCAATTCCGCCACGTTACCAGCGGCCCGCCGCAACTCGTACTGCGCCGGCGTCGCCGACACGAACATCGTCTGGCCGATGCGCTCCTCGAACTCCGCGAAGGTCAGTGGCCGGTTGTCCAGCGCGGACGGCAGCCGGAACCCGTACCTCACCAGTTCCGACTTGCGCGAGCGGTCGCCCTCATACATCGCCCCGATCTGCGGCACACTCTGGTGCGACTCATCAATGATGCAGAGGAAGTCGGGCGGGAAGAAGTCGAGGAGCGTGAAGGGCGGCTCCCCAGCCGCGCGCCCGGTCAGGTGGCGGCTGTAGTTCTCGATTCCGCTGCAGAAGCCGACCTCGCGCATCATCTCCAGGTCGTAGCGCGTCCGCTGCTCCAACCGCTGCGCCTCCAGCAGCCGGTCGTCGGCACGGAACTCTTTCAGCCGCGCGTTCAGCTCCGCCTCGATCGCGTCCGCCGCGCGCATCAGGTTGTCGTGCCCCGTCACATAGTGGGTCGCGGGATAGATCGCCACGTGCTGCCGCTCACCCAGCACCTCGCCGGTCAGCGTGTCGATCTCGGCAAGGCGTGTGATCTCGTCCCCGAAGAGCTCCACGCGAATGGCCCGCTCTGTCGCGCCAGCCGGATAGACCTCCAAGACGTCGCCGCGCACGCGAAAGTGGCCGCGGGACAATTCCACGTCGTTGCGCTTGTATTGGATGTCCACAAGCTTGCGCAGGATGCGGTGGCGCGGGTACTCCTGCCCCACCCGCAGCGAGCAGACCAGGTCACGGTACTCCGAGGGCGAGCCCAGACCGTAGATGCAGGACACCGACGCCACCACGATCACGTCGCGGCGCTCAAAGAGGGAACTGGTCGCGCTGTGTCTCAGCTTGTCGATCTCTTCGTTGCGCAGCGTGTCCTTCTCGATGTAGGTGTCGCTACTGGCGATGTAAGCCTCGGGCTGGTAGTAGTCGTAGTAGCTGACGAAGTACTCGACGGCGTTGTCGGGGAAGAACTCGCGGAACTCCCCGGCGAGCTGCGCCGCCAGCGTCTTGTTGTGAGCGATGACCAACGTCGGGCGCTGCAACTGCTCGATGACCCAGGCCATGGTCGCCGTCTTGCCGGACCCGGTGACGCCGAGCAGGACCGCAGCCGGGTCGCCGCGGCGGAAGGCGGCCGTGAGGTCGGCGATCGCGCGCGGCTGGTGCCCCGAGGGCGCAAACGGCGCGGTCATGCGGAAGTCTGCCACGTTGGCGCACCACGCTTGTTGAGAGGAATTTGGGCGTCGGCGACACGGGCTGCGGGCATCCGGAGGCGCAAGCTCAGGTACGCGAGGCCGGAGCGCTTTAGGCCGCGACCGTCGTCGCGGCGCATCCCGGCGCACGCCTGCGCGCATTATAGCCCACCTCTGCGCGGGCGTCGGCCCGCGAGGGGCGGCGCCCCGGCAGGACCGCGCCGGGCCCGCTTCGGCAGGACACACGCGCCGGCCGGTCGTACTGTTCATGGCAAGCCTGCACGGCTTCAAAAAAGTCAATGCGAATCCCCATAAGCATAAGCAGTAATAAGTGCATCGCCGCAAGGGCGAAGGCGGGGGCAGCCGAGCCGCCACCGCACACAGGACCAGTAGACGCCTCCGCGAATCCGGCATCCGTTCCCTCTCCGCCGTGAAGGAGGACTTTGGCATGCCTCTATCGCCCGAGGTGCTGGAGCGGCTGAAGGCGCACAGCACGCCGACCGTCTGCAACGCGATCGAGGAGTTCAAGGTGCGTCCCAGGAACCGCGGCTTCATGGGCCCCGGTCTCCGCTGCATCTACCCAGAACTTCCGTCCATGGTGGGTTACGCGGCGACCGCCGCGATCTCCGCGGCCCAGCCGGACACCGGGCGGCGCGGGCCCTCGCGCGCCGAGTTCTGGGACTACGTGCTCACCGTCCCGGCCCCGCGCGTGATCGTCATTCAGGACCTCGACCCCACCCCGGTCGGCTCGTACTGGGGCGAGGTACAGGCCAACATCCACCGGGCCCTGGGCTGCGTCGGCGCGGTGACCAACGGCGGGGTGCGCGACGTCGACGAGGTGTATGCCCTGGACTTCCACTTCTTCGCCTCCTGTCTGCTGGTGTCGCACGCCTATGTGCATCTGGTGGACTTCGGCGGCACGGTTGCCGTCGCCGGGCTGGAGGTCTCCTCGGGCGACCTGCTGCACGGGGACAAGCACGGCGTCACCACCATCCCCGAGGAGATCGCGCCGCGGATGGACGAAGCCGTCGCCAGGGTCGCCGAGCGCGAGCAGCGCATCTTCAACGCCTGCCGGGCCGAGCCGTTCGATCTGGAACGGCTGAAGCGACTGTATTCATGATAGGGGGACCGCCCCCGGCGTGCTTCCGTCGGCATCCGCACCCCGCGGCCCCGACCCTGCCCCGAGGGACGTGGAGGAATCCCGCTTGGACTTTGCCGAGGTCGAGTGCGATCTGCTCGTCTTGGATCCGGAGCAACGCCAGACAGCCGCGCGGCCGGGCTACATGGCGGCGGTCGGCACCGGCGGCGACCGCAAACGCGATCGGCGTGTCCGTGGGGTCCAGCCGGCGAGAGGGTTCCGCCCGCGCTGGCGCGTATCGGGCGAGGGGCCGCTCCAGCGCCGCCGGATCCCGCGGGAGGATTTCGCCGATGTGATCGGTCCGGCCGAACGTGATCACGTCGAAGATGTCGATCGGGCCATCCAGCTCGGTCTCCGCCCCCCGCGACGGGCCGGCACCCTCCGGTGCCGGGTCACCCGAGGAGTTCGCAGTGGTGCCGGCGGTGGAGCGGGCGCAGGCCGCGGGATCGGGCGTGGCCTGCGCGGCGAAGGACCCGCGCAGACGGCAACGCCGGCCGGACGACCCGGGACGAAGGCTCCCAGGGCACACACGACACGTCCGGTGCCGCTCCGCCGTTGCCGCCACGCGCCGGATTCCTGTCCAGAGCGGGTCAGCGCGTCCTGCATCCGCGCCACCTGCGGGGTCGCGGCCGCCGGCCCGAGGCACCGTCGAAGCCCCTGGGGCGCGGGCGGTTGGTCACCGGCGGCACAGCGCGGGGTTGGGCAGACCGGAGAAGAGGCGGGCCCCCCCGTCGCTGCTACGCATCCCCCTCCAGATCGCCGCCTGACGGCCGGCCGAGCCATCGCCCGAGGTTGTTCGCCGTGACGTGCATCCGCGCTGCCGGGTCGGCCAGCACCTGGCGGGCAGCCTTGCGGCACAGCGCGGCGAGCTGCCGGTCCAACGAACGCACACCCGCCTCGCTCGTGTAGCCGCGGACAAGGGCGCGTACCGCGGCGTCCGTGACGGAAAGGACACCGAGCGGCAAGGCGTGGAGCGCGATCTGCCTGGGGAGGAGGTGATGCAGTGCGATCGCCACCTTCTCCTCCTCGGTGTACGGCGGCAGCACAACGACCTCCAGCCGGTCGCGCAGCGCCGCCGGCAGGGCACCGAGGTCGTTGGCGGTGGCCATGAACATCACCTGGGACAGGTCGAAAGGCACATCCAGGTAGTGGTCGCTGAACACCGCCTGCTGCTCGGGATCCAGTACCTCCAGGAGCGCCGCGGCGGGGTCCCCCCGCCCGTCGTCGCCGAGTTTGTCGATCTCGTCTAGCAGCATCACCGGGTTGCACGCGCCGGCGCGGCGGATGCCGGCGAGGATACGCCCGGGGAGAGCCCCCACGTATGTGCGGCGGTGCCCGCGGATCTCCGCCTCGTCCCGCACGCCGCCCAGCGCCACCCGCACAAACGGCCGCCCCAGGGCCTCCGCCATCGAGCGGGCGAGCGAGGTCTTCCCCGTCCCCGGCGGTCCTGCCAGGCAGAGGGCCGTCCCGGGGCCTCCGGGCGGGCCGGCTGCCGCTGCGCCGTCGACCCCGGCCTCCGGCCCCTTCGCCGCTGCCCCGAGCCGCATCTGGTGCAGGATGTGGACCGCCAGATACTCCAGGATCCGCTCCTTCACACCCTCCAGGCCGTGGTGCTGCGCATCGAGAAGGCGGCGGGCCGCCGCCAGATCGGCGCGCTCCGTGCTCCGGCGCGCCCACGGCAGTTCCGCGAGCCATTCCAGGTACGAGCGGGCGATCGCCGCCTCAGCCGACATGGGGGGCATGCGCTCCATCCGCGCCGCCTCGCGGAGCCCAGCCTCAAGGGCGGCCGGCGGCAGGTGCTCGGCCTGCAGCCTTTGGCGCCAGCGCTCGACCTCCGCGTCCTGGTCCTCACCCAGTTCGCGCCGGATGGTCTTGAGCTGCTCGCGGAGGACGTAGCGACGTTGTTCCTCCTGCATCTGCCGCAGCGTGCGCCGGGCCAGATCCGGATCGGCCGCCGGCCGCGGCAGGGACGGCAGGACCAGCCGGTGCAAGACCTGCAGGCGGGCGGTGCTGTCAAAGGCGCGCAACAACTCCAGGCGGTCCTGCCTCCGCTGCAGGAACCGGGCCCCAAGCACGTCAGCCAACGCCCCCGGCCGTTGGAGCGGCGGCAGGCCAGCCGCCTCCGGCGCCTGGGCCGAGCGGAACTCTGGGACCGTCCGCACCTGCTGCCAGAGCCACCGGGCCGCCTCCACCAACTCGCCACCGTCACATTCCGGACGCTCCGGCTCCGTGAGCACGCCTTGGAGCGGCAGGTCGGGGCCAACTTGCTCCACCGGGGCGATCCAGCGTGCCCGGCCGAGGCCGACGACGGCCACGCGCAGCCCTGCCCCCTCCGGCTCGACCTCGACCAGCCGGGCTACGGTGCCAACGTCCTCCAGGTCGCTCGCGGCTGGGCGCTCGCACTCCGGATCGCGCTGCGGGCACAGGAGCAGCCGTCCGTCCCGCCCCTGCGCCATGCGCACTGCCGCAACCGACGGGCCACGCCCGACCGGCAGGACCGCCTGCTCCCCCGGCAAGACAACGGCCGTGCGCAGGGGTAGAAGGGGCACCAGCTCGACGGCCGGCGCGGTCGCCGCCGGAGACCGCCGGCGACCGCGCCGCGGGAGCCCCGCAGCCGTGGATCCCGGAACGGAAGCCTCCGCCTCCGAAACCGGGGCTGGGCTCTCGTCCGTCTGTCCCGCGTGCGCTCCCGAAGAGGAACTCTCCCTCGGCAATCGTGTCACCCTTGCCGCCGCCGGCCCCCGGCGGCTGTCCGACATAGTCGCCGCAACGGTCCGCGCCCGGAATTCTCCGGCGGCAGACGCGCTCCCCTGCGGATGCACCGCTATCCGGCGGAATGGATACGGTAGCGGGGCAGGCGGCAATGCGGGAACCGCCTGAAGACCTCCTCCACCGGCGGTCAGCCAATGTCCTCGCCCCCTGGCGCCGGGGGTGACAACCACAAGGTCCAGGGGGGACGGCAGGACCCCCTCACCGAAGCCCTGCGCCACAGCCACCGCGGTCTGCCTGTCGACCGCTGCCACGGCCGTCATCCCCGGGGCCGTGCACGCCCTGACGACGACCGCCGGATCGGCGCACGTGCCCCAGCCCCCACCCCTTGACGCGCCGCCGCACCCTCCGCATGCGGTGGCGCGTCAAGGGATGCAAGGCCACCGTCACACCGTCGCCCCCGCATCCCCCAGCGGCACACCGCAGCCTTCCGCCGCGGCGGCGATCTGGCGCCAGGTCTCCTCATCCAGCGGGATTCCCTCCGCGGCGCGCCGAACGCGCGTACGGAACTCCGGCTCCCCGGGGATCAGGATCTCCGTGAAGCCCTCCGCGAGCGGCGTATCCTTCACGTCGCGGATGAGGCCCTCCACTGCCGCCTCGATCGCGGACGCCGGTTGAAAGCCCGCGGGGTCGAGCCCGAGACAGAAGAAGCCGTTCCCAGGCCAATCTGCACCCGGCCGGGTGCAGCCGGCGCCAGAGAGTGCTCCGGCCAGCACCTCCACCACGAGACTGAGTCCGAAACCCTTGTGTCCCATGGTCATCCCGCCCAGGGGCAGTAGGGCGCCCGGCGGCGGGCCGTAGAGGGCGTTCGGATCCCGCGTCGGCCGCCCGGCCGCATCGATCAGCCAACCCTCGGGGGCGGACTCCCCGCGGTTGCGCAGCAGCCGGACCTTCCCCTCGGCGGTGGCGCTGGTGGTCAGGTCGACCAGGAGCGGATCGCGGCCTGGACGGGGCACGGCGCAGGCGATCGGGTTAGTCGACAGGCGCTTCTCCCGCCCGCCGAAGGGCGCGACCCAGGGGCGCGACCCGTGGTTGTTCACCATGGCGATGCCAATGTAGCCCCGGTCGGCCAATCGCTGCACATATGCGCCCACGCGCCCGACATGGGAGGCGTGGTGCGCGGTGACCGCCACAAGCCGGTGCGGCCCCCTGGCGAGGCGGTCGATCATCAGTTCGAGCGCGAACCCCGCGACCACTTGGCCGAAGGCACATCGCCCGTCCACAGCGATCACGCCGCCGTCCTCACGCTCGATCACCGGCTCGGCCCGAGGGTCGACCAGCCCGTCCAGGACGGCCCGGACATATTGCGGGATGCGGATGGCACCGTGCGAGTCGAGCCCCATCAGGGCGGCGTCGACAATGCCGTCCGCAACGGCCGCAGCCGCGGCGGACGGCGTGCCCAGCGCAGTCAGGGTGTCTTGGGCGATCCTCCGCAGACGGTCTGCGGAAACGACAGGCATGGTCTCGACCTCCTTACAACGGTGCGCGATGCGGAGGCGTGCGCGATCCGCCGGATGACCGCCCATACCGCGGCAGCGGCCCCACGCCTCCAGACTCCGGTGCCATGTTCATGCCATCGCCCCCGACGCACGATGCCCTGTACGCTGGGGCGGCGATGCCAAAGGTCGGTTTCCACACCGACTGTGAACCGTGAACCCTCGGGGGGACAAGGGAATGCGGAGCAGCGGCTGCGCAAAAAGCGGACTCTGGCCACAGCCCCACCTAGCGCTGCAATCAGGCTTCGGGTACACCTCCAGCGGATGTGGCGAGGGGCCGACCACGGCAACCACAGCGCACAGTGGATGAAGCCGCATCCCTGATTGCAGCACGGGGACGACGCTGCAAACGGGCGGCCGTGTCCCACAGCCCCCTGGGCTACGCACCCACGCCCGCATATGCCTCCCACACCGCCCGCCCCACCCGCGCGATGAGCTGCCGGGCGGCCGCAGCGGTACCGCAGCCGCGGGTCAGGACACAGACGACGATAGTCTGGCCGGGCAGGTAAAGGATTCCCACGTCGTGCTGATACCCGCTGATGCCGCCGGTCTTATGCGCCATCTCCCACGCCGGGACCGCCCCCAGCAGCGGCTCCGGCCCGTCCTCGGGATCCGGCAGGAGGGCCGGCAGGGCGTCGTTGATCTGTTGGCGTTTCAGCGTGGCCACCATCCGGCGGCTGGCCTCCCAGGACACCGCCTGCCCGCGGGCAATGAGTACCAGAAGGTCGGCGAGGTCGACCGCGGTGACGGTATTGGAGCCAATCGCACCTGCAGGGATCACCTGCAGCGGTCGGACGACCCGCGTCCCGCGCAGCCCAAGGGCCTCGATGCAGGCGTTGACCTCCAGGACCCCAAGGTGGTCGAGCAGCATGTTGGTCGCGGTGTTGTCACTGACGACAATCATCAACTCCGCCAGGTCCCGCAGTGACAGGCGTACGCCTGGCGAGAGCACCTGCAGAACGCCCGATCCTGTGACTTGGTCCTCCGAACGAAGCCGCACCTGCGCATCGAGCCGCAGTCGCCCCCGGGACGCCGCATCATACAGCGCGACCAGGATCGGCAGCTTGATTGTGCTGGCGGCCTTGAAGGGCACCTCGGCCCCCTGCTCAAGGCGCTCCGCCCGATCGAGGTGCCGGACCACAAGGGCCATTTCGCCGCCTGCGGCGGCCGCCTCGGCGACGAGGGCATCGAGCGCCGCCCGGAGGCGCACCGGCACCACACCCTGCCCCATCACGCCACACCCCTCCGGAAGGGTTCCGCCGCCTCCCGCCCGAACCTGCCCCGGATGGTGAACGAAGCGGCACGCGAGCTGCTTGCACCCGTGCGCCCCGACGGAGGATGAACATGTCGTTGGACCTGGCACGGATGGACCTATGGAGCGTCCTGCTGATCGTCGCCGCCGCCGTGATCGGCATCTACTTCCGCGCCGAGGCCATCGTCGATTCCAAGGCCCCGGCCGTGATCCACTGGGTGGTCAAGGTGGTCGTGGCCATCATCGCCTGGCACCTGCTCCGCCAGTTGCCCGTCCTTGTGCACGTCCGTCTCTAGCGGCGCGTCCATCAAGTCCTGGCAAAGCCTGGACGGGAGCGGGGACCCATGAAGCGGAGAACCGGGCCTGCCCGTGCGTTCACGCCCCTTGGGGCCGTCCTTCCGACCGATGAGCCGATGTTCCGGAGCGTCGCTGGCTCCACCGGCTCCCAGGGTGGAGGACAGTGCCCAGTACTGTCCTCCACCCTGTTAGATGGACCCATCATAGCACCCAGAATGGGCTAGCTCGACATTGTTCAGGCAATAAACCATGATGTCAGCGGGCAGCAGTGTTTCCCCCCGGCCATGGACGAAGGCGCGCCTGAAGCGCGCCTTCGTCCACCTGGAGACCAAGACCGGGCAGGTCATTCAGCCGGAACCGGCCGTCGTGCGGGCGCACGGGATCGCGGAACACCGCGTCCTGCGTCCGGGACGGATCGTTCCACTCGCACGGATGGTGCGCGTGGGCCAGCGCGGCAACGAAGTGCAGGTTAGCGGTGTGGCCGACGGCGGGCTGGGTCTGGTGGGGGACCAGGTCGACGCCGTACGCGCCGGTCAGCGCTGCCATGCGAACCATCCCGGTGAACCCTCCGGTCTTGACGATGTCGGGCTGCACGATGGCCACCCCGGCGTCGATCAGCCTCCGCACGCCCTGGAGCGTATACTCCTGCTCGCCTGCGGCGACCGGAATATCCAAAGCGGAGGCGACCTTTTCGAAGGCATCGAGATGGTAGTGCTGGACTGGCTCCTCGAACCAGGCGCAGCCGAGGTCCTCCAGCAACCGGCCGATGCGGATGGCGCCCTGCACCGAGTAGTTGTTGTTTGCGTCGAAAGCGAGGGGAAAGCCGTCGCCCAGAAGACGACGGACCGCGCGGATGCGCTCCGCGTCGCCCTCCAGGTCCTGGTCGCGCCGCGTTCGGTCCGCGTCGAGGCGGATCTTGACCAGGGCGGGCGAGAGCGCTAGCCAGCGTTCGACGGCTCGACAGACCTCATCCGGACCGCGCCCGGCATTGCCACCGACAGAGGCGTAAAACGGCAACTCTGTCCGCCATGCCCCGCCCAACAGCTTGTAGATCGGTTGGCCGAGCGTCTGACCCTTGAGGTCCCAGAGCGCGATGTCGATAGCGGCGAGAGCGGCCGCGAAGGCGCCGTCCGGTCCCAACTTGGCGAGCCGGTGGAAGAGGCGGTCGTGGATCACGGCGTGGTCGAGGGGATCGGCACCCAGCAATGCGGCGGCGCAGGGCCCCGCCACGATGGTCAGCGCGGCGTCGCCGCCCGCCATGGGGCTGGCCTCGCCCAGACCAGATCTGCCCGCGTCGTCCCAGACGCGGACCCACGCGCTCCGCCCCCTGCCCCAGTCGATGTGGAAGGCCTCGACGCGTCGGATGGCTCCCAACAGGCACCGCGCTCCTCTCCACCGGCGCCGCACGCTCCGGCTGCCAGCCGTGAGCGCCGGCTCGCGCTCCTTCTGCTGGGCGGGCCGCTGCCGCGAACCGTGCCCCGCAAGGTCGTATCGGCCATTTCGGCGGCCGCCGACGCAGCCCTCTCTCCGGCTGGCGAGGCATCGCCGCATGCTGATGCAGAGGAGGCCACCGATCTGCTCGAAGACCTGCGCCGGAACCCGGAGGTGATGGCCGGGGACACAGCTGAAGGCGTGCTGCACCGGACGCTGGCCGCCGTAGCCTGAGCAGAGCGCCACATATGAACCGGCTGGTCTTAGGCCAAGCCCTGACCGGATGGAGGCAACGAACCGGCCGAGGCCGACAGGCGCATCTTCGAATAGAGGCGTTGGCGGTGACGGAATCCGTCACCGCCAACGCGCCATCGCCTGCGTCCGGTGCAAGGTCTGTCAGATCTACCGCCGGCCATGCGCCTCGTACGCACGCAGGAAGCGCCAGGCCAGATACAGTACTGTGCCGAGCACCACCACCCCGAACGCGACATGGAAGGCTGCCAGCCACACCCATGTATGCGGCGCCAGCCGTCCGCCCCATCCATTCCATCCCATCACAATCCTCAGCCTCCCTTCGCGCACCAAGTCCGCCCGCGGTTCCAGCGCCGGGACGGCGCCAGGGACCGCCCCCCCCGGGGGGGGACGACTCACTTGGCGCGCTGCACGGCGCGTCCGTTGAACGGACCGCCGAACAGCACCGCCAGACCGCAGACGTTGAGCAGCGCCACAAGGATCAGCACCACCCCGATGGCCGGGACCCACCACGGGGCACCCAGGTAACCGAGGACCAAGAACACCACACCGGCGGCTGCGCGCAGCCACCTTCCCCCCACGCTGGCGAAGAACCGTGCCACTCCCATCGTCATCCACCTCCTCAGACTGCTGAAACATCCGGGGCGCGTACGGCCAGCGCGGGGCGCTGGTCGACGCCGTGGATCGCCGCCGCGTCGCCTTCGCCAACCATCTGCACCTCGGACACCACATCCGCGATTTCATGCACCAGTTGCTCGGTCTCCCTGCACGGCGCACAGCCCGCCCCGCAGGCGAATACCAGCAGACGGACCGGTCGGGGCAGGCGGGCGAGCCGCTGCCGCGTGGGCTCCTGCTCCGCCGCCACCGTGAGCCGCATCGTGCCCACCCCCGTGTCCCCCGGCCCTCGGTGGGAAGCCTACTACCCTCATGTACGGCGGCCCGTGCGGAAGACGGCGCTCCGTGTTCAGGTTTCGTCTAGATTTTCTGATTAGCCCGGAGGGGGACATTCCTACAGCGTCAGGCGTTTGTTCCGCTGTGCTGAGCCCGATAGGGAAACAACCCTGATTGCAGTACTGGAACGGGCGTGGCCGCCGTTACAGGCGCAGCAAGGACTGCGCGGAGACCACTGCAGGCGGCGAACCCGCCGCCCACGGGGATATGGTCCGGTTCATGGCCAGCCGGCCGACCGTCATCAACGATTCGTGCACAATCACTCACGCCGCCGACCGGCCCTCCAGCCGGGCGATCGCCACCGCAAGTTGCGGATCCGTCGCCGGATCGCCGAGGGTGGTGGAACTCGCGCCCGGGAAGGCGACGACCATGTTCGGCGTCAGCCCCTTGCCCCCGAGGTCTCTCCCCTTGGGGGTCTCGTACCGGGCCACCGTGAGCTTGAGCGCTGCGCCACCCGATAGTGGAAAGACCCGCTGCACGACCCCTTTGCCGAAGCTTTGCTCCCCGATCAGCGGCGCCGCATGGTCGTCCTGGATCGCGCCCGCCAGCAACTCCGCCGCAGAAGCCGTGTTGCGGTTGATCAGCACGGCGAAGGGCATGCTCAACGGGCGCGGGGAAGGCACGTCGAACGCCACACGCGCACCGCTCCGCGGTTGCAGGTAGGCGACCACGCCGCCTGGAAGGAAGTACCTGGAGACCTCCACAGCCGCGCCCAGCACCCCGCCGGGATTGTTGCGCAGATCGAGCACCAACCGGTGGGCCCCGGCGGCGCGCAGCGCCGCGAGGCCGGACGCCACCTCGCCCGGCGTCTGCGCGTTGAACATCTCGATGCCCAGATATCCCACGCCACCGCCAAGCATCTTCCACGCAACCGTCTGCACATCCACCGGACGGCGCGTCAACGTAAAGGTCAAGAGGACGCCGGGCTCCTCCGCCGCAGGCACCGGAACGGGCACGCCCGTGCGCCCGGCTGCGGGCAGGCCTGCCGCGGCGGGCAGCGGCGCCGGGCCTGCGGCCACGGAGCGCTGCACCTCGATGCGCACCTGAGTGCCCGCCGCGCCGGCGATGCGGGCGCGGACCGCCGCCAGATCGAGCCGAGTGACCGGAACCCCGTCGACCGCGACCACGCGGTCGCCGGGCCGCAGGCCAGGTGCAATCCCGGGCGCCTCCCCGTCGTACGCAGTGGTCGCCGCCGGGCTGCCGCGGAAGACCCGGGTCACCACAGGACCGGTGCTGCCCGCCTCCACCTCGATCCCAATCCCGCTGTACCGACCACTCGAGCTACTCCGTACGGCCTGGTAATCCGCGGGCGTGAGATACCCGGAGTATGGGTCGCCGAGGCTGGCCACGGCTGCCCGCAGCGCAGCCTGATCAACCCTGGCCATGTCGGGCGTCTGAACATATTGGCCCTGGATCAGCGCCAGGACCCGTACCAGGTTGCCGAATCCGGGCGCGCGATCCAGGGCGCGCAACCCGGTACACACGCCAGCCCGGCCGGCATACGCCCCCGTGGTCGCGCCCCAGGTGGCAACGCATGACAGCAGCACCAGAACTAGCCCGCCGAGGAAGGCAGTCCGCCGTGAAATCACCCAGTGCCCACCCCTTCCTATGGGGCGCCCGGGACGAACGGACTATTGTATGGCGCGTCCCACGGATTCAGTAGTCGCGGACGATGTCCGGCAACGAGGGCCCAGATCGGCGCCGCCGGGACCAACACACGGGGGCCACAGTTCAGACGTTGAGATGCCGCCGCACTGAGATCGCGCTCCCCAGGGCCCCGAGCAGCAATCCGCCCAGGGCTAGTCCCTCCAGCAGGCGCGCTGTCAGGGCTTGTGCCGGCAGCAGAGGGAGGAAGGGCATATTGGCAGCGGCGATCCGCTGCACCCACCCGTAGCCCCAGGCCACCAGCAGCCCGCTCACCAGCGCGCCGATCAGGCCGAGGATGGCCCCCTCGATGAAGAAGGGAAGCCGGATGAAGCTGTCAGTGGCGCCCACAAGCTTCATGATGCCGATCTGGTCCCGACGGGCGTACACGGCGACGCGCACCGTGTTCCCGATGACGACGAGGGTGGTCAGCGCAAGCGCCGCGATGAGGAAGATACCGACGTAGCGCAGGGACTGGGTGAAGCCGAAGAGATCATTGACATACTGCTGGTCGTTGCGCACACAGCTCACACCAGGCATCGACGCCACCTGCCCCGCCACTCCCGCCACCAGCTGCGGATCGGCGACGAAGATGTTGACGTAATCCGGCAGGGGGTTGTCCGTCCCGATACCCCGGATGAGCCCCGCCCCGTTTGGAAGTTCGGAAACCAAGGTGTTCAAGGCCTGTTGTTTACTGACGAATTGCACCTTGGTCACACCCGGCAGCGCCTCAATCTGCCCGATGACGGTCTGCTCCTCGGCGGAGGGCGTACTGGGGGATGTGGACGCGCTGGCGGCACCCGCTGCAGAAACGGCACCGCTGGATGCTGCGGCGGCGGTCGGAACCGTCGCGGAGCTGTTCCCCGTGGCCGCGGTGGACGACGGCGCCGCCTGGCACGAGCCGAGCGCTGCACCCCCGCCCACCGCCGGAGCGGGATCGAGATAGGCCACAATCTGGACCTGGGCGTTGAGAACCGCCGCCAGATGCTGCATGTTGACGGCGAGCAGCGTCACGATGGATAGAACCAACAGTGAGATGGCCACCGTACTGACCGCAGCGATGCTGAGCAGGCTGTTGTCCCGGACGCTGGCGACCGCCTCGCCGGAGAGGTGGGCCAAGGTGCGCAGCCGCAAGACTCCTATCCCCCCTGTGGCCCGGACAGAGCGCACGGCGCCATGGTTGGCCCGCTGCCGAGGTGGCCGGCGTGGCAGGCCGCTTCTGCGCAGCCACAACGTCGGTCCGAAACCGGATGCCGGAAGCCGGACGCTGCGGAACACCCGCAGCGTCCTGGGGTCTGAGGCGCCCGGAGGGATCAAGCCGAAGGCCCCAGGCGCCTGGAGGGATCAGACGGCACAGGTGGACGCAACCAACCGACACCGCGTCCCCGCCCACACACCTGGTGACGCGTCCACCAAACTTTGTTCCGGCGCGCTGAGCGCCGACAACAGTGTGCACTCCGAGACCCGACGACACCTGACGGCGGAACTATGCTCAACCCGGCAGGGTGGGTTCCACACGCTGACCGCCACCGCGGCGCCCCGGCGGCTTCCCAGGCGACGGGCAACACTTCATCCATACGCCCCCGCCGACTCCCGCGACCAACGGGACCGGGTACTGCCGCCCGCTTCAAGGGTCCAAACACCGGCCGCGCGGGACCCGTGAGGGGACACGCGCACGCGAGCGGGCGGGGGGACGGGAGGAGACTGTCGCCCCCCCTTATCCCCTGCGGGATCCACGGCCGGGCCACGCGGCCGCCGCAGCAGGGGCGGCTCCGGACGCCACCAGACGGCGGTCCGGTTGGGCTGCAGGACCCGCGTCCGCATCGCGGTAGGCAGCGCGCGCCTGATCCCGCACGATCATCCCGCCCTCGATGGCCACGACGCGGCGACGCAGCGCGTTGACCATGACCTCGGAGTGCGTTGCGACGATTACAGTCGTCCCGCGGAAGTTGATTTCCGCCAAGAGTTGCGTGATGCCCCGAGAGGTCTCCGGATCGAGGTTGCCAGTCGGTTCATCGGCGATCAGCAGGACCGGGTTGTTGACGATCGCCCGGGCCAAAGCCGCCCGCTGCTGCTCACCGCCGGAAAGTTCGGCGGGCAGGGCGTGGCGGCGATCCTTCAAACCGACAATCTCCAGCAGTTGCGCCACCCGAAGGCGGATGGCCCGGGCGGAGAATTCGGACACCACAAGCGGGAAGGCGATGTTCTCCGCCACCGTCTTGCGCGGGAGGAGTTTGAAGTCTTGAAAGACAACTCCGAGTTGGCGGCGCAGGAAAGGGACATCGGACGGCCCCATCGCGGTCACGTCCCGATTGTTAACCACAATCCGTCCCTTGGTTGCCTGCTCCTCCCGGTAGAGCAACCGCAAGAGCGTGGATTTGCCCGATCCACTGGGCCCGATGAGAAAAACGAATTCGCCCCGCTCGATCTCCAGGTCCACATCCGTCAAGGCAGCCGTGGACGGGGGATAGACCTTGGAGACACCCTTCAGGCTGACGATGGGCTGTTCATCCCTTCCCGCGAACATCCCCAGGGCAGCCCAAGTGCCCCTGATCGACCCGCGTTCGACGACGGACCGGCTATTCCTGCGGATATCGACGGCGAATGCAGGGGAATCCGCACAGCCAGCAACCCGAACGACACCCCTTCACGAACGGTCAAATCCGTCGCGCATCCTGTCTACCCTGCGGTGCGCCTCCCCGCGGGGCGGGCAGCAGTTCCCGCAGCCGTTCGTCATTGCGCCGCGCCGCCACCTGCAGCCGCCGGACCACGGCGTCCAGATCGGAGGCCGCCGCGGGGGTCTGCGGAAAGACCGCCTCCACCCGAGAGACGATCTCTGCGGCGCGCGCGTCAAGTCCCAACTCGCAGTCGCCGCGACCCAAGCCGCGCAGGAAGGCTTGAATCTTGGGGTCATAACTCAACCCAATGGCGGGGATGCGGGCTAACGCCGCGAGGATGAGCGCGTGCAGCCGCATCCCGAGCACCAGATGGAACCCGGCGAACACCTCCGCATAGCGCGGCGCCTCGATGCGACGGGAGAGGACCACGGGAGGGCGGCGCATCGCCGCGGCCACGGCGGCGCAGGCCGCGGTGTCCTCGGAGTACTGCATGGGCACCAGCACCACTCGGGCCGGCAGCCTTTCGGCGAGGGCTTCGGCAGCAACAGCCAGTTCCACGGCCAATTGCGTATCGGAGTGAGGCCGCGGCGCAATCGCCAGCACCGTCTCGCCGGGAAGGACGCCGGCCGCCCTCAGTTCGGGAGGCACCCCGCCCAGGGGACTGGGCCGGGGGAGAGAAAGCACAGCGTCCGCGGTGACCTCGACCTGGCGCACCCCTGCCCGTTGCAGATACTCCGCGGATTCCGTGTCGCGCACGGTGACCGCCGCGGCCCCGCGCAACAACCGCAGTCCGGCACGGGCCCAGGCGGCACGGAGAGGCCCGATGCCCTGCGCGTAAATCATGAAAGGCTTACGCAGAGACCGGGCGGCTGCGATCACTCCCAAGTAATAGGGCACACTGCCGGGACCTGTGGCGTCCTGCAGCAGGCCTCCACCGCCGGACACCAGGAGGTCGCAGGCAGCCAGCAACCGGAGTACTGTCGCCGGCCGCGTCCGCCCGGCCGCCGCCACGCAATGGTCGCGCCGTGTCGCCGCAGGATCTGCGGAGAGCACAACGACGTCATGTCCGTCGAGGGCGCGCAGCAACACGCGGAGGATGATCTCATCCCCCGCGTTGCCGAACCCGTAGTACCCGGACACCACGATCCGCGCCAGCCGCTCCGCCCCCCATCTCGCCGCGCGCCGCCGCCGAACAGTCCTGCAATGCATCTGCGGGCGTGCCGGCCTCGCCGCGAGGATGCAACTCAGGACGGCGGTGAACCGGGTTCGGGCTCCGTGGCGGGGGGTAATCCCTTCCCCCACTGCCGGTCCCAGAGCCGGAAGGCGCACCAGGCCACGAACAGGGAGATGGTGGCGGTCAACAGCCCCAAGGTCCAGCCATAGATCTCCCGCAGCAGGGAATGCATGAACGGTGTGCGGATGTGCTCGAAGGTGTCCACCAGCGAGACCTGTGACACGCTGGCCCCCACCAGGAAGAAGAGGAACGCCCAACGGTGGCGGCGGCCGGCGAACAGCATCGCCATGAGCAGCGACGGATAGCCGACCAGGAACTCCTTCTCCCGGGGCCGGAAGGTCAGATGGCTCTCCAGGAAGTCGCGCATCCTGATCTCGATGCCGGGCACGTAGGCCACGCTGACGTTACCACTGCGAATCAGGTAGATGGCGCCGATGACCGCCACCAGCAGGTAGGCCGCCACCTGGCGGTAATTAACCGGCTGCTTCCCCAGCCAGAGCACCTGTGGCCAGAGTCCGCGGCGCGCCTCGTCACTGAAACCGACTGCCGCACAGAAGGCCAGAAAGGCGAGGAAGGGAATCCCGAGATACGTCACCTTGACCCCGCGAAAGTACTGCCAATCGAGGATGTGTGGCGTATCGCCGAGCAGCGTGGCGATGAGCAGCGCGCCAAGAAAGGTAATCCCCGCCGTGGTCAGCATCGCCAGCACACCCCGCCCCCAGACGGCGCCGAACGAAGGCAGCCGTCGAGGCCAACGCCAGCGATGCCAGAGGTTGGCGAGGTAGTACATGGCCAGACCGCCGGACACGGATGCGGCCGCCATACCCACCAATTCCACCGACAGCGTTTTACTGCCGACGGCCAAGAGTGCCACCAATGTGCCGAGCACCGCCAGAGGCTGGTAGCCGAACCGCCGGATGCCGGGGAACAAAAGTTCCAACAACCATAGGCCGGCGGCTACCACGGCAAGGCTCTGCAGGACCCGTTGCGTGGTGTGTACCCGCAGCACCGCGAACGGCCGGGGGGGCGCGATGCGCATGCCGTCCGCCTGCAGCACCCGCACCACGTCCTGATACAGGGAGATCGTGCGCTCCACGCGATGGGCTCCTGAGGGAATCGGATGCAGGTAGAGGATGCGCAGGTTCCGCTCGATGACGCTCCCCACCAGCGAAGTGACGGCCTCGCTGTGCCGGTATTGCGTGAGCAGCCACGGCGGCACGCTGTAAACGCGCACGGTCTGCTGGTTCATGAGGTTGTTCAACTGGAGTGTTCCGGGCTGGTTTACGTTGGTGAGTTGCGAGGCGTCCTCCAGCACACCCAGGTTCCAGCCGGACGCGAGTAGCAGTTTCGCCACCATGCCCAACTGACGCGGATACCCAGGCACGGGCGTGGTGGAGGTCCCGGCGAACAGTACGGTATGCACCGGCACACCCGCCGACGCGATCTGGGCAAAGAGATTCTTGACGGCGGCGGCACTGTACCCGGTTGCCGTACCTTCCGGCCGGGGCACCGCATCCATGCCGACCGACCGGGCCAGGGCGAAGGCCTGCGGCGGGAAACCGAGGGGCAGATACTCCACCGCGCTCGGCGGCTCGGCGATACTGATCGCCAGTTCCGGCCCGACAAGTCGCTGGACCACGGTCACCCCTGCGGCGAGCGAAGCGTTCAGGCCGGAGACAATGAACGAACGCAGCGGCAGGTCCGCCTTGCCCGCCGGCAGGAGCACATAGGTGGAAAGGGGATCAATGCTCAGCTTGGACGAATTCATCACTCCGGCGGCGCGGCGAGCGTCGATCCAGGCAGCGCCGGAGAGCACCGTGACCTTGCCCTCCTGGTCGAGGGAGGCCAGGGTCTCCTCCGGGACTCCGAGCCCCTGGACTCCCACGGCCTTGAGCCGGCGCAGCAGAGTGGCCGGCGCCATCCCGCTCTGGTCGGCCAACTGGACGAAACTCGCCTCGTCGGCCACCAGTTCCACACGGTTGTTCGCCTGTTCGGTGGAGATGCGGGCCGCGAGGTCGGGAAGACCGCTCGCGAGGCCAAGGACAATGAGCAATATCAGAATCCGGCGGTGCCAATTCAGGGCGGGCAACCCCCTCGGGGCGCGGCACACGCGGCGGGCGCCGCCGCCGGCCCTCGGTTCCTTGCGGCAACCGGAATGGCCATCCTCGACCATTCGCCAGGGCGGCGGACCGGCGCCGCCCTGGCGTTGGGCTCCGGTTCTGACGGGGCAGACGCCGTCAGATCACCGCTGGCGTATCCCGGCGGCCACAACGACATGGTCGCCCGCGCCGCCAGGCCCGCCACCGGCCATAGTTTCCCACCGGGCCCGTCTGTAGCCGCCATCCGGTATCCGCGACCGCGTCTTTCCGCCTTCGACACGCGAATCCTGCTCTTGGCACCCGTGCCAGTGGACCGGACACGACAGGGGAATGGGACGGGGCGGCGAGAACCATAATCGGGAGATCCACATGTCCACCCGACAGGAATGGGCTCCAAAGGTGCATGCCGCCTCGGTCGACGGGAAGGGGATGTGCGGTGACCCTCCAGTCCTTCAGCCTGCTCTGGCCCGGGGGTGCACAGCAGCCCCGTTCGGGTGTCCGACTCACGCCGACCGCGTGCGCCGACCTCGATGTGGGTGAACTGGTCCGCGCCCTCGCCGGCCACGACCGGAGACGAGAGGCGATGGTGTGGAACGTGGTGACGGAGGTCGGAACGGACGGGCCGACCATCACCTACCGCCAGGAGATCCTGGAGGACGTGGCAACCGACGCGCGGTTGGCGAGCCGCTTGGCCGCGATCCTCCCCCTGCTGGCAGAACTCGGCCGCAAGGCCGACCCCACAGGGCCGCACGAAGACGATTGGGGCATCCTCGAACTCACCCGCCGCCTGACGGACCTGTCCCTTTACGTGCGCGCGGTGACGGAACTCCGGGCTGCCCTGATCGAGGCGTCTCCCCGGTCGCAGGGTTTGCGCGCACTGCAGGGCGGCCTGACCGAGGAGATGGAGAGCCCGACGTTCCGAGCCCTCCAAGAGGGGCTCCCCCCACTGCGGGACCGGATCAAGCAGGGGGAGTGCATCACGATCGCCATCAACCTCAAGCCGTCCTGGGAACCGGAATCTGCGGCGATCCTCTCCGTCGGGCCGCGCACCGCGGGGCGGGGATCGATGCTCGGCCGGCTCTTTCACGGGGCGGACCCCGAGGGCCGGGCGGTCACTCCGCTGCGCCGAGCCGATCCGGTGAACATCCACAACCAGGACAACGTGCTCTTCCGGGATCTGCGCGCCCTGTTGGAGGCCACCGCCGGTCCGGCCCTGTCGGCCCTAGAAAAGTTCAACGCCGTGGCCGCCGCAAAGCTGACGCATCTGGAGCCGGAGTGCGCCTTTTATATCGGCGCCGCCGCTCTGGTGGCACGCCTGCGGGCGGCGGGCCTTCCCCTCTGCCAGCCGGAGGTTGCCCCCCCGACCGAACGCTCATGCCACGTACAGGGCGGGTACAACATCGCCCTGGCACTGCGGCTGCTCGCGGAACGGACCCCGGGGGCCAAGCGCATCGTGCCGAGCGACATTACCTTTGACGGCGAAAGCGGGCGCATCTGGATCCTCACGGGGCCCAACCGCGGCGGCAAGACCACCTTCCTGCGCGCCGTCGGCCTCTGCCACATCCTCTTTGCGGCTGGCCTCCCGGTCCCGGGCAATGCGGCGCGCATCTCCCCTGTGGACAGTGTCATCACCCATTTCCTGGCCCCGGAGACCGCCAAACCCGGTGAGGGCCGCTTGGACGAGGAGGCCGAACGCCTGGCCGAAGTCTTTGGCGAAGCGACACCGCACAGCCTGGTGCTACTCAATGAGGTATTGGCCGGCACCAGCCAGATCGAAGCCCTGGGACTGGCCACCGACGCGGTGCGCGGCTTCCGTCTGCTCGGCGCCCGCTGCATCTACGCCACCCACCTCCACGACTTGGCGGCATCCACCCCGAAGATCAACGCCTCGGTGCAGGAAGCGGACAGCCCCGTGGCCAGCCTGGTCGCAGGGGTCCTCGATGCCGGCGAGCCCCAGGGCCCCGACCCCATCATCATCCGCCGGCCAGGCGAAGACTCAGCTGGGCCGCCAGCGGCGCCGGACCCGGCGGAGCGCGATGACGGGGAACCACGCCCCACGTTCCACATCGTCCCGGGCCCGCCGCGTGGGCAGAGCTTCGCCTCGGCGATCGCCAGGCAGCACGGCATCGCCTTCGAACAGTTGCGGCGCAAGCTCGGGGAGCGGGGTTTCCTTGCAAATCCCCACGGGTCTGGGGAGGCCTGTCCCGCACCCCAACCCGGACGATCGCCCGGGCCTTTGGACCGACGGGTACCGGGGTGACGGGCGGGGCCCTGTATCGGCCCCGTCGTCCGGGAGGTGCGCCCACGCCGGCCGCACGGGCAGGCCACTGCCCACATCGCGCATGCCGGCGACGCACAGGACTTCCGGCCCGCCGGAGCCAAGCTTCGGCGCAGGCAAGTCGTTTGGGTCTGCCGCGACCGGGGAGGCCGTATCTTTGGTCGTCGCCGCGGACGGCGCCGGATGCATCGGCCAGACGCTTGTGCGCGGCCCTCTCTCGCGATGGCACGACGTACTGGTCGTGGACACCGCGGCACCGGAGGCGCCGCAGGTCGCCTCGATGAAGGATGCCAAGGACACAAGGGCCGGGGGAGGACAGTCGCGGCGGCCTCGGGGTAGCATAGGGGAATGCGGCAGGTGGTGGTTCCGGGCACGCAACGCACCGTTGCCGTGATCGGACAGGGGACGTGGGGTGTGGGCCTCTCGCGGCGGAACCGGTCGCGGGAGGTCGAAGCCCTGCGGTTGGGTGTCTCCCTTGGCATGACTCTGATCGACACTGCAGAATTCTATTCCGCGGGAGGCGCCGAAGAGGTCGTCGGCGACGCCGTTGCCGATTGCCGCGACCAGGTCTTCCTGGTCACCAAGGTGTGGCCGTCCAACGCCGGTTACGCCGAAACCCTGGCCAGCGTCAAGCAGTCGCTGCGGCGCCTGCACACAGACCGGATCGATGCGGTCCTGCTGCACTGGCCCACTCGTTCCGTACCGCTGCGCGAGACGTTCCGAGCATTCGCGGACCTGCAGCGGGCGGGCGCGGTCGGCGCCGCCGGCGTCAGCAACTTCGGTCCGGCCTGGCTGCGGCGTGCCAAGGATGCGGCACCGTCGAACGGTGACATCGGCCGCCTGGCGTTCAACCAAGTGCCCTACAGTCTTGGGCACCGCCAGGTCGAACGGGCGATCCTCCCCTATGCGCAGCAGCACGGACAGGTGGTAATGGCTTACTCGCCCCTGGGGCACGGTCGGATGCCAGCTTGGCGCGGCTATTCCGCGCTCATCGAGGTCGCCGCTGCGCGCGGGACGACCCCGGCGCAGATCGCATTGGCCTTTTTGACCTCCCGGCCGGGCGTGGTCGCCATCCCCAAGGCCGTCCGTCCTGAACACGTGCGGGCCAATGCTGCGGCGGCGAGCATCGCCCTTACACCGGGTGAGCTGCGGCGACTGGAGCGGGCCTTCCCCTTGGGCAGGGCGGCCGAGATCCCGATTCTGCCGCCGTACACCGTGTTCTTCCGCCTCATCCTCTGGGCGGCCACGTTGCAGATCCAGCGCTAGGACTTCTCACCGCCCGTCGGGCGGTGCCCGCCGGCTGTGCGCGGGCTTGCGCCGTCGATATCTGGCCGAGTGGCCGGCACCGCGCCGCAGGGACGGCCAGGACCATTTTCCGCAGGCGTCCGGCACCTGCGGGGTGGTGTTCCGCAGTGCGGTCGGGTAATGGCGGCACTCTTACGCCGCAGGGTGGCCACCTGCGTCGGGGATCTGTCTTGCAGCGCGGCACACCTGCAGTGTGCCCTGTAGCGGGGCCCGCCGTGGCGGAATTGCCGGAAGCGGCCCCCGTATAGAGAGGAGGGGGTGCATACTGACAATCGTGGGGGGCATGCGCCGACAGCGGTGATCCGGCCCCTCGGAAAGGGAGGATGGACGCAGTGGCACATCACGAGTCAGGAGTGCAGAGCGATACCACAAGACCGCCCGCCGTAGGCGACCGAGCCCCAGACTTCACCGCGCCCACAGGGGGTGGAGGCACGCTCCACCTCTGGGACCTGCTCGGCCAAAAACCCATCGTCCTGTACTTCTACCCCAAGGATGACACCCCCGGCTGCACCGCCGAAGCCTGCTCGTTTCGGGACAACTACGCACAATTCACCGGGGCTGGAGCCGTGGTGATCGGCATCAGCGGAGACTCCGCCGCCTCGCACGACCGCTTCGCCGAAAAGTACAACCTCCCGTTCCCCCTCGTCAGCGACGCCGATGGCAGCGTGCGCAGCCTGTACGGCGTATCACCACGGGGCGCCCTCCCCACCCGCACCACATTCGTGATCGATGCGGCGGGCATCGTGCGGGGCATCTTCTCCTCGCTGGCCTCTGCCACACAGCATGTCGACAGGTCCCTGGCGGCACTCAGCCACTGAACCGCCAAGGGGCGGGGCGCCGCCCGCGCGCCCCCGCCCCTTCGTTCCGGCCGTGGCGGGCAGACGCCCGGCAGCGCCCACGTACTGTACCCGCGACTTTTTTGCTCAGCTCGCAACCAACCAAGCCATCGACGGCCGGCGCACCCTTCGACCCATGCACCGCGGCAGAGTCCGCCGGTCCCTCGGGCGGATACCCAAGGACGCGCCACCCCCTGCGCAGAGGTAACCGTCCCATCGACGTCCGCTACCCCAGCGGCTTGGGGAAGTTCAGCGCCTCGAAGAAGATGGCCTCGAAGTCGGGGTGTGTGGCCAATTCGACGTGTTCGGCCGTGCGGGCCAACGCCTCTGCCCGCGTGCGCGCCTCCGCTGACAGCAGAGCGAGTTTGCAGCCCTGAGCGGCGGCGTTGCCCACCGGCTGCAGGCGGGCCAACTCTACCGCCGGCACCAGGCCGCAGGCCAGGGCCGCCTCCGGGTGCAAGTAATTGCCGAAGGCCCCAGCGAGCCAGAGGGCGTCTAGTCCCTCCGCGGATACCCCGAACTCGCGCAGCGCGACCTCCATGCCGGAGCGGATGGCCCCTTTGGCCAGTTGCAGCGCGCGCACGTCCTTCTGCGTCAGGACTACGTCTGGCCAGAGCAGCACTCCGCGGGCGCCGCCCTTCCCGGGGATAACGCGCGCGGCAAGATCCGGAGGAAGGTCGGCGGCCTCCGCGTCGCTGCACACCCGCCCGCCCGGATCGAGGAGTCCGGCGCGCACAGCGGCGGCCACCGCGTCCAAGAGTCCCGAACCGCAGATGCCGCGCGCCTCACCGCCGCCGATCACGCCCACGCGCAGATCCATCGGCTGCCCGTCGGCGCCGTAGACCACCTCGACCGTCTCCACCGCTCCAGGCCCGGCGCGCATCCCCCGGCTGATCTCCCCACCCTCAAAGGCTGGTCCGGCCGGCGCCGAGCAGCAGACCACCCGGTGCCGCCCACCCGCCGCCGGGGACGGACCGGCAATGGAGATCTCCCCGTTGGTACCGATGTCGGCGACCATGCGCACCGCGGCGGATGGCTCGTCCAGCCCGCAGGCGAGCATCACCGCCACCGCATCGGCCCCGACGAAGCCGGCGACATTCGGCAACCCGTACACCGTCGCCTGCGGGTGGATGGGCAGGCCCGCGCCGATCTCGGCCGGCCTTCGCTGAATCGCGTCTGTAACCGCCGGCACATACGGCGCGAGCGCCAGGTCCTCCACCGGCAAGCCGAAGAAGAGGTGGTGCATGGCGGTGTTGCCCACCATCGCCGCCGTGAGGATGTCCTCCGGCCGGCACCGCGCGCGGCGGCAGAGGCGCCCGATCAGATCGCCCAGGACAGAAACCACCGCCGCCTGCAGCTCCAGTCGCGCCGCGTCCCCGGTGATGGCGTACGAGAGCCGCGACATGAGGTCCGCCCCGTAGCCTCCCTGGGGGTTGGGCGTGGACATCCCAGCCAGTTCCTCGCCGCTCTCAAGGTCGAGAAGCGCAGCCACTACCGTCGTGGTGCCGATGTCCAGAGCCAGCCCGAGCGGCCGTCCACCCGCCCGCAGCAGCGTGCGGTCGTACCACGGATCCGTGGGCACGGCCGCCTGCGCCGCGCCGAGCCGGCTGATGCCCGTCTTGGCCGAGCTGATCAGCAGTTCCGGCACCACGGCCACCGTTCCCCCGCCGCGGACCACCTGCTGGCAGGAAAGGCGATACCCGGCGTCCAGCTCCTCGGGGGAGAGCTGATCGCGCTCCGCGGATGTCACCGGCCACTCCCCCGCCGTGACGCGCACGCGGCACTTGCGGCACTTACCCCGGCTGCCGCAGGGCGTCTCGATCAGCACCCCGGAGCGCAACAGCGCCAGGTGCAGCCTCTGGCCCGTAGGCACTTCGACCGTCCGGCCCGCAACCTCAAGGGGAACGACATCGTCAGCCAACGTCCGTTACTCCCCGTTCTGCTCTGCAATATCTCGCAGGCAGGCGCCGGACCGTCCCAGGCGAGGAGCGACGGCCCGAAGATCCTATGGCCTGCCGCCGAGCGCGCCGCCACTGCCCCCTCCGGCAGACTGACACACCGGCGAGCGTGCGTCAAAGCGCGCCCGGGCATGGTACCGACGGGGACCGGGACCCGGGGGAAACCCCGTCCAGTTTGCAAATGCCAGGGGCGTCCACCCCAACAAGAGACAGCGGTGCACTGCGGCCATCCGGTGGCTGCGGGACAGCAAGACCTGAGGACCGGTGACCAAGCACGCGCCCCATACCCTGGGCATCCATCCGGAGGGCTGGCTCCAGCACCTCCAGCGGGGCCCGTGCTTGGTCCACCCCCGGACCGGACCGCGGCACCCGGCGAGCATCGGTGCCAGGTATGGGTGCACCACGTCCCCGGACTGTGTGAGAGGCTCGACCACCACCGTTCCGGCCCCCCGGCCAGTCGCCTTGAAGCCCTGCTCCGGCACCGGGGAGCGGGTCGATCATTTGCTCATGACCCACATCGACCAGTTTCGGAACGCCCGACAACACAGACGCCTGTGACCGGCTGCGCATCCAGGCGGGCTTCGCCTATACGGTTGTCGCGCGGGAGCGGCAGGGGTAGCAGGGACGAACGGACCTCAGTCTTGCTACCCCCCAACCAACCGCTTCGCCTCCGCCACGGCCTCCTGCGCGTCGCGCCCGTAACCCGCCGCGCCGATCTCCCGCGCGAAGTGCCGCGTCGTCGCCGCCCCACCGACCATCACCGGGATATCCATGCCCTCGGCCTTGAACATTTCGATCACCCGCTTCATCTGCGGCATCGTCGTGGTCATCAGCGCGGAGAGTCCCACCACATCGGCGTGCTGCTCCCTGGCCGCCGCCACCACCAGATCGTTCTTCACGTTGCGCCCGAGGTCGATGACCCGGAAACCATGGTTCTCGAGCATCACCGCACAGATGTTCTTGCCGATGTCATGGATGTCTCCCTGCACCGTGGCCAGGACCACCGTGCCGGCTTCGGTTTGCCCCTCCTTCAGCTTCTGCAGCTCCGGCTTCAGCCGCGCGAACGCGCGCTTCATGGCCTCCGCGGACAGCATCAGTTGCGGCAGAAAGTACGTCCCATCCCCAAAGAGGCGCCCAACCTCCTCCATCCCGACGATCAGCGCACCGTTGAGGAGCACAACAGGATTGTCGCCGCGCCCGAGGGCCTTCTCCAACTGTTCCTGGATGCCGTCCTTGTCGCCCTCGACGATGCAGTCGTAAAGTTTGCGCAGCAGCGCGTCCTTCGGGATCCGCTCCGGATCGGGTCCGGTCTGCTTGACCAGACCCGCCTGCGCCTGCTGGCGCGCCAAGGCCGCCGCCGTCGGACGTTTGGCGGGCGAAGTGGAGGCCTGCAGGGCGTTGGAGCCGCCACCAGTGGCGGCTCGATCCCCATCGCCGCCCGTCTCTGCCGCCGGCGCGGGGGCCGTTGCGAGGACGCCGGCCTTGCGCAGAAGCACCTCCGCCTCGTCCAGCGTGTGCACAAGCTTGCGGGGCGTCATCCGCTGGATGTAGGCACGGGAGTCAATGTCGCGGTAACTGAAGACGCGCGAGGCGGCGACAACGTCCATCAGGCGCAGATCCAGCGGGTTGACGATCGCCATGTCCAGACCCGCCTGGATGGCCATCGTCAGGAACACCGCGTTGAGGAAGGTGCGCTCAGGCAGGCCGAAGGAGATGTTGCTGATGCCGAGGGACGTGGCGCACCCCAGTTCCCGCTTGACGAGCCGGATGCCCTCCAGGGTGGCGCGCGCCGCGTCCTGCTGTGCCCCCGCAGTCAGACACAAGCAGTCAATGACCACGTCCTGGCGCGGGATGCCAACCCTCTCCGCTTCCCGCACCAAGCGTGCGGCGATGCGCAGCCGATCCGCGGCCGTCTGCGGCAGGCCGCCCTCGTCCAGCGTCAGGCCGAGCACGGCGGCGCCGTACCGCGCGGCCACGGGCAGCACGCGTTCGATGCGGTCCTCCTCACCGGAGAAAGAGTTGACGAGCGCCTTCCCGCTGAAGGCGCGCATCCCCGCCTCCAGCACGTCGGGGCCAGGCGAGTCGATCACCAGCGGCACGTCCACCGCGTCCTGGACGACAGTCACGGCACGCGCCATGGCGACAGCTTCGTCGATGGAGGGCACCCCGCAGTTGACGTCCAGCATCGCCGCCCCGGCGGCGACCTGATCGCGGGCCTCCTGACGCACAAGCTGCATCGCGCCGGTCCTGATATCCCGACTGAGAAGCTTTCTGCCGGTGGGGTTGATCCGCTCCCCGATCACCACCGGGAGATTTTCGTCGAAAAAGAACAACGCCTTCATGCGGCTGGCCAGCGACAGGGTGGGCAGACGCTCGTCGCGGAAGGAGAGGCCCGGCAGGCGCCGACCCTGCAGCGAGCGGGCGAGCAGCCGGGTGTGCTCGGGCGAGGTGCCGCAGCAGCCGCCGATGATCGAAGCGCCGGCGTCGGCCAGGCGCGGCCCCCAGCCGGCGTACTCCTCGGCGCCCATCGGGAACACGGTGCGACCGTCCTCGAGCCGAGGCAGCCCGGCGTTGGCCTGCACGCTGATCGGCACGCTCGCCACCCTGGCCATCCGCTGCACAACCGCGCGCAGACCCTCAGGGCCCAGGGAGCAGTTCGCGCCGATCACGCCCGCGCCGAGGGCCTCCAGTACCACGACCGCCGCCTCTGGTTCAGTACCGGTGAAGGCGCGGCCGTCCTGGTTGAAAGTCAACTGGACGATGGTGTCCAGACCCGCGTCACGGCAGGCGAAGATCGCAGCCCGCGTCTCCTGCAGGTCGAGCATTGTCTCGATGATCGCCAGGGTGGCCCCGGCCGCGGCCGCCGCACTGGTCTGTTCGTAGAACAGCTCCTGGGCGCGGTTGAAGGAGATCTCGCCGAGCGGCTCCACCAGATGCCCCAACGGCCCGATCGACACTGCCACGGCGGCGCGCCCGGCCGCGGCGGCGAAGGCGATCTCCACGGCCGCCCTGGTGTGCTCCGCGACGCGGTCGCCGATGTCGTAGGCGTCCATCTTCAGACGTGTGGCCCCGAAGGTGTTGGTCTCGATCAGGCGGGCACCGGCATCGATGTACGCCTCGTGGATGCGGCGCACCACCTCGGGCCGTTCCAGATTCCAGACTTCGGGGCACCCCCCGGGCGGCAGGCCCTGCTGCTGCAAGAGCGTGCCCATAGCGCCGTCCGCGATGAGGATGTGGCCGTCCCAGACAGGCCGCAGGGCGCGGGGCAGCGGGTTACGGGGCTGCGCGCCAATCTCCGGCGCGCGCAGTCCCGCAACCCCGGCGGTGGCCTCGGACACGGGAGATCAGCTCCTTAGCGGGGCAACGTCTCATCAACAAGCATGCACGGGCGCCATGAGCGTCGGAAGGGGCACACCCGCCAGCCCGGCTCGGTCGCCGCCCGGCACGGCACTATCCGCGTCCGGGGATCGCCGGCAGCAGTGTTCCGGGGTCCCCGACCGGCGGCATCCGCCGGTACCTGCACCCGGGCAGGAAACAGATCGCGCAGCCACTTGCCTGCGGTGCTTCCGCCAGGCCGCGGATCCAGCCGACAATGCCACAGAAGGACTTCTCGGGCAGCAGGTAGTGGGAGTCGCTCGTGCGGATGCCGATGCGTCGGGCCTCTATCGCGCGCAGGAGCGGCTCCTGGTCGGCGATGTCCCAGTCGCGGTACCCGGGGCTATAGGGCGCCGTCACGCGGCATCCGCGGGCGCGCGCCCACGCCTCGGCTTCATGGCGGGCACGCTCGGCCAGGGCGGAGGCCGCCGCGCTACCGCAGGCATCCAGGACCACCCCGAGGGCATAGTCCCCCCGCTGCATCGCCGCGCGGGCCGCGTCGCCGATCGCCGCGCCCACCGTGCCGGCGAAGACCGTGACGCGCTCAGCCCCGGCGAGCATCGCGGTGAGGGCCGGGCTCCGCCAGTGGAGGTCCAGGGACGGCACGCGCAGCATGGCATCCGGCCCCACGCATTGCAGTGCGGCGTCGGCGTAAAGCACCAGCGGATGCAGGAGACCGGCGGCCTGGCGCATTCCTTGCTCTACCGCGGCCAGCGACGCCTCCGACGCCCGGGTCTTGTTCGGACGGTAGCCGAGGGCCCGCAGGACAGCATCCCGTTCGAAGGGCACCTCCGAGGACGGAATCGTTCGCCCGCCCGCAAGCGCCTGCGTAGCTCCCTCAGCCACGTCTCAGCCCTCCTCCGCGCCACGGCCACCGCTGGCTCCCAAACGGGGAGCGCCAGGGACTCCATGCAGTCCGACCGAAACGGAACCCACCCGCGACCGCCACGGCGCGATGGCCTCCGCCACCGCCCGAACGGTGCGCGCGCTGCCCATGGGGAACAGATGCACGCCGCGCACGTGGGGCGCCATTGCCTTGGCCGTCTCCACCAGGATCTCCAACCCGGTCTCGGGACCGCCTCGCTCCAGACGCGCGACAACGTCCTCAGGCACCTGCATACCGGGGATTCTGGAGAAGTGGCGCGCCCGTTCGGCGTTTCGTAACGGCAGCAGCCCGTATAGCACGGGAATGCCCAGCGCCCGGCGCGCCTCTTCGAAACGCAGCGCGCGCTCGATATCGAAGATCGGTTGGGTCTGGCAGAAGCGCGCCCCCGCCTCGACGCGTCGGCGGAGTTTTTCGACCTCCTTGCCGAGGTCCGGCGCACCGGGGTTGACCGCGCAACCGATCAGCAGATCGGTCGGGCCGTCGAGTTCCTTCCCGCTCGCCGTGTGCCCGCCGTTGAGCGCCGTCACGATGCGGATCAGGCCCTCTGCGTCGAAGTCGGCCACCGCCCTGGCCTCGGGCTCGTCGCCCCGGTCTGGCGAATCGCCCGAAAGCGTGAGCACGGACCGTACGCCCAGCGCCGCCGCCCCGAGCAGGTCCGCCTGAATGCCGATGCGGTTGCGATCGCGGGTGGTGAGGTGGGCGATCACCTCCAGCCCTGTCCGCAGCCGGATCGCCGCGGCCGCGAACAGGCCGGCCATGCGCACGCGCGCGAGCGAGCCATCCGTGACGTTCACCGCGTCGACATACGGCGCGAATCGCTGTGCCCGCTCAAGCACCGGCAGGAGGTCGGGCGCTGGCGGCGGGTCGATCTCCGCGGTGAGCAGCACCCCCGGCAGTTCCAGACGCGTGGCGAGGGACGGGTATCCCGCGGCAGCCGGTTCGGTGCGCTCCGCGGCGGGCCCGCGGGATGCGGCACCCTGTGCTTCGGCCAACGAAAAAGCCCCCTTCAGGAGAAGGGGGCGTCACCGCGCAACCGCAGGTCGCCATGACCCTCTCCTATCTTCCGACTCCGGGGCACCCCGGATCCGCAGGAGTTGGCACCGCGCCGGGCCCAGATGGGCATACAGCCGGTTGCCGGGCTTCATCGGGCCAGTCCCTCCGCCACTCTGGATAGAAAGAGCCGAGCTTCAATTGTTGGTGCCAAAGGCATCGTACGGGAAACGGGGCGTGGGTGCAAGATGGCCCCGTCGCGGGGTCGCGGGGCCATCTTGCACCCACGCATCGGCCGGAAGCGGGCTGATCGAGGCACATCGGCTCTATGTATCTCGGCGGTCAAGGTCCCCGTGCCCCTGACTCGCCCGGGATATATCGGGGTTCCCCCGCCCCGTGGAGGGGATCGCCTACCCGCGGAGCAGGCGCCACAGGTCGTCCACCCCCGCGCATAGCGCCGTCGACCCAGCCGCCTCCTGCTCCCTCGGCTCCGCATGATGCCCTCCACCGGCTCGGTCAGCCTGCCGGCGGGGTCTAAAAGAGCAGTTATCGCCACCGCGTTCCGGATCCGGGCAGACCGCCGATCATCCCCTTCGCCCTGAGTTCCCACGCCCGTCGCCAGGGGTCCCCGGTCCCGCCGAGAAAGGGTATACGCCGATCCGGAAGGGGGCCCTGCCATTGGCAGCACTGCGGGTCCTGATTACCTCCCGGCATTTCCTCTCGGCTGGTCCCCGGGCGGCCGAGCCCCTCATGCAAGCAGGATTGCAGACCGTGCACGGCCCCCGCCCCGGCCCATTGGCCGAGGACGCACTGATCGAAGCGCTGCGGGGTGTCTCGGCCGTGATCGCCTCCTCCGACCCGTACACCGAACGTGTGCTGTGCGCCTGCCCGGCGTTGCGGGTCATCGCTCGCACCGGCGTCGGCTTCGACACCATCGACATCCCGGCGGCCACCCGGCGTGGGGTGGCGGTGCTGACGACTCCCGGCCACATCGCCGAGACCGTGGCCGACTTCGCCTTCGGCCTGATGCTCGCCATGTTGCGGCGGATCCCGGAGGCGGCCGCCCTCATGGGCGGCGGCGGCTGGGTCGCGGACCTGCCAGGCGTCGACCTCTGGGGCAAGTGCCTCGGGGTGGTGGGTATGGGGGCGATCGGCAGCGCGGTCGCGCGCCGGGCCCGCGGTTTCGGGATGCGCGTCCTGGGTTACGACCCGCACATCACCTCGGATGCCGTCGCGGAACGCGGGGCGGAGCCCGCAGCCCTGGAAGCGCTCCTGCCCGCGGCGGACGTCGTGACGCTCCACGCCGCTCTGACCTCCGACAGCCGCCGGCTGATCGGGGCGGCAGCACTGGCGTGCATGCGCCCCACGGCCGTTCTGATCAACACCGCCCGCGGGGATCTGGTGGACACCGACGCGTTGCTGGCAGCACTCCACGCCGGACGCATCGGGGGGGCCGCCCTCGACGCCTTCGACCAGGAGCCGCTGCCGGCGGAACACCCCTTGCGGAAGGCCCCGCGCTGCCTCCTCACACCACACATCGCTGCGGGCACGCGGGAGAACGCCCTGGATATGGCGATCCGCGCCGCGGCGGCGGCCGCCGCCGTTGTTGCAGGCCGCCGGCCGTTACCGGACGTGCGCGTGCTCAACCCGGAGGTGCTCGCCGGCCTGCCGGAGTGAGGGGGACGCTGCCCGATGCGCAGACCCCTGCACGCGGGGCGTGCGCCACCCCGGTGCAGGGGTCTGCGGCGGATCGAGGCAGGGCAAAGACAGGAGGACCTCAGCGATGCGAGAGAATCCGGTAAAGCACCGCCTACGCGAAGGGAAGGCCTCGGTGGGAACGTGGCTCTCGCTCGGCTCGGTGACCGCTGCCGAATTGCTGGTCCCCTCAGGCTTCGACTGGCTGACGGTCGACATGGAGCACAGTCCGCTCAGTTGGGAGACCGTCGCCCAGATGGTGGGGATCATCGCGCATCGCGGCGGCGTGCCGCTTGTGCGCGTACCGCTGAACACGATCGAGAACATCAAGCGCGCGCTGGACCTCGGGGCCTTCGGCATCGTCGTACCCATGGTCAACAGCGTGGCCGAGGCGGAGGCTGCGGTCCGGGCCGCCAAATATCCCCCGGCCGGGGTGCGCAGCGTCGGCGGAATCCTCCGCGCCATGCGATTTGAAACCGATGCCGCCACCTATCGCGCGGGCGCCGACGAAGAGGTGCTGGTGGTGATCCAGGCCGAGCACCGCCTGCACCTGGAACGCGCGGCGAAGATCGCGGCCGTGCCGGGAATCGACGCGGTCTTCATCGGTCCTCAGGACATGGGCGCCTGCCTCGGGCTGCACCCCGAGTCCACAGAGATGGAGCCCCACTTCTGGACGGTCCTGGCCGCCTGCCGCGCGGCCGGCGTGGCGGCGGGCATCCACACCCCGAACGCCGAGGCGGCCCGCCGCCGCGTGGCGCAAGGCTTCCGCTTCGTTGCCGCAGGCTCTGACGCGGCGATGCTCGACCGTCTGGCCCGAGCTGAGGCGCAGATTGCGGGGGGCCGCACCGCGGCGGCCGGGGGCGGCGACGTGATGGAGTGATCGCCCGGGGCGCCGCGCCCCGGGCCCGCAGCCGCTCGGCCCCTCGCAACAACGAGCCCTCCTGCGCCGGGCGATACAACCCCTGAGACGTGTCCGCGTTCGTGCGCCCCGCCCGGTGCACGAACAAGGCGGAGGGCTGGCGGGCAAATGACCGTTGAGTCGGCACAGCCTGTTCTCACGCGCATCCTGCGCGCGCCAGACACCGCTGGGACCGCAGCCGTCCTTGCCGTGGTCGTGCCCAGTCGCCGGGTCTGCCTTTGCGAAACCCTGCGGGGAGAGGCCGGTGTGCCCATGCCCTACCGCTCCTCGCATGTCCCGTCCGCATGACCGATCAGTACGGTCGGCCTCATCCCGGTAAAGAGGCCGTGCTCCACCACCCCCACGACGGCCTTGACCGGACCCGCCAGGGCGGCGAGGTCAGCAGCAGCAGGGAAGCGGCAGTCTAGGATGAGGTTGCCGCCGTCGGTGACGAAGGGGGATGCGGCGCCGCCGCGCAGGACCGGGTTGGCGCCCAGAGCACGCAGGGCCTGTGCCGTGCGCGTCCAGCCGAAGGGCACCACCTCGACCGGCACGGCCGTCTTCTCACCTAGCCGCGCGACGAGCTTGCTCTCATCGACCATGATCACCAATCGCCGGGCGGCGCAGGCGACGATCTTCTCCCGCAGCAGGGCGCCGCCGAGCCCCTTGACCATGTCCCCCCGCGGATCAACCTCATCCGCCCCATCGATATCCAGATCGAGGTCCGGGCGCTCCTCCAGCGTGACGAGGGCAATGCCCACCTCTCGCGCCTGGCGAGCCGTCGCCTCTGAGGTAGGCACGCCCGTGAAGCGTAGCCCCGCACGGACGCGCTCCCCCAAAGCCGTCAGCAGTACCGCGGCCGTGCTCCCCGTGCCTAGGCCGACCACCATGCCGTCGGCGACCTCCGCCGCCGCACGTCGCGCCGCCACCGCCTTCTGCCCCGCCTGATCACACCCCACCTTGCGCCACCCCCGTCGGCCGCCCCTGTTCGGCGCGGGCGTATCGATCGCCTCCGCACTCCGCTCGCCGCTTGCTGCGATATACCCCTCAGGGTATAGTGGCGTGGACGCCCCGGCGGTCCCCACAGGACCGGCCGCCCGATGACGCGTGTGTAAAGAGGGGGCTGCGGGGTGAGGCTGCTCGAGGAGACACAGCGCGACGTGCTGGCGCGCCTCTGCCGCATCGAAGGCCAGGCGCGCGGCGTGCAACGCATGATCAAGGAGAACCGGGATTGCACGGACATCGTGCGCCAACTGGCAGCCATGCGCGCCGCACTGGGCAAGGTTGCCGCAGCCGTCATCGCCGAGAACCTCGAGGAATGCGCGCGGCGGAGCGCTGCGGAGGGCTTCGAGGAGGAATTGCAGCAGGCCAAGCAGGCTCTGGTCGAGTTCGTGTGAGATACCGGCGGAGGGATATGGATAGGCCGGGACTTCCGGGCGGCTCTCGGGCAAAGGCTATGACGGCTCTGCAAAAGTCGGTTTCCGCACCAGCCGCGAATCGTGGACACTTGGGGGACAAAGGATATCGGAGCAGTGGCCTCGCAAAAGCGGACTTTGGGGGTATCCACTTAACCGGACCAGAGCCGCGGCTCGGTGCTGCTGGCCTTCAGAGAGCACAAGTCCTTGTAGCGACTGTCGCCGACAGGCCCCGCATGTCGAGTGGATGGAACCTTCAGTCCGGTTAAATGGATACCCCCCAAAGCGGACTTTTGGGCGGCCACCTATGCACCGTGGATGCAGGCGGTGAAGCGACCAGAACCGGCGGCGATGCTTCGGGGGCGGACCTGCGGCGACGCCTCCGGCGCAGTGGCGGGGCACATCCGCCACCGGCCCGTTGTTCCAACCCGTTGTGGCACCGGTTATCCCCATGTCGACGGATGGAAGGGTGGGCACCGTGTCCGAGATTCGGTTCTCCCTGCACACGCCAAAGGGCGTTGACGAGGCGGCCCAGGCGGTGGACAGCGCGCTGGCGGCGCGCAAGTTCAGCGTGCTCTGGGCACTGGACGTCAATGACAAACTGCAGGAAAAGGGGCTGCCGCTCCACGGCCAGTTCCGCATCCTTGAGGTCTGCAGCGCCCCGCGGGCCAAGCAGGCCCTGGAGACCAATCCCTTTGTCAGCTACTTCCTGCCCTGCAAGGTGGTCGTCCACGATGCGGACGGCGGAACGGAGATCGGCTTCCCGCGACCCACGGCGCTCATCGGCCTGGTCGGGGACAGTAGGCTCGCTGATCTGGCGCGGGAGGTCGAGCAGGTGCTGCTGGAGGCCGTGCGCGAGGCGGCCGGCTGAAGCCGCACCAGCCGGATGGCGACGGGCGTAGACGGGCATCGGCCCAAGCCCGTGCTTGGGGTTCACCAGCCCGGGGCGGCGATCGGCCGGATCCAGGCATGCTACAATGGCGCAGCAACGGCGGAACCGCCGCTACGCGCGGGAACCCGCCCGACAGACGCTCGCTGCACAGTGAAGGGGAGTTGCGCGGTGACCGCTGACGGCCATGGCCGGGTAGAACTCTGCGTCGTTATTGGCTCGGGGTGCGCAGGACTGACGGCGGCGGTCTACGCAGCCCGTGGGCGGCTGCAACCGCTGGTCATCGAGGGCATGGAGCCCGGTGGGCAGTTGTCGCTGACCAGCGTCGTGGAGAACTTCCCGGGCTTCCCAGACGGGGTCAACGGCTTCGATCTCATCGACAACATCAAACGGCAGGCCGAACGTTTCGGCACGCGCTACCGGCAGTCCGTGGTCACGCGGGTGGATTTCTCAGAGCGCCCGTACGTGCTGCACCTGCAGGACGAGGACGAGGTCATCCGTACACAGAGCCTGATCATCGCCGCCGGCGCGCGGGCGCGGACGCTCGGCCTCCCCGGGGAGAAGGAAATGTGGGGGCATGGGCTCTCCTCCTGCGCCACTTGCGACGGCGCCTTCTTCCGCGATCAGCGGGTCGTGGTCGTCGGCGGCGGGGACAGTGCCATGGAGGACGCGATCTACCTGACCAAGTTCGCCTCGGAAGTGCACGTGGTGCACCGGCGCGACACCCTGCGTGCCAGCAAGATCATGCAGGAGCGCGCCCGGAGCAACCCCAAGATCACCTTCCACTGGAACCGGGTGCCTGTGGAGATTCTGCATCAGGCGGGCAGGGTGCACGGGGTGCGGGTCAAGGGCACGGGCGGTGAGACGGGATCCGAGAAGATCTCCTGTGACGGCGTGTTCTACGCAATAGGCCACGAGCCCAACACCGGCATGTTCGGCGATGCCCTGCCCAAGGACGCGCAGGGCTACCTGACTGCCCACGGGGTGGTCAGCAACCTGCCGGGGGTGTTTATCGCCGGCGACGTCGCCGACCACCACTACCAGCAGGCGATCACGGCCGCTGGCACCGGCTGCGCCGCCGCAATGGAGGCGGAGGACTGGCTGCAGGCCGAGGGGCTGTTGCAGGCCTGAAGGCGGGACGCGCGCGGGCCGTGTGGGGCCGGGGTGCGCACCGTACACACGGCTGCCGGTGCGCGCCCTCCGCCAGATGGTAAGCGTTCAGGCGGAGGATTCGGCGACGGTTCCGAGGGCGGCTTGGGCGAGGGACGGGGGCGCGGTGGTCGGCGGTGGAGGGGCGTGGGAGGGCCAGC
>JAJZMB010000100.1 GCA_021803205.1 Bacillota bacterium | reverse complement strand
AGCCCAACTGCAACACCGCGACGTCGCTGCCGCAGTTCTGGGTGTACGCGGCGCCGTACTTCCTGACGTCGACGGGCGTGAGCACGACCTGCCGCAGCCTGTTCGCCGAAGCGGTGCCGATCAACCCAGACCACACCCTGACCAAGCTGGTGCTGCCCTCCAACCCGGCGAACGTGAACAACAAGCTGGTGATCATGGCCCTGACGCTGGAGAAGGCGCCGGCGGGCGGGAGCACGAGTTCCGTCGCGGCCGGCAAGAGCGCAGCCGGCAAGGCCGCATCCGGCAGCGCCGCCGGATCCGCGTCCAAGGCCAAGAGCAAGGCCAAGGCCTAGGACGGCGACGCAAGAGTCGACTTTTCCACACCGGCCGCGAACCGTGGATCCTGGGGGGGACAAGAGGTATCGGAGCAGCGTCCGCTCCAAGCGAGGACCCCGGCGGCGGCCGGTCGGCGGCAGTTCTTGGGTTGCGGGCGAAAGTGGCCAGGGGGGCCTCCTTGGGACGCAGCCTGACCGCATCCTGTCACTCCGCACACCGCGGCGAAGGCGCCTTCGGGGACGCCTCCGCCGCGGTTTTTTCATGGCGCTTGGGGCCGATCAGCGGTCGGAAATCGAGGACGTGTCATCGGCGGCCATCCCGCGACCCGGAGGTCTGCGTACGGCGAATGAAGCCCTTGCGGCTGTACGGGCGAGCGCGGACCAGTGGTGCTGCGCCCACATGCCCTCCATACGGATAGTGGCCGTGCAGAGGACAGTATTGCTCATGGCGCGCAGCAGGCGCCCTGAGAGTAGCTGCGAACGGATCCTTGGATGGTCGCTCTTTTGGAGGGCTGCCCGTGGAGGGGCCACGCGGTTGCGTGCCGGGCGAGATCGGCGCGGTCGTTGCCTTGGCGAACCGGATCTTTGTCCGTGCGGGCGCAGGCATGGGGCGCAAGTTTCCCACGCTGTTCTCCGCGGAGAACGGCGAGTGGCTGCGCACCTTCTGGGACGGGGACGAGCCGGTCTCACTCGTCGGCGTCTGGCGCGCAGAGGTGCTCTCCTCTTTCGGTCCCCTGCGCGTCGCGCATGTGGGCGCGGTGGGGACCTTGCCGGAGTTTCGGGGAAGAGGGCTGGCGACAGCGCTCCTGGAGGACGCGTTTCGGCGGCTGCATGCGGAAGGCACGAGCCTGGTGTTTATTTCCGGTGGACGGGGTTTGTATCTCCGCTTGGGCGCCAGGCGCTTCGGCCGTCTCTGGCGCTATCGCGCGCTGAAGGGCCAGGTGCCTGGTCCAGGGCAGGACCTGTGGGCGGGGATCGTCGAGCGCCTGACGGAGGACGAGTTGTCCGCGGTCCGCCGTCTGTATGCCGGGGAGCCCGTGCATTATCTGCGTCGCGAGGACCAGTGGCGGTCGCTGCTGCCGGCGAAGGGCTACCTGCCCCCGGAAGGCGGCCGCGGACTGTGTGTGGTCCGCCGCGCTGGGCGTATCGTCGCCTATCTGCTCCACGGCAGTCCGCGCCGCACAGAGGCACCCGGTTCGCCTGTCCGCCTGGCCGTCGATGAATTCGCGGGTGAGCGCGCCGCTGTTGCGGCAGCCTTGCCTCGGCTCTTGGAGGAGTCCGGCGCGGAGGAACTCGACCTCCTGGTCCAGCGGAGCGACCAGGAGATGCACGCCCTCCTCGGGGCGCTGGGACTGGTCCGCATGGCCGCCACGTACTCGGGGACCGTGCGCCTGCTCAACGTCGGGGTCTTCCTGGACGTGGCGGGTAGGGTGCGACCCGACCTGTTGCGCCTGCGGCACGCCGCCGCCTTTGACACGGCGGAGGGTGCGGAGGAGGCCGCAATAATGACCGGAGCCGCTTTCGGCGGCGGGGAGGACGCTGGCGCGGAGGAGACCGACGGCCTTCCCCTGATGGAGGTGCCGCGGCCGGACGGGTTGCAGTTCATCTGATTCCGCCCTGGGACCGGCCTACTGGAGGGGCAATTGGGGGAATCGATATGTCACGGGGGCATCGAGGGGACCCATCCGCGGGCGCTGGCGCTGCCCAGGCAGGTCCGCACTGGACGGCGGCGGAATCCCTGTCCGGTCCGGCTGCCCGCCGGCCCACGCGGCGGGGGCTGCTCAGTGCCGCCGCCGGTCTCGGTGCCATGGCGGCCGCCGCGTGGCTGGAGGGATGCGCGTCCACCGTCCGAGGTGGACCCAGCGCCCGCCCGACCGCGACGGCCGGGACCGTGGTGCTCACCTTCATGCCCTGGTGGATTCAGTGGCAATCCACCGGGAAGGGATTGCTCCAGCAGGTGACCTCCAGTTTCGAGGACACCCACCACGGTCTGCGGGTGAAGGCGGTGCCGGGGCCCCAGGGTGGAGGCGTGGGCTCTGCTGCCGTGTTGGCCTCGATCATCGCCGGATCCGGACCCGACGTCTTTGCCGACTGCTGCAACTCCTGGGCGGTGTACACTGCCGGTGATGTCCTGGCGGACCTCACCCCGTATCTGCAGCGGGACAACGTCCCGCTGACCACCTGGTCCAAGGGGCAGGTGACGGGGTTGAGCTTCTCGGGCCGGCAGTTCGGCCTTCCCGTGTACGACGGGCCCGTCGTGTTCGTATACCGCCAGGACATCCTCGACCATCTGGGTCTTGCCTATCCGGATCCGAACTGGACGTATACCGAGGCGGCGGCTCTCTGGGCGCAGTGCGCCGGGACTGTCCAGTCAGGTGGCAAGACGGTCAAGCGCTATGGTGCAGACTTCCGCTGGTCGACCAGCGGCTGGAACGGTCAGGAGTACCTGCTGCATGGCTTTGGCGGGGCCGAGCTGGACCAGACCCACACGCGGGCGGGGTTCGCTCTGCCCGGATCGGTAGCCGCCGCGGAGTGGGTGTATCCGCTGTTGTGGCAGGGGGTCGTCGGTGGGTTCACCGGCGCGGTGTCCGACGGCACTGCCGTGTTCCAGTGGGTGGGCGAGTGGGCAATCCCCCATTCCGCAGCCCAGTGGGCCCAGTTCGGCTTTCCGTGGGCGTTTGTTCCCATGCCCAAATTCCCACAGGGCCGGGCGACGTTTGGCAACAACGATTTCTGGGCCCTGAACGCCGGGGGCAGGCACCTCGACGCCGCGTGGGAGTTGCTGAAGTGGCTGGCCGCCGGGGATACCTGGCAGCGCTTTTGCATGCACACCGCACTGCTGGCGCCTTCGAAGGTGTCGCTGTGGCCGGAGTTCGAAGCGCAGTTGGAGGCGACGGCGCCGGTGCTGAAGAATCGGGGGCTGCACTGGTTCCGTGACGCCGTGGAGCAAGGCTATGCGTATCCCGAGCAGTTCTTTCGCTACCAGCCCACACAGGCGCTGACGCTGATCGGCGAGACAATGGGTCGGATCTTCGACCGCCAGGTGGGTATCCAGGTCGGTCTGCAGCAGCTCACGCAGCAGATCGACCTGCTCCAGGCACAGGGCGCCCAGGAGGCCAAGACCCACCCGGCCCTCACTCTGGCACAGGAACGCCAACAATACGCGGTGGAGCTGCAGGGTCTGACACGGATGTTTTCCTCAGGCCGCTCCTGACCGGAGGTGCTGTGGCCCGGCGCCCGGGACCACCGCGCCTTAGCGCAGGGCGCAGGGACGCGTCGCGGCGGCACGGGCATTGGGCCCGGAGCGTCCACCGCTTGTGCCTTGCGCACTGGGCGGCGGCAGGGGGGCGCTCGATCCGGGTCTAGGACCGGCTCTGCAAAAGTCGGTTTCCGTACCGGCCGAGAATCGTGGACCGTTCGGGGACAAGGGATACCGGAGCAGCGGCCTCGCAAAAGCGGACTTTTGCAGCGGCCACCTAGGCAAGGTCTCCCAACGGTGGCCGACCGATTGGCCCCCGGCGGCCGGCAACCGTCGGGCGCAGGAACCGGCAGGCCTCGCTGGAAGTGGCGCAGGACGCGTTCGGGCGGCGGAGGGACAGGTTGGTCGGGCGCGGGAAGCGGGGGAGAGTGTGCTATGGCGGAACCGGTGGGCATCGGGGTCATCGGCGTCGGGCTGATCGGCAAGTCCCATCTCGATAAGTATGCCGGCGTCGCGGGCGCGCGGGTGGTCGCGGTGGCGGACATCGATGAGGGAGAGGCCCGCAGGGTCGCGGAACGGTTCAAGGTGCCTCACGTCTACACCGACTTCCGCGCCCTGCTGGCGCGCGACGACATTACGGCGGTGGACGTCTGCCTGCACAACAACCTCCATGCGCCGGTGACCGTGGAGGCGTTGCGCGCCGGCAAGCATGTATACTGCGAGAAGCCCATCGCCGGCTCATACGCTGACGGGCGGGCCATGATCCAGGAGGCGGCGGCCGCCGGGCGCATGCTGCACATCCAACTTGCGACGCTCTACCAGCGCGAGACGAAGGTGGCCAAGCACCTGCTCGATCTGGGTCGTCTGGGGCGCGTGTTTTACGCTCGCTCCACGGGTCATCGTCGGCGCGGGCGTCCCTTCGTCGACGGCTACGGCGCGCCGTTTTTCGTGAAGAAGGAGACGGCCGCGGGTGGTGCCCTCATCGACATGGGCGTGTACCATATCTCGCAGTTGCTCTACCTGCTCGGCTACCCGGCGCCGGTGCGCATCAGCGGTCGTGTCTATCAGGAGATGGAGATGGATCCGGCCCGGCGGGCCCGGAGCGGGTACAACGTGGAGGAGCTGGGCCTCGGGTTTGTCCAACTGGCGGGGGGCATCACGCTGGAGATCGCCGAGGCCTGGGCGATCCACCTGGGCGCGTTCGAGGGCAGTTACATCGTCGGAGCCCAGGGCGGCATCCGCTTGAACCCCTTCAGCTTCCATACCACGCTGGACGACGTGCCCTTCGATCTCACGACCGACCTCGGGGCCCTCGATACACGCTGGCACCGCCTGCGCGAGGATGAGGACGCCTATGACTCTTCCCCGCGCCACTGGGTGGCGGCGCTGCAGGGCCGCGTGCCCCTGCTGCCCACCGCGCAGATCGCGCTGCAGACCATGTTGATCAGCGAGGGCATCTACCTCTCCGACCGGCTGGGCCGTGAGGTGACCGCCGAAGAGACCGCTGCGGCCTCGCAGTCCACGGCGTTGCGGGTGTAAGGGAGGGGGTGTCGCACCTCCATCTGCACCCGCTCCCCGTGACGCTGTCCACGCGCGCCGCCCGCGGGGCGCGGCGGGCGACCCGGTCGTGGTCCCGCACGTGGCGGCCGTGTGAGCGGGTCTCCGTGCCGTTTCTCCGCTGGCGATCACAGTTTCGCGGCCCGCGGCGCGTTGGTGCCGCGGGCCAAGTGCGCGCGTTCCCCCTGTTCCTCCAGCGGTGTGCCGCCACGGCAGGCGCCGCATGAGGTTCCACAGCGTGGTGGCACACCGCGTCCTGCTTCATGCCAGCCTGTATTGCCGCAGGAGCGGTTCTACGCTGGGCGGCCGCCCGCGGAAGCTTTCGAAGACCTCCAGCGGGTGGTGGCCGCCCCCCATAGCGAGCACCGTGTCGCGGAAGCGCCTGCCCGTCGCACGCACGGCCGCCGGGTCGTCGAGGCCGGCCTCGGCGAATGCGGCGAATGCGTCGGCGGCGAGCACTTCCGCCCACTTGTAGGAATAGTAGCCGGCCGCGTATGCCCCCGCGAAGATGTGCGTGAAGGCGCAGAGGAACCGGTCCTCCGGCAGCGGCGGCAGGACGGTGGTGCGCACTCGGACGGCGAGTTCCGCGTCAAAGGGGGAGGTGTTGCCGTCGGGGTCGTAGCGGTCGTGCAGTATCATGTCGGTCAGGCCGTAGCGGATTTGGCCCAGCATGGCGCTCCCGGCCATGTGGGTGCGCGCCGCGGCGATCTTCCCAAACAATTCGTCCGGCAGCGGCGCGCCGGTATCGATGTGTGCGGTCAGGCCGCGCAGCGTCTCCCGGTGGTAGCACCAGTTCTCCATGAACTGGCTGGCTAACTCGACCGCGTCCCATTCGACGTTCTGGATGCCGGCGACCAGGCCGTGGTCGACCGTGGTCAGCATGTGCTGCAATCCATGGCCGAACTCGTGGAAGAGGGTTTCGACCTCGCCGAAGGACATCAGCGAGGGCCTGCCGTCCACGGGCGGCGTGCCGTTGCAGTTGAGGTAGGCGACCGGAAGGCGTACGGCCTGCCCTTGGGGCGCCAGCAGGCGGCTGCGGCCGACGCAGACGTCCATCCACGCCCCGCCGCGCTTCTCGGCCGGCCGGCTGTACGGGTCGAGATAGAAGGCGGCGATGGGTCGGCCGTCCTCCCCCGATACGCGGAAGAAGCGCGCGTCCGGGTGCCAGACCGGCGTCTCCCCGTCAGCGGGTGTGATCGTGATGCCGAAGAGCCGAGCGGAGAGTGTGAACAGGCCGTCCAGGACGCGGGGGAGGGGGAAATAGGGCCGCAATTCCTCCTCTGTGTAGGCGTAACGCTCCTGCCGCAGCCGCTCGGACCAGTAGGCGGTGTCCCATGGCCGCATCTCGTCGGCCTCGTCCGCCGCGCCGTGCTCTCGGGCGCAGGCGCGCATGGCGTCGAGGTCCGACCCGGCGGCCGGGTGGCTGGCGCGGAGCAGGTCCTCCTCCAGCTTGTAAACGGCCGCAACCGAGGGGGCCATCTTGCGTGCCAGGCTATACTCGGCGAAGCTCGGCAAGCCGAGTAACCCGGCCTGCTCCCTGCGCAGCCGCAGGATGCGCAGGACGAGGGGGGAGTTGTCCAGATCGCCCTTGGAGGCGCGGGTGATCCGCGCGCGGTAGACCTGTTCCCGGAGGTCGCGGCGGTGACTGTGTATCAGGAATGGCCCCGAACTCGGACCGTCGATGGTGATGCGCCAGGGCCCGGCCTCGGCTGTGGCCCCTGGGTGTCCATTGGCCCGCGCCGACTGTGCGGCGAGGCGCAGCAGGCTCGCGGGGAGGCCCTGCACCTCCTCGGTGGTGGTGAGGACCAAGGCGAAGGCCTTAGTTGCATCCAGCACGTTGTTGCTGAAGCGGGTCGAAACCTCGGCCAGCTCTGTCTGGATGGCGTTGAAGCGTTCTTTGACTGCGCCCTCCAGGGCGATCCCCGCGAGCTCGGCGTCCTGGATCAGGGCGGTCACCGCGCGCCGCTGCGCACCATCCAGACCACACCAAGCCGGGCCAGCGCGCAGCGCCCGGAGCACGCGGTACAGGGGCCCGCTCTGGGCCAAGCGGAGCGAAAAGCGTACCACCTCGGGCTGGACCGCGTCGTGCGCCTGGCGCAGTTCTGGACTGTCACGCACACCCATCAGGTGGCCGACCACGCCCCAACTATACTGCAGGCGGTCAGTGAGGCGTTCGATCCCCTCGACCGCGCCTTCCCACGTGGGTGTGCACCCGCCCTCCAGGCGCAGCAGGTCGGCGTTGAGCTCGGCGAGCAGGGCACGCATCCCGCAGACGACGTGCTCCGGCCGGATCGCCTCGAATCGGGGCAGACTGCTCTGGTCGAGGAGGGGGTTGCCGGCACCGGAAGCGTCGCCAGCGGGGGCGTTCGGTGACTTGTCAGGGGTCACGTGGGTTCCTCCCAGGGTGTCGGGTTGGGCTGGGAATGCGCCCGGCGGACTTGTCAGCCCCGTTCGGGACGCAAGGGCGGGGGCCCTTCCGCTGCGGCTGGCGCCCGACGTCGGCGACGGCCGGGGGCCAGCTCTGCTGATCGCCCAGGCAAGGACTTCCACCCCGACAGCGACATCGGTATGAGGTGCGGTCTCATCCACAGAGCCCCCGCCGCCCACAACCGGCCGTGCGGGGAATCCGGGTGCGCTGCCCGCCGTCCCCACTTCGGCGGGATCACGGACGCCGCTGCGCACCTGCGATATCGCGGGCGTGACCGCCGCCACCCCGGTGCTCGCCAGCTGCAGCCACGGCCCCACCGCCCGCGATCCCGTGCCGGCCGCAATCACACCACCGGATCGCCCTCCCGCCCGAGTCCGGGCGCGGGGAAGGCCCGGCACATCTCCCGCACCTCGCCCGCGATGCGCTTGTGCACCTCCTGGTCGTCAACGTGCGCCACAACCTCGTCGATCCAGGCCGCGATGCGCCGCATCTCCGGCTCCCTCATCCCGCGCGAGGTCACCGAGGGCGTCCCGAGCCGGATGCCGCTCGGGCTGAAGGGCTTGCGCGGATCGAAGGGTACTGTGTTGTAGTTGCAGACGATCCCGGCGCGGTCCAGCGCCTTGGAGGCCTTCTTGCCGATGACGCCTTTGCCGGTCAGATCGATGAGGATCAGGTGGTTGTCCGTGCCTCCGGACACCAGGTCGAAGCCGCGCGCCAGCAGTTCTTCCGCCAGCGCCCTGGCGTTGCTGACGATCTGACGGCCGTAGGCATGGAACTCCGGGGTCGCCGCTTCCCGCAGCGCCACGCCGATGGCGGCCGTCGTCTGGTTGTGTGGCCCGCCCTGCAGTCCCGGGAAGACCGCCTTGTCGATGGACTCGGCCAGCGTCTCGCGGCAGAGCAGGATCGCGCCCCGCGGCCCGCGCAGCGTCTTGTGGGTGGTGGTCATGACCACGTCGGCGTGCGGCAGCGGACTGGGATGGGCCTCAGCCACCACAAGCCCGGCGATGTGGGAGATGTCCGCGAGGAAATACGCGCCGACCTCGCGGGCGATCTCGCCGAATGCCGAGAAATCGAACTGCCGTGGGTAGGCTGTGGCGCCGGCCACAATGATCCTGGGCCGCTGCTGCCTCGCGATCTCGCGCACCTGGTCCATGTCGATGCGGCCCGTCTCGCGCGTCACGCCGTAGCGCACGGGGTGCCAGAAACGGCCGCTCGCGCTCACGTCCCAGCCGTGCGTCAGGTGGCCGCCGTGCGGCAGGGCCATCCCCATGATGGTTTCACCCGGTTGCAGCAGTGCGCAGTAGACGGCGAGGTTGGCCGGGGAGCCTGAATAGGGCTGCACGTTGGCGTGCTCGGCCGAAAAGAGCGCGCAGGCGCGCGCGCAGACCAGGCTCTCGATTTTGTCGATATAGCGCTGGCCCTCGTAGTAGCGCCTGCCCGCGTAACCCTCGGAGTACTTGTTCTGCAGGACGGAGCCCGACGCGTCGAGCACCGCCTGCGACACGTAGTTCTCGGAGGGGATCAGGCGCACCGAGTCGCGTTGATACCGCTCCTCGCGCCGCACCAGCCCATAGATCTCGGGATCCGTCGCCCTGAGCGCCTCCATGGCCGTCCTCCATCGCCCACGGGCTCGCCCGGGGCAAATTAAGATCAGGGCCACGACCTGCGTCGCGGCTTGTCGGAAGTCAGCACCCCAACCATGACATGAAAGCGGCTGCCGCACAAAGCCCACCGACGTGTGCACGGCGGACCGGACGCGGGCGGTTTCGCCGGCGACCGCCCGTCCCCTGGCGCGCGGACGGAGACCGCCTGAAGCGGCGGCTCCGGACGCAGAACTCTGCGGGCGTGTTCAGCTTGCGCGGCATGTGCGTTCTCCACGGTCTCCGGGCCGGCGCCGTCCCGCCGCCTCTTGGCGGGTCCGCTGCGCGAGGTCAGGGTCCCGGCAAAGTCACGTCAGGGCGGGTGCCCACCACCAGCGTTTGTGGGCCACGACCATCCGGGCCCCCCGCCGCTTGGCCCACTGGACGACTTTACCGGGTCCCTGTGCGCGAGGTCGTCGGGCATTGCGTGCACCAATCCAGCTGTGGTACCCTGCGCTTGCTTCGGTTGCGTCGGCGCGGTTGGATGTCGGGCGGGCGGTTAGCTCAGTTGGCTAGAGCGCGTGATTGACGTTCACGAGGTCAGAGGTTCAACTCCTCTACCGCCCACCATGAAAAGCCAAGAAGCACAAGGGTTAGTGCAATACCGGTGAATTAGGCATGAAGAGATAGCGCGAAGGCGGAAAGCCGCGAGAAATGGCCTAGAACGCGCGCAGTCGCGGCTAGTCTGGGTAGATCGCGCCTGGTCTGGTGTGGCGGTGCTGGACACCAGCCGCCCGGACTGGCAAGACTTGGGCATGAGAACGACACAGGCACCGCTGTTGCTCTCCACGCTCGAGCGCGCATCCCTGGGAGCCGTCGCACGCATCTATCCGCCTGAGTTGGTCGATGAGATCCTGCTCCGGTACGACCGGAAGGAGGAGCGTCGGCGGGCGCTGCCAGCGCGGTTGATGGTCTATTTCGTGATCGCGATGGCCCTGTTCAGCGCGTCGGCCTATCGTGAGGTGTTGCACAACCTCGTCGATTCGCTGCGCCAGTTGCGGGCCTGGGCAGATCACTGGCAAGTGCCGACCCGGGGCGGGATCAGCGTTGCCCGCCAACGGCTGGGTGTGGAGCCCTTGCGCGCGTTATTCGATGCCATCGCTCGTCCGATGGCCACGCCCAAGACCCACGGAGCTTGGTATCGGGGTAAGCGAGTGGTCGGCCTGGACGGCTCGGTGCTCGACATCCCCGACAGTGAAGAGAATGTGACCACCTTCGGACGGCCGGGCAGCAATCGGGGGGAACGGAGTGGATTCCCGCAAGTCCCCCATGCCGGGGGCCGGCACCACGCGGCATGAAAAAGCGGGATGGGTGGCGAACACGGGGTCCGCTGACGGTGGATGAAGCTGAGGTCGAATTTCCTTTGGTGCTCAGAGCCCGCGTGCAAGTCTGACCTCGACGCCTTGTTGAGCACCACACATTGTCGCCACCCGCAAGGGTGAGCACGTACGGGAGTACACCCGTGAATCGAGGCGTCGCGCCCACCGCCAAGAGTTGGCGCCGCAAGGGATGTGGGCGACGGTGGGATTGGCGGTGGTGCATGAGCGCTGCGCGGGGATCGACGTGCACAAGCGGCAGGTCACAGTGTGTGTGCAGGTGCCAGGCCAACACCATGAGGCTATCCCGGTTATGCGGACAGTCCGGGGCTGGAAGACTCCAGCGCTGGGAGGATGGTCCGCATGCCGAGGACGATGCCCCGATACCCGAGCGAATTCCGGACGCGGGCGGTGGGTC
>JAJZMB010000074.1 GCA_021803205.1 Bacillota bacterium | reverse complement strand
TCCGATCTACAGCGGGGGGAAGCGATTGATGCGGTGACGGTGGGACGGGCGGCCACCGAGGCGGGACTCGCGAAGGCCGCCGCGGCGCTCGCGGTACTGCCGGCGCCCGCCACCCACTATCTACCGCTCTTGCACCGAGCTCGCCAGGAGCGGGTGGCGCTGACGATTGGCCGCCACCTGCTGCAGCCAGACCAAGATCCGGCCGAGCGTTTGCAGCAGGCCGCCGAAAGCGCGTGGGCGGCGCTCGGGTCGGGGGGCGTCCCAACGGTGTCGGTCGCGGAAGCGGGGCGGGCGGCCTGGGTGGCGAGTCAGACGGGTCCCGCCGCCTGGCTCCAGACGGGCATTGGGGACTTGGACACCGCCCTGCGCACGCTCGGACCCGGTGAACTCCTCACGATTGGCGGGCGCCCGGGGGATGGGAAAAGCGGTCTCTTAGCGCAGATCGCCACCATGACGGCGGCGACGGGGCGCGGGGTGCTGGTGGCCTCGTTGGAAATGAGCGCCACGGCCGTGGGCCGGCGGATGCTGGCGCAGGTGGCGGATGTGGATCACGCAGCGCTCGTGGACGGGCGGCTCGACAGCGCGGAGCGGGCCCGGGTGGCCGACGCCTTGGCGACGTTTAACGCGTGGCCGCTGACCCTGGCGGACCAGCCCCGTCTGACCCCGGCCCAGCTCCGGGGCCTGGTGCTCCGGGCCCGGCGGGAACGCGGGTGCGATGTCGTCTGTGTGGACTATCTCCAGCTCCTGGCGCCGCCGGACCATCTGAACCTGAAGCGCGAGTACGACCGGGTGACGTTCGTCTCGGACGCGCTCCGGACGCTGGCCCGGGAGACCGACACGCTGGTGGTGGCGGCGGCGCAGCTGCGGCGGCTGGATCGCGAGCGGGGAACGCCCCGTCCGACGCTCGAGGATCTCCGGAATAGCGGCGCCATCGAGCAGGACAGCGACGCGGTGCTGTTGATTTATCACGACCGGCCGGGGTGGGCGGACCTGGGCCTGGCCAAACATCGCAACGGCCCCACCGGGGCCGTGAACGTGCAGTGGATCGGCAGCCGGATGCGCTTTGCCGCCGTGGAGGCTATTTGAGTGGGGACGATGCCTGTGATCCGCGTGAATCCGAGAGCCCGAAGCGCTGCGGCGGTGGTGCTGCCCGTTTGGCTGGATGCGAAGGCGGACAGCGTGCGGGCCTGGGTGCCGGGGCGCGTCCTGGCCTGTCAGATCTGCCAGACGCGAGACCTGGTGTGGGGCGAGTTCCAGCGGGACGCGCCCGGCGCGCCCCGGGTGGCCGGCCGGGCTTTCTGCCTGCGGCACCTGCCGCCGGACTGGTACACGGGTCAGGAAGGCCCGTCGCTCTTTGACCGGATTCCGGTTCGTCCGAGGGAAGACCGGCGCGACACGGATGCAGCGGAGATGTAGGGCGCCTGCCCGGTACGGAGGCGCTGAGAGTTGGGGGATGTCACATCGGGACCCGCCCAAAGACAGGGAAGGCAGGTTTTCAATGACACAGCGCAAGCAATGGGGTGCGGTCGTCGGGACGCTGGCCCTGGTGGCGGCTCTGGTGGGCTGTGGGGCGGCGTCGAGCGGCGCACCGGCGCCCCACCCGACACCGGGGGCATCCGCCGCGTCGGTGGCGCCACGGCCGACCTTAACGCGGTGGACGGCCGCCGGGGCCATTCCCGCGGGAGACCAGATCATTGCCGGCTATCCCGGAGCGCATCATTTGTGGTTTCTCGTGCAGATTCCCGCCAATGCGAACCATCCATCCGGTTATATCGGCTATGAAGCGTCCGCCAACCCGCTGGGGCTTACCCGGGTGACGCCGGAGGTCTACACCCCCGCGCCGTATGTGGGCGACTATGCGAACTTCGGACGTACGACGGCAGGGCGATGGTGGATCGCCTTCGGCCAGCAGCACTCCTCGTCCCCGGAGAGCACGCTGGCGACGGCGACGTGGCAGCCCGGCGCCGCTCACTGGACGACTCTCCCCGTCCTGACGGTGCCGTCCCCTCCGAACGCGCAATGGGGCGGACCGGCGCTCACGGTGCTGACGGGCGATCGGGGCCACGGCTGGCTCGTCTCGACCTATCGCGACAAATCGCCGGTGGGCATCACCCCGATTTTGGGCCAGACTCTGGTCTACCACTTGGGCGCCAGCGGGTGGACGGAAATCCATGCCTTCCCGGTCTCCCACAACCTTGGCGGATACATCACCTGGGCCACCACGGGTCCGGCAGGCACGGTGTTCGTGTGCCCGGCCAGCCTCGGCAATCCGGTACTCCTGTCGGCGTCTGGCGCCGTGCTGTCCACCTGGTCCCTGCCGCACAACCTGATGGCGAGTCTGAGCAGCAACAGCGGGTTGGGCACGAGGCCGACCGTTCAGATGTCCAGTAACGGTACGGTGTATCTGGTGAACAGTGTCAATGGCCAGCTCTGGGCGTGGACCCAACAGGGCGGCGCCCAGTCCCTCATTCAGCCCGGGACATCGTTGGCGGGCACGGAGCTCCGCTGGATGGGGACGTTCCGGGGCCACCCGGTGTTAAAGACGGTGTCGGCGAACGACAGTACGTATGTAGCGCTGGTCTATCACGCCGGAGTCTGGACGTCCGTGCCCGCCCTCTTGCGACCATATTCGACGTCGGACGGCACGAGCGCCACGCGAGCAGCCTGGTCCAATGGCCATCCGTTGTGGCTCTGGAGCGCCGGGCAAAATACGGGTCGTCATCTGTATGTGCGGAAGGCGCCCGCGGGGGTTTAAGCGATGGGGCCCGGACGCTGTCGCGCGTCCGGGCCTCTTGCTTTTGCGAGAGGCGCGTCGGCTGCCATGCGGTTTCGGTGTGAAGTCTGTGGGGCGCCGGGACGGCTCGAGGCGCATGAGCGCTGGGCCTACGATCCGGCCGGGCCGACCCAGAGGCTCCGGCGGCTTATCGCGCTGTGCCCCGCGTGTCACGAAACCACCCACATGGGCCTCGCGGAGATGCGCGGCCGGGCCGATGAGGCGCGCAAGCACCTGATGGTGGTCAACGGCTGGGAGCCGCAGGAGGCGGACGCGCACATCGCGGCGGCGTTTGCGGTGTGGGCGGACCGCAACCAACGGGTGTGGGCGCTCGACCTGTCGATGCTGGAGCAGGCGGGGATCGGGATTCGCTATCCCATCGCCGCCGAGGACCGGCCGGAAGCGGCAGAGGCTGGGCTCGAGCGGATTCGCGCCCGCGATCCGTAACACGTGTCACGTTTTGGGGGATAGGGGAAGGGGTTTGATCCGGAGGCGGTGGCCTCCGGATCTGTGCATGGACCGGCGCGACGCGGCTCTGTCGGGGAGCGCTGTGCCCGGTGTGCCCAGTGAAAGCGGACTGGGTTGGGCCTGTTTTCCGTAACACGTGTCGCGTTTTGGTCCTGTGTGAAGGGTGGCCCGCCAACCGGGCCGGAAGGAGCGGTGCGATGTTTACCGAGAGCGTGCTGACCTTGGATCCCCGCCAACCTGATGTGTCGGCCTTACTGGAGGACGCGCGGAGGATGCATCGGCTGGTCATGGCGGGGTTTCCGGCATCGGTGGAGCCAGCGCCACGAGCCGCGATGCACGTCTTGTACCGGCTGGACGGACGGACGGGGGGCCTGGTGGAGGCGACGGTACGTGCGACGGTGACCCCTCACTGGGACCACTTGCCGGCGGGGGTGACGGCGGACCGCGCGCAGACGGGAGAGTTGGCGGCGGGGGCCGGCGACCTGCTGGCCGTGACCTGTGACGCGAATGCCACCAAAGACCAGGCCATGCCACGGGGGCCGGACAGCGCTCGGAAGCGCGGGGCCCGCGTGGGGCTCACGCAGCCGGGGGATCTGCGGGATTGGTTCATCCGCAAGGGCATGCAGAACGGGTTTGTTGTGCAGGAGCTGGACGCGGTACCGTTGGGCGCGCGCCGGGGGCGCCGGGGGCTGGCGCTGTGGATCGTGCGCTTTGCCGCCACGGTACTGGTCGTGGATCGTGCCGCATTCGCGGCGGCGTGGGTGCAGGGGATTGGACGCGGGCGGGCGTTCGGCAGCGGGATGTTGACCTTCGATACAACGGCGGCAGACACTCAGCGGGCGGGTTAGCGTCTCAAGGCACCAGACGTTGGGGATTTGGGAGCACACACCTCAATATGTTGGTGTCGTCCCCGTACACACGGGGGTTACTACGTACCATGGGCCTCGCACACCACCACTAGACGGTCGTCCCCGTACACACGGGGGTTACTAGGATAAACATCCAGGATCGCCACGGCAGAAAGTGTCGTCCCCGTGTGCACGGGGGTTACTACCTGAAGGAACGGACGTGCCCCGGCTTGATTTGGTCGTTCCCGTGTGCACGGGGGTTACTAGTAAAAGTCCGTCGGGAGGTTCACCCGGATCTGGTCGTCCCCGTGTGCACGGGGGTTACTACCCTACATTCCATGCACGGAAAACGGGCCGGCAGTCGTCCCCGTACACACGGGGGTTACTAGGAGACCGAGCGGTTGGCCACTGCCGACGGGGCGTCGTCCCCGTACACACGGGGGTTCCTGAGACAACAAGGAGATGAGGCTTCGATGTTGGAGACATTCGCGGACGTGTTCGCCGCCGCTTACGGTGACATGCCCCGGTTTCGGCCGCCGGCGTTGGTCCCGGCCGGCGTTGATGTGTGCTGGATGTGCGCTCGGGTTCGGCCCGGCTATGCGCAGACCCCGCGTGATTCATTCACCGACTCATTGGGCCACACGGTGTGGGCGACCGGGCGCGAAAGCCACTTGTGTGTCTCCTGCTCCGTGGTGATGCGGGCCAGCAGCGCGAAAGCGGCGGATCTCGATCCGACGCCTTTTTGGGATGGGTGGCGGGGTTTGGTGTCCGTCGCGATGCCCGTGCAGAAGCTGAATCCCATCAGCGCCGCTACGGCCCGTTGGGTGCTTACGCCGGAGGGCTGGGCGCAGCTGCCGCTTTACGACGTGGACCGCTTCCTCTTCGACGGCTTGCCGCGTCCACTGCAGGTAGCGGTCGGAACTTGGAAGAACAGCAGCTGGCGGCGTGTGCTGCACGCGCCCCTGTATTATGGAGGCCCCTATCTGCCGGTCCACCTCACTAACGGCGACCAGACGGTGGTAACCCGCGCGGATCTGCAGACGGGCCGGGCCCTCATTGACGCGCGAGCACGCCGGATACTGGCAGCCGCACAGAAGGCTGGCACGGCCCTTCCCGAACCGGGTACGCCGCCTTACGAAGCCGCGCGGGCGACGGCCAAACACGGATGGATTGCCGAGTTCCATGGCACCGCGTGGGCGCGGGCCGTGGCGGAGTTGGCCAGTCCTTTGTCTCCCAAGCCGCTGTCGCCGGCGGCCTAGACGCTTTCGGTTCCGCTTCTACGCGGCGCGGTGCGCATGGCACCGCGCCTTGGTGATTCCTGGCGTTCTGGACTTTCTCAAGGAGGTTATTTCGCTTATGACTCGCAACCCCCTCTCGCTCGTGTTTCACGCGCCGCACGGCCTGAACCAGACGTTCCCTTCCGAGAACGGCAAGACGCCGGAGGGCCCGGTGCCCACCCGGCAGGCGCACATCATCGACGATCAGGGGATGGTCGTACGGGTGCCGGCCATCTCCGCCAACGCGATTCGGGGGCGGCTGCGCCGTGCCATCGCGGAAGCCGTATACGACGCGGTGTTCGGTGAGGACCGGGCGGTTCAGCGGATGAACTGGCACGTGGCGGCCTTGCTGTTTGCCGGCGGCGCCAGCATGTCCGGGTACGTCGCCACGCCAGAGGCGTTGGCCATTTTGCAGGACCTGCTCCCGGTCTACCTGATGGGCGGCCAGTTCTTCACGACGCAGATCCCGGGCCGGCTCATCGCGCACGATGTGCTGATGGTAACCGCCAAGACCCCGCCGGACCTGTTTGAGCTGGGGGCGGCCCAAGACTTTATCGCAGACCACGCGCCGGGCGCGCTGCGCGTGGGCGCCGACGCCGGGGCGGACTTGGACCTGGTTCATCCGGTGCGGTTCGTCAAGCGAGCCGACCCCGCCATCCTGTTGGACGACCAGGACCAACCCGTGGACCCGCGTATGGAGCTTGACGCTCACGCCCGGGCCTCGCTGGCCAAGGTGCGGACCCCGAAGGGCGCCACGAGCGACACCGTGCGGCAGCAGAACCTCTTCGGATATGAAGTCAGCGCGGGGAACAGCTGGTGGGCCGGGGGCCTGGATGTGCTGGGGGACCCCGCGCATCCCGAGATGGCGCGGTGGGCGCAGTCCTTGGTCCGGTGGGCGGCGGAACGCGTGTTTGACGGCCAGGGCGCACTGGGCGGCAAGCTGAGCGCGGGCTATGGCCTGGTCACCGGCACGGTGCTGGCGCCCGACGGCTGGCCGGACACCGAGGCGTGGCGGGACTGGTTGGACGCTTATGCCGACACGCATCAGAAGTATCCCCTGGCCGCGTTGCTCGGCGCCGGCTCCCCGTTGGCCGACATGGCGCGCGCGGCGGCGAATAGCAAGGGCAAGCAGAAACAAAACGCCAAGAAGGACGCCCCCGAAGCGGCTGATCCGCCGGCAGACTCCGTGGACGACGGGGGCGACGAGATGGAGATCGTCAATGCCTAGGGTGCCGTTTATGGTCCGCCTGCGCTTTCGGACGCCGGTGGCGGTCGGGTCGTTCGGCCTGCTGCCGGCGCTCGACGCGCTCTTGGCGGCGCAGGTGATGGCGCGGCGCGGTGACTTGATTCCGGCGCCCCGGCAGGAGCCGCGGCCGGTGTCGCTGCCGCTTGACGAACTGGCGCCGGGGTGCTGGGCGGCCAGTGTCTTGATGCCGACCGCCGTGCCAGACGACGACACGCGGCCGCAGAAGGACCGCCCCGCGGGCGCGCACCTCTACGCTCGGTCCTATCTGGGGCCGCATTGGCATGGCCTGGCCATGCCGGAATACACCGATGTGTCCACTAGTTCCGTGAGGGACAGCTCCCGCGGCCCGTTCGTCACCCATCAGCGCAAGGCGGGGGCTCTGATTGTTCCCGAAGCGGTGGCCTTTGGTCGCGGCGATCCGTGGGCGGTGGCCGAGCTCCTGCGGGGTGTGTGGCAGGTGGGCGGTCAGCGGGGCATCGGATACGGGCTGTTGCGGCAGCCGCCGCTGGTCCAGCGTGTCGCGGAGGACCGGACCCTGCGGGACCCCCAGGACGGCAAGCTGCTCCGCATCGTGCCGGTGCGGCTGGCAAGCGCGTTGGGGTTAGACATAAAGGACTCTGCGTTGAAGGCGGTGGTGCGGTTGGCGTCTTGCCGGCCGCCCCTGTGGTATCGGCCTTGGTGGGAGCCGTGCCTGGTGCCCCTACCGCTGAATGCGCGGTACGTGACGGGCACGCTCGTGGTGGAGAAGGAGGCGGGTGCGAATGGCTAGCACGCTGGAGGGCGTGGTGGCGCGTGTCAGCGCCACCCAGGTGGAGCTGGTGGATGATTGCGGGCAACACCACATAGTGACCAAGGCCAACCGCCAGGCGCTGTACGGCCTGCGGCCGTTTGGCGCGTGTGTCACCATTGCGCATGACCACGGGGTGGCGACGACCTGGCGGCCTTCGTACCCTGGGCGGGCACTGGCGGCAGTGGCTCTCCAGGCCGGCGGGGGTGCAACGCCCGCGGAAGCCCAGTCGATTGTCCGGCACTTTCACGGGATGCTGCGCGACGTGTTTCTGGGGGATGCCCGGCAGATTCTCGCCATTCAGGCGGCGGCGACGCGGCTGAACACCGAAGACGCCGCCTGGCGCGAGCGGCTCGTGCGGATCCTGAGCGCGTACGTGCACGCGGTGGGGCCGGTGTTCGCGGCCCTGTTGGTGCAGGAAGCACAGGCGGCCGGGGTGACGCTCGATCAGGGGCTCGCGCTGCAGATCGACGAGGCGTTTGATCAGCACGAACCCGCGGTGGTGCCCGGTGACCGCTTGAAGCACTTCCGTCAGAATCCGTGGCTGCCGTATCTGTACCGCTTCTCGCCGTCGGATCTGGCGGAGCGTCAAGCGCTGCGCGCTTTCGTGGACGCCATGGCGGCCCACTACCGGGCTGCGGGCTCCATCCCGAACTATGACGAGGCCCGCGTGCTGGGGGCGGTGGCGCGGCGGCTATCCCAGCACATGGCGGCCGGACATTCCTACGCCACGCGGGCCGCGAGCGCGGCCGCGCGCGATCTGGGGATGTCGCCGCAAGATGTGCATGCCATGCTGACTCCCGACACGAAGCGTGACAACGGGTGGTTTATGCGGAAAAAGGACATGCCCGACCTCGATTACCAGGGGCGGCCCATCATCGGACTCGCCGTCGCGTTCAAACGGCTCTTCTTCGCGGAGAAATACGCGGCGGACACGCTTGTCGGGCGGTTGGGCGCCCTCGTCACCCCCCTGGCGATCCGCCCTGCCTTGAACGGGGAGCAGGCACGCGCGGCCCTGACCATCGGCCGGGAGGGGCTGTCGGTGGTTACCGGCCCGGCGGGTTCCGGGAAGACCCACCTCTTGGGCGCGGTGGCCCGGGTGGCGGCCCACAAGCACTTCAATGTCGCGGTGCTGGCCACGACCGGCGTGGCCGCTCAACGGCTGGGCCACGCGGCGGGGCTTCCTGGCCGCACGCTCCATAGCTTCATCGGGATGGTGCCGGGCGTGCCGAAGCTGCACCCGCCCGCGTCCAGCTTGGAGCCGATTGACCTCATGATCGTGGATGAGTCCAGCATGCTGGATTCCTACACCTTGGGAAAGCTGGCATACTTTCTGACGAAGTACAACGTGCACGTGCGGCGCTTGTGTTTGGCCGGCGACGCGCACCAGTTGCCGCCTGTGTCGCCCGGCAAGCCCTTTCGGGACCTGCTGGACCACTTGCCCGGCGGCAACGTGGCCCGGCTCTCCCAAAACCACCGGACGCGCGCGGCGGGGATTGTGCAGTTCGCGCGCCATGTTGCGCAGGGCGGGCCGCTCGCGGATGCGGTCCAATTCGGGCCGGATGTCACGACGCACGCGGTGACGACGGCGGCGGACGTGTGGCCGATCGTCGCGCAAATGGCGGCGACGCTGGGGGTGGCCCCGGAGCTTCTTGGGGTGGTCAGCCCGCGCTATGACGGGCCCCTGGGCGTTCACGCGCTGAACGAGATGCTGCGCCATCAACTGAACCCGAGCGCTCAGGGCATGTTTTGGCCCGGAGACCGGGTGGTGCAACTGCACAACCGGGTCATGCCGGTGGCGGGATCCGGCGACCTGACCACCGTGTGGAACGGGATGATCGGGGACATTCAGAACGTACTGGCCAACGGCTTCCTCGAGGTCGAGATGGACGGCACGCTGGTGGCGTACTCGCCGGAAGCCGCACTGCGCGATCTGGCTTACGGCTGGGCGCTCACGGTGCACAAGAGCCAGGGCGGGCAGTATCCCGGCACGGTGTTCGTGTTCGACCCCGACGCGCGCCTGAGCCGGGAGCTGGCGTATACGGCTCTGACACGCGCCGCGGACCGGCTGGCGGTGGCCACGGCCCCGGGCGCGTTGGCACAGGTTGGTGCCCTGGTCGAGGACACGCCGAGGCGGTACGGGTTCTTCGCGGACTATCTGCGCCAAGCCTCTCCGAGCCAGATCGCGATTCCGTAAAGTGTCCGGCCTTTCGGGATACTTCGTGCGGACGCGAGCGCTTGAAACCACCAACTGTGGTGGTTAGGTCAGGAGAGCGCCCGCATGTTGGTGTCGTCCCCGTGTGTACGGGGGTTGTTACCAGCCACAATCAGCAGGGCGACGCCGAGGAGCGTCGTCCCCGTGTGTACGGGGGTTGTTAGACAGCAGCTCCCAGGGCGCGGTCAGACTGTTCGTCGTCCCCGTGTGTACGGGGGTTGTTAGCAAGCGGGATGGGCGTTCCCGGGCCGTGTCCAGTCATCCCCGTATGCACGGGGGTTGTTAGTATCGCCGCGCGAGCTTCGGCGGCATTTTCACGTCGTCCCCGTGGGCACGGGGGTTGTTAGAAGCCAGGCCGCCAGCGACTCCCCACGCGCCTGTCATCCCCGTATGCACGGGGGTTGTTACAAAACAGGTGCCACACGACCGCGCGGCCACGTCATCCCCGTATGCACGGGGGTTGTTAGATGCTGGGCAGGATCAGGCGGCGGGTCTTGCCGTCATCCCCGTATGCACGGGGGTTGTTAAGCCTGACGCTGCGCCAGGGCCTGAACGGCCGCGTCGTCCCCGTGGGCACGGGGGTTGTTAGATGGTGGCTGAGTTTGCCGCCGCGGCCTCGAACGTCGTCCCCGTATGCACGGGGGTTACTAGAAAAACCCGCCGATGATCCAGTTCACGCCGAGGTCGTCCCTGTGTGTACGGGGGTTGCTAAGGGGTTGCTAATTTCATCGCCATCAAGGCGTGGGGATTGATTGGTGGTCCCCGCGGAAGCGGGGGTTCCGGCTTCATAGAGGCACCAGAAAGAGGCGTGTGATGCGGCGTGACAGCGTTCGACCACCATATGTGGGAGGCTTCCTTGCGGACGTGGGGGTTATCGTATAGCAGACCGCCGAACTGTTGTCGGTCCCCTTCGAGCCTGAGGTAAAAGGAGTGTGGTGGCCCTGGCGCAGGAGTCGCTGGCCGGTGTAATCGAGCGGGTCACCTTTCACCAACCCGACTCGGGCTTCTGCGTCCTCCAACTCAAAGCGCCGGGTCACAAGGACTTGGTGGCGGTCGTGGGCCACGCCTCTACGGTGACGCCCGGCGAATACGTCGAGGGCACGGGTCAGTGGGTGATCGATCGCGAGTACGGCCGGCAGTTCCGCGCCGACACCTTGCGCCTGTCGGCGCCCACCACGCCCACGGGCATCGAAAAGTACCTCGGCTCGGGCCTGGTCAAGGGCATCGGCCCCGTGTACGCCCACCGCCTGGTCGCCCAGTTTG
>JAJZMB010000139.1 GCA_021803205.1 Bacillota bacterium | reverse complement strand
CGGCCTCCCGTGCTCCAGCTCTGTCCGATCTTTAAATCTTCGAAGTACAAGCGAGCGCCCGAGACAAGGCGCAGCAAAGCCGTTCGGCCGGCCGTACGCTCCCCGTCGTCGGGCGTTGCCCCCCCCCTCTCGTTTCAGTTGCGAGCGCAGACCCGGAGCTTGGCGGAACGGACGATCTGCGCCTGTCTCATCCCGTCGCCGCAGACGTTGTACTCCATCGGGTTCAGGGGCCGCCATTTCCGCGGGTCGGCCCTGCCGCCATCGGCAGGGCCGACCCGCCGTCCACCCTGAGCTCGATCCGCGTACCATCCTGGGCGCTCCGCGGCGCCGCCCCCCAGGTCACGGGGCCACGGCGTGTCTGCGACGGAACCCGGGGCGGGGCCGCCAGCCCCTATCCCAACAGGCTCCTGGCGATGGTGGCCTTCTGGACCTCGGCCGTGCCCTCCTCGAAGCGCTGGGCCCGCGCATCGCGGTAGATGCGCTCGATCTCCTGCCCGCGGAAGTAGCCGATCCCCCCCCAGACCTGCAGGCAGCGGTCGGTGACGCGCTGCAGGGCCTCCAGGGCGAAGAGCTTGGCCATGGCCGACTCGGCGACGGCCGGCGGCGACGCCTCCCAGCGCCGGGCGGCCCACAGCACCAACTGTCGGGCTGCCTCCACGTCGGTGGCCGCTTCCGCGAGCAGGGCCTGGATCATCTGGCGCTCGCCAATCGGCCGCCCGAAGGTGACCCGTTCCCGAGCGCGGGCGACCGCCAGTTCGAGCGCGCGCCGCCCGAGGCCGACGCAGGACATGCCCACGCTGATGCGGCTCGGGTACAGGAACCCGTGCAGCGCGACGTCCAGCCCCTGGCCCTCCGCACCGATGCGGTCGGCCACCGGAACGCGACAGCCTTCGAAATACATCCGCGCGTGGTCGCTTCCGCGCAGCCCCATGGATTCGGGCATCGGGTCCAGGCGCAGTCCCGGGGCATCCCGCGCCACCAGCAGGGCAAGCGTTCCCGTTGCGCCGGTGGTGCCTTCCAGCCGGGCGATGACCAGGGAATGGTCGGCGATGTCACCGAAGGTGATCAGATGTTTTTCTCCGTGCAGCACATAGACGTCGCCCTCGCGGCGCGCCGATGTCCGGATGTCGGCGCCGGTGCCCGACCCCGGCTCGGTCAGGGCGAAGGCGATGGCACTCTCTCCGGCCAGCAGCGGGCGGATGAGACTCTCGGCCTGCTCACCGCTGCCGTATGTGAGGATCGGGCGCCACACTCCGTTGACGACGTGGATGATCATGCGCAGGGATCCGTGGCCGGTGGAGAACTCCTCCAGCAGGGGCAGGTAGTCCGGCAGAGGCAACCCGCGCCCGCCGAGCGAGGTTGGCGCACACAGCCGCAGGTAGCCGCGTCGACCGAGTTCACGCCACATCCAGACCGGAACGGTACCCGTGCGTTCGACCTCCGCGCCCCAGTCGCGCAGGGGGCCGGCAGCGAAATCCCGCACCTCCCGCAGCAACCCCCCGAGATCGGTCTCACGCGCACCCACGCCCAATCCCCCGTTTCCGCCGACGCGCGGCGCACCGGCTCCGTCGCGCGGAAGTCATGCCGGGTGCCTGCGCCGCGACCTTGTCGCGGCCCACTTGGCCCGAAGGCCTTCGCCGCTACAGGCTGCCACTGCCGGTTCCCTTCTCCCGGCGGCCGGATTCCGCATCCAGGCGCTCGGCCACCCACTGCCGCAGGACGTACTTCTGGATCTTGCCGCTCGGAGTCCGCGGCATCTCGCCGAGCACCTCCAAGCGTTCGGGCCAGTACTGTTTCGCCATCCGGGCCTTGGCCAGGTGCGCCTGCACGTCGGGCAGGGTCAGCGCCGTCCCCGCGCGCAGCACGACGCAGGCGCAGGCCCGCTCACCGAGGCGCGGATCCGGCATGGCCACCACGGCGACCTCCGCGATCGCCGGGTGGGCATACATGCACTCCTCGATCTCCGCGACGGGGATCTTCTCTCCGCCCCGGTTGATGACGTCCTTGGTGCGGCCGGTGATGCGCATGTACCCGTCGGGATCGCAGAGGGCCAGATCCCCGCTGTCAAACCACCGGTCACCCACGAAGGCATTGCGGTACCAGTCCTCATGGCCGAGGTAGCCCACGAACATCGCCGGTGTGCGCACCAGAAAGCGCCCTTCGCTGCCGGACGGAACATCGCGGTCGTCGGGGTCCACCACCCGCATCTCCTGAGGCGAGAGGACACGTCCGTCCGTTTGCCACAGCCGCTCCGGGGCGTCGCCCGGCGCGCCGCCCGCGACCAGTCCGCTCTCTGTCGTGCCCCAGCCGCCCATGACCTCGCAGCGGAGCGTGGAGCGCGCCATGCGCGCCAGGATGCGCGGTACCGGCGCACCGGTGGCCACGAAGATGCGCAATCCGGCGGGGCCCCGGCCGCGCGCGCGGGCCGCCTCCGCCAGGTCGCTCAGGAAGGGCGTGGATGCCTGGACGAAGGCGACGCGCCAGGTGTCCATCACCGCCAGGGCCCGGTCGGCATTCCAGATGTCCTGGTATACGGCGGTCGCCCCGAGCGCCACCGCCAGCCACACTCCGTAGAGGAAGCCGGTCTGGTGCCCGGCCGGCGAGGGGATGAACACGGTGCTGCGGTCGGTGAGGCGGTAGTGCCGCATGTGCATCTGCAATGCCGCCAGGAGGGTGTTGTGCGTGTGCAGCACCCCCTTGGGCTGGCCCGAGGTACCCGAGGTGTACAGCAGTTGGGCCACGGAATCCGGGGAGGGGCGGGCGGCCGCAAGCGAGGCGTGGTCCGGCTCCTGCAGCAGGAGGCGCGCGAAGGGTGCCGCGGGCTGGGCTGTCGCCGCCGGGACGTCGCCGCCGGACCGCTGGGCCCGGATCACGACGATCTGCTCCAGCGTCGGCACCTCGGTGCGCAGGCCCTCCGCCATGGCCGCGTAGTCATGGTGGCGGAAGCGTTCCGGGACGAAGAGGAAGCGGGCGCGGCTTTGGCGGAGCATGAACACAAGCTCTCGTTCGCGGTAGATGGGCATCAGGGGGCAGGAAACGGCCCCGCAGCGCACCAGGGCGAGTTGCAGCACCGTGAACTCCCACCAGTTCGGCAACTGGAAGGCGACGACTTCGCCCGCGCGCACCCCCGCGCGCAGCAGCGCCGTGGCGACCCGGTCCACGGCCTGCTGCAGTTCCCGGTAGGTGAGGACCTTGCACCCCTCCAGGCTCGGGTCGACCACCGCGGGCCGGTCCGGCGTCCAGGCGGCGGCCTCGTCCAGGTGGTCGGTGATCAGTCGGTCCGGCCACAGACCCGACGCGCGCTGGGCCGCGATCCAGTCCGGGGGCATCATGTTGCGCACTTCCGGCCCGCCCCCCGCGGTGGGGGTGGTAGACCAGGGGCCGTGCCGCGCGTCCTGGACGGGCTCCACCGTCACCCGCAGGCCGATGGCCCGCATGTGGTCGAGGAACTCGGGATAAGAGATGCGGTGGGCCTGGGGGTGTGAGATCTCGGTTCGCCCTCCGTCGGTGAGGCAGCCGGCGATGGCGAAGGCCATCAGCACGCGGTGGTCGTTGAAGGAAGAGATCTCAGCTGGTCGCAGGCGGTCACGGCCGTGGATGACCAACCGATCCGGTCCTTCCTCGTCGATGCGCACCCCCATCCGCCGCAGTTGCAGCATCGCCGCCACCCGGTCCGATTCCTTCAGGCGGGCGTGGGCGACGCGGTCGAGCACGGTCCGCCCCTGGGCGAGGGCGCCGTAGACAGCGAGGATGGGCACCAGGTCCGGGGCGTCGCCGCAGTCGACGTGGACGCCGCGGGGGCGGCCGGAGGAGGACAGGCGCAGGCTGTGCCGGAGCGGGTCGAAGTCGAGGCGCGCGCCGCCCTCGGCCAGGACGTCCAGTATGCGGGCCTCGGGGTGGTCCGGTTGCGGTTCAATTCCCAGAAAGACGACGTCGGAGGGTAGCAGGGCCGCCGCCACCAGGGGGAAGGCCGCGGAGGAGACGTCGGCGGGCAGGCGGTAGAACGCCGGCCGGTAGCGCCCGCCGGCCTGCACGTGGAAGTGGCGCCGCTCGGCATCCGTCTGCACCGGCACGCCCCAATTGTCCATCATCCGCAGCGTCAGATCCAGGTACGGGCGCTCGTTGGCATCGCCCTGGATGTCGATCTCCGTATCGTCTGAGGCCAGTGGCGCCAGCAGCAGCAGCCCCGTGACCCACTGCGAGAGCGTTCCGGGCAGGGTGACGTGCCCGCCCCTGGGCCGCCCGGGGTAGATGGTGACCGGCAACCCTTCGCCCGTGGCCTCTACTCGGACGCCCATTGCGCGCAACCCCTGGAGCAGGGGGCCGATGGGCCGGCGTCGAAGGTAACTCTGGCCGTCGAAGACCAGCGCGGGTCCGACGGAGCGGCTGCCGAGGCCCAGGAGGAACTGCAGGGAACTGCCGCTGCTGCCCATCGAGATGCGGTTCTGGGTGGGCCGATACGGCCCGCCCCAGACGCGATAGCCCCCCGGCTCCTTGACGATGCGCGTCCCGAGACGTCCGAGGGCGCCAAGCGTCATACGGACGTGTTGGGCGTTGCTTCTACCCTCGATCGTCGAGCAGCCTTCAGCGAGAGAGCCGAGGATCAGGGCGCGGTGGGCGTGATACTTGGAGGCGGGGACGAGAATCACACCCGTCAGGGCCTGGTCCTTCGCCGGCTGAGCGATCAGGCGGAGCATGTGCACACACCCTCCTAATAACGACGCTTGGCCGCCGGACGATGCGGTTGTGCCGGCCGGGGCGGACCTCGCCCGGCCGGAGGGCAATTGCTTCGCAGCAGACCGCGGGTCTCCTCTTGCCCGTCGGTTCGGGACTGGGATTGGTACCAAACATCTGATCTACGGCACTCGAAGTAAGTCGCCGTCAATGCGGGGAGCGGCAACCGTGCCGGCATCCCCCAGACCCAACGTACTGTTCAGCATGCGGGACCAGCACAACGCCCGTGGCCTGGGCGCCGCCGGGCATCCGGATGTGCGCACGCCCAACCTGGACGCGCTGGCGTGCCAGGGGACGCGGCGGCGGCACGCCCGGTGACGCAGTTCCGCGGCGGTGGGCACGACCACCGCCAAGACCCGGACGGCCGGACGGATCTGTCCCGGGAGGCGCCTGTCACCCCTTACGATTGAGACGTGCGGACGGCGCGCGGGTGCGTGCGGTCGCACGCATCCGCGCGCCGCCGCAGTGCCCGCCGTTTGAAACCACTTGCTTTGCGCCGTACCCCGACCGGAGTAGGAACGTGGCCGAGTTCGCGGAAATTGTCCGCCCATGGGATTTCGGACGGATGCGGGTCCCGCGGGTGCGGCCGCGGCGCGTTTTCCCCATCTGCTGCGACCCGGGCGGCTCGGGTCGCTGCGCTTGCCCCACCGCATACTCATGGGGTCCATGCACCTCGGTCTGGAGGGGGCGGGGGCCGACGCCGCCCGGCTCACCGCGTTCTATGTGGCCCGGGTCGCGGGTGGGACGGCCCTGCTGATGACGGGTGGCGTCGCCGTGTCCCCGGAGGGCGCTGGTGAGGGTGGCCGCTACTTCGTGTTCGGGCGCGCCGCAGACGAGTCGATCCTGGGAAGTGTGGCCGGGGCGGTGCGCCGCGCGGGTGGCCGGATCGGGTTGCAACTCTTCCACGCCGGCCGGTATGCGCGCAGCGGGGAGACGGGGTTGCAACCGGTCGCGCCCTCGGTGGTGCCCTCCCGCCTCAACGCGGCCGACCCTCCGCGCGCTCTGCGCGCGGAGGAGTTGCCGGAATTGGCGGAGACGTTCGCCCGGGGTGCCGCCCGAGCGCGGGAACTCGGCTTCGATGCCGTGGAAATCATGGGCTCGGAGGGGTACCTCCTGAATCAATTCCTCGCCCCCGCCACCAACCGCCGCGAGGATGGCTGGGGGGGCGACGCCGCAAGCCGCCGCCGCTTTCCCCTGCTGGTCGCGGAGCGGGTGCGTGCCGCGCTGGGCCCCGATTTCCCGTTGCTCTACCGCCTGTCGGGGGCCGACCTGGTGGAGGGTGGGACCCCGTGGGCCGATACCGTGGCCTTCGCGCGGGCGCTGGAGTTGATCGGTGTCGATGCCCTGGACGTCGGTGTCGGTTGGCATGAGTCAGCGGTTCCCACCGTCGGCATGCTGGTGCCGCGAGCGGCCTTCGTGCCTTTGGCCGGTGCGCTCCGTGCGGCCGTGGACCTGCCCCTGATCGGCTCCAACCGGATCAACACCCCGGAGACGGCCGAACGGGTGCTGGCGGCCGGCGCCGTGGATTTCGTCTCCCTGGCCCGGCCCTTGCTGGCGGACCCCCGTTTTGTCGCCAAGCTCGCGGCCGGGGAGGAACGCCGCATCAACGTCTGCATCGCGTGCAACCAGAGCTGCCTGGACCATGTACTTGGCCGGCCCGCGACACCGGCTTCCTGTCTGGTCAATCCGGCGGCAGGGCGGGAGCGGGACTTCGAGTTTGCGCCGGCCGCGCCCGCGCGGTCCCTGGCGGTCGTGGGCGCGGGACCGGCCGGTCTGGAGGCGGCCCGCGTGCTGGCCGCTCGGGGCCACCGCGTCACGCTCTTTGAGCGGGAACGGCACATCGGCGGGCAACTCCGCTATGCGGCACGAGTGCCCGGCAAAAGCGAGTTCGAGGAGACGCTGCGTTACTACCGGGAGGAACTCGCCGCCCGCGACGTGGTGTTGAGACTCGGTGCCGCCCCTGGTGGAGATGACCTGGCGCGCTTTGACGGGGTGGTCGTGGCCACGGGCGTCCGGCCGCGGCGGCCCAGCCCGGCGGAGTTGCCGGGCGTCGATCTGCCGCATGTCGTCGCCTATCCGGAGGTGTTTCTCGGTCGGGTTGCGCCTGGACGGCGGGTGGCCGTCATCGGCGGCGGCGGCGTGGCGTGCGACGTGGCGCATTTGCTTACCGAGCACGGTTCGGCCTCTCCGGAGACCATGGCGTTCCTCCTGGACTACGGTGTGCTCGATCCCGACCAGACGCGGGCCGCGCTGCGTCCGGCAAGGCAGGTGACGCTGATGCGGCGGGGCCCGCGGATTGCCCCGCTGCTCGGGCCCACCACGCGCTGGGCGCTCCTGGCACTGTTGCGCAAGCGCGGGGTGGCCATGCTCACCGGGGTGCGCTACCTGGAGATCACACCGGAGGGTGTGCGCGTGCAACGGCAGGGGCGTGAGGAACTGGTGGCGGCGGATACGGTGGTGCTCGCCTGCGGGCAGGAACCGGACGTGGGGCCGGCACAGCTGCTGGCCGGACGGGTGCCCCTCTGGGTGATCGGAGGGGCGCGTGAAGCGGGGGAACTTGACGCCGAGCGGGCCATCCTGGAGGGGGCTCTGACCGCGGGGCGGATCTAAGAGACCACCGCGCAGGGGCTGTTTCGCGGTGGTCTCGGGCTCCGGGCGGTTGTTCTGGACGCCTCGGGCCGGTGCAGTGGCTGCGGATTGGTTGGTCCGGGAGGTTTTAGATGCGCGACCAGCGCTCGGAGCGGGTTTGGCCCCCTCCGGTGGCCGTGCAAAGACCTCAGCGAGGTCACGGTGCCCCTGGCGGCTTGGGCCTTTCGGGAGCGCGTCGGGCGCGGAAATCGACATGGACAGTGCCGTCAGGCGGTTGCGCGTCAAAGCGCCGCCGGGTCATGCCGGTCCCCGGCCACCCGCTGCGGTGTCGGCCGACCCGCGGTCTCTGCGGCGCACCATGACGACCTGACGGCCGGCCTGTACCACTACGCCGTCCTGGTTGGTGTAAGCGCAGGCGAAGGTGACGACGCCCCGGTCGGGATGGGATCGGCTGGGACGGGCCTCGGCGACCTGGAATTCCACATGCAGTGTGTCGCCGAAGAACACGGGGGCCGTGAATCTCCAGTCCGAGAAGCCCAGCAGGGCCACCGCCGTACCCTCGAGGATTCCCAGGCGGAGCATCAGCGCATGCCCGATGCCCAGGCAGAGGAGGCCGTGCGCCACGCGTCGACCGAAGGCGCCGTGCTTGTGCGCCCACACCTCGCTGGTGTGGATCTCGTTCATGTCGCCGCTCAAAGCGGCGAACATCACCACGTCCGTCTCCGTGACGGTCCGGCTGGGGGACGTGAAGGCCGTGCCGGTGGTGAAATCCTCAAAGTACAGGCCCAACTTGGACCCCCTCCTGTCGGCCCCGGGCTTCGCGGGGTGTGGACACGTCCCTGCCGGCAGGAGGGGTTGGGCCGCCCCTCCGGAATCCCGCTGGCCGGGTATGGTGCGGGGAGAGGGGGCCGACGAGTCGTGCGCTTTCGAGGCAAGATCGCCCTGATCACCGGCAGCTCGCGCGGCATCGGCAAGGCATTGGCCCTAACGCTGGCGCGTGAGGGCGCCACCGTGGTGGTGCACTACCGCCGGAATGCCGCAGCGGCGGAGAACACGGTGGCGGAGGTGCGGGCGGCCGGTGGAGACGGGTGGTCTGTAGCGGCGGACGTGGAGGATCTGACGGCGCTGGAGGGCGTGTTCGACGCGGTGGCCACCCGCCACGGCAGGCTGGACCTGTTCGTCGCGAACGCGGCGGCCACGGCGTTCAAACCGGCGATGGAATTGAAGGCCCACCACCTGGAGCGGACCTTCAACATGAATGTCCGTTCCTTCGTCATCGGTGCACAGCGGGCGGCCACATTGATGGGGCCAGGCGGGCGCATCCTGGTGATCAGCAGTTACGGCAGCGTGCGCGCCTTCCCGACCTATGCCAACCTCGGCGCGAGCAAGGCGGCCCTGGAGGCATGGGTACGCTTCTTCGCCGAGGAACTGGGTCCGCGGGACATCAACGTCAATGCCCTGAATGCGGGGATCGTGGCCACCGATTCGGCGGATTTCTTTTACGGTCAGCCAGGAATGCCGCCGATGGCCACGGTGGTGGCGCGCATCCCCAAGCGGCGTGCGGCCTGTCCAGCGGAGATCGCCCGGGCGGCCGCCTTCCTGCTGTCGGAGGATGCCTCGTATGTGACGGGCACGGTCCTGATGGTGGACGGGGGGCTGACGGTGGCGGCGCCGCCCTTCCGCGGGGAGATGAGCCGGGCGTAGGTCGGTGCCGCCTGAGTCCGCCCTTGCGCGGCCACTGCTCCAGTCCCCTTTTCCCCCAACGTTCCATGGTTCTCGGCCGGTGTGAGCATCGACTCTTGCATCACTGTCCCGGTACTGTTCGCGCGGCAGGGGGGCTTGGACGCGGCGGGCGGGTGAACAATCGCTTTCAGCCCCGGTGGGCAATTGCTCAGGTCCGCGACCGATTGCCCGCGGCCCGGCTGCCGCCGCGGGGCCGTCCAAGATCAGGGACCGGCGCGGGCAGTATGAGCGGGGCAGACGGTCAGCGAAGGGATGGTCCAGTGGTCGGATCGGTGGGCAGCAGTCCCCGGCGGAGCAGTTCGGTTTGGCGGGCGAATACATAGCGGATGATGGCGTCCTCTTCGCGCCGCTTCAGCTGGACGAAGTCAACCCCGAGGCGCGGACTACCCACGTTGGGCAGGAACTGGCGGACCACCCGGGCGCGGATGTGTAACGGCGCGGGTACGCCGGGCACCGGCAGGCGGAGTTCGAGATCCGTCCCCACCGGGGGCAGGGGCGACCCCGCCAGCAGGGTCAGCAGGCATCCGCTGCCGCTCAGATTCCACACGCGGCAGGGACCGCTTGAGGTCTCCGCGTGCAGGTCGACATCGATGCGGTAGAAGCGCCGCCTGCTTTGACGGATGATGCGCGTCGGCCGGGAGATCACCAGGCGAGATTCCGGGGATCCGCGTTCGATGACCAGTGCGACCGCGGCTTCCGCCTCCGGCTCGATGCGCAGGCGAATCCGCTGCCCGACGTCCGGCACCTGGTCTGCCGCATGGTCGGGCAAGGATCGCAGGACCACGCGCTCGGTTCCCGCGTGCTCCACCCGTGCCCACAGTGTGCGTGCGGAGCCGCCGCCATCGACGAACTCCAGAAGCACGTCCCTTGACCCGGACAGCATCGGCCAATCCTCGTCGGGGCGCGGCGCCCGCGCATCATCCTCTGCCATGAAGCGGACGTGCCCTCCTCGCACCGGCGGCGCCAAGGGCCGCACACCGGCCCAGCTCTGCCACCGGCGGCAAGATTCGCGGCAGAGGCCCGAGTCTCCTCGGGCCTCTGCCGCCATTGGGGTTGAGGCGGAGCCAACGGTGACGCCGGCGACGACCTCCCTAGCGGAAGGGGAGCGGGGCCATCGCAGGCACCCAGGAGATCCCGCCGCGGGCGGTATGCGGGGGGATCGGTTCCGGCGTGCGCATCACGACGCCACCGGCCTCGCTGGCGCGGGCCCCCGGGGTGGAGTTCCCGTCTGGCGCCGTCAGCGGTCGCCATCTAAGACTGCAATCAGGATTCTGGCTCCCGGCCACCGGATGTGGTGGGGCGCCGACTACGGCGACCGCAGCGGACGGTGGATGAACATACATCCCTGATTGCACAGGCCTAAGGCGCCCCGTGCGCCACGGGCAGGGGGCCGTCGGTGGCGGTGCCCGCCAGGGTGGCGATCTGCGACTGTGCGTACGCCCCCGGCAGGGCTCGGAAATGAATGATGTAGGCTGCGAGCAGGGCTTGGTCCACTGCGGCCGCGCCGTGGGCAGCGTGGATCGCCGCAGTGTCGACCTGCGGGGGGCGGGGGGCCGCCCGCGGGGCCGGCATGGCCAGCACGCGCGCCAGCAGGCCGCGCGCCTGTCGTCCCAGGAGGTTCTGCTCCTGCGTGGACGGGAACGCGTGGTGCGCATCGAAGTATTGCTGGGTTAGACCTGCCACGATCAGGTTCAGCGGATCCGGTGCCCTTGAGGCGCCGCATCCGGCACAGAGGCCGAGGAGCGCCGAGGTTAAAACGGCGGCGGACGCGGTGCGCAGGCGGCGCACGGGGTTACACACCTCCTGGCGGGGGCGCGCGATGCGCGGCCCCGGATTCCGCCGGGGCCCGACCTGACCGGTTTCGGCGCCTGTGGGACGGTTCCTCGCGGGGCGGCAGTGGCGGAGCATAGGGGCGGGTGCGGATGGTCGACATGTCGGCGCGGATCGTGGAGGAACGAAAGCGCAAACTGGACGGCCGCGTCCTGCGCTACCGCTGTGCGGCCCTCCATCTGTCAAAGGAGCGGGCGGTCCTGCTGTACCGGATGGAACACGCCGCGGACGTGGGGGAGGTGCACGTCCCCGCCGGCGCGGTCAGTTTTGGGGTCTATTGGACGGCCCGGCCCTACAACGTTTACCATTTCGTGGACGCCGCCGGAGAGACGCTCGGCTACTACTGCAATGCGGCCACGGAGACGCGCATCAGCCGTGAGGCGGTGGACTGGCTGGACCTTGAGGTTGACTTTTTGATCACCCCGGACGGACGTGCGCGCATGCTGGATTTGGAACTGGTGCCTCCGGATCTCGCGGCCGAGCGCCGCGCGGCGCTCGGTTCGGCCATCTCCGCCCTGGGGCGCGTTCAGCAGGTCGTCGCGGACGTCGAGGCCTGTACGGGACCATACCGACGGCTCATGCCGCTTCGACCGGAGGCTGCTCCTTGCGCCGGCCCCGTCGCCGCGCCGACCCGCCGAACAGGGGACGGCCCGTAGCGCCGCGCGCGTCCCATCCAGGGGGATCCTGGTTGCGGCTGTGCAGGATGCAGGCCCTAAGTCGCCGCGCGGGCGCCGCCGCGGCGCACTCGGTGGCGGCCGCGCCGGGCTGGGCCGACGGCGGTAGATCGCGCGGCGGCCATGCTCACCGTCAGAAGGCATGCGGTTCTGCGGGGGTGGCCACGGATCCGGCGGCGTGCGCCGGCACTCGGCCGCGGCAGGGGGAGAGAGGTTCCCGCAGACACCACCGCGTCGCTCCCCGTGTTCCCGCGGGGCGATCTGCGTGCAGGACAGGGCGGGCGCCGCCGTGGCCACGGAGCCGACCCAGACCAAGGCGCCGGCCACGGCGGCCTGTTCGAGGTCGGTCTGCCCGCCGCACGCATGTCTGAGTGCTGCCGCTCCTGCCGCCGGGTCCCTCGGTGCGCACTTTCTGTGTTACATTGAGCTACGAATATGCCTCCAGTTGTCATCCAAAGGGAGATGTTCGTTCCCGTGGCCACGCCCGCCGCATTCACCGTGCCGTCCACCCCGGGTCCCAGGAGCGACGTGCGTCTGTGCTGGCTTCCGGGCGATGGGGTGGGGCCGGAGGTGGCCGAGCAGGCCGAAGCGGTCCTGCGTGCCTGCGCGCACGCGGGCACCTGGCGGTTGTCCTTGGAGCGCGGCCTGGTGGGGGGTGCCGCCATCGACGTCTGTGGTCTGCCGCTGCAGGACGCCACCCTGGAGGTGGCTCGGGGCGCCGACGCCGTCTTCAAGGGGCCGGTCGGGGGGCCGAAGTGGGACCATCTCCGCGGGGAGCAGCGCTGTGAGGCGGGGCTGCTGCGGTTGCGTCAGGAACTCGGCGTCTACGCCAACCTGCGCCCCACGATCGTCAACCCCGCCCTGGCCGCCTGCTCGCCGCTGCGGGCAGAGTGCCTCGCGGGGGGTGTGGACATCCTCATCGTTCGCGAGTTGAACGGCGGGGCCTACTTCGGGCAACCGCGGGGTCGTGTGGGCGACCGTGCGGTCGATACCATGGCCTACACTGTCTCCGAAGTCGACCGTTTGGCCCGCGTCGGCTTCGAGGCCGCCCGGCTGCGTCGCGGCCTGGTCACCTCCGTCGACAAGGCCAACGTCCTGGAGTCCAGTCGCCTTTGGCGCGATGTCGTCACCCTTGTGGCCCGAGACTACCCCGACGTGACCCTGGAGCACCAACTTGTGGATTCCTGCGCCATGCTGCTGATCACCCGGCCGGCGCACTTCGATGTGATCATCACGGAGAATCTGTTCGGTGACATTCTGAGCGATGAAGCGGGGGTCCTTGCGGGTTCCCTCGGTATGCTCCCGTCGGCCTCCCTGGGTGTGCCTGGGCAACCGGGTCTGTATGAGCCGGTCCACGGCGCGGCGCCGGACATCGCCGGCAGCGGCAGGGCCAACCCGATCGCCGCGATCCTGACGGTGGCGATGATGCTCCGCCACAGTCTGGGCCGCCCGGATGAGGCGGCGGCCGTCGAAGGCGCGGTCGGGGATGCCCTGGCTGAGGGCCTGCGCACGGCGGACATCGCCGGCGTGGGCGGGATCGCGGTGTCGACCCAGGAGATGGGCGCTGCGATCCGCCGCCATCTGGCCGTCCGGCTGGCGGGTCGCGGCGGTCCGGATGTATCTGCCCGCGCTGGCGAGTCGGTCCCGATGTCGCAGTGATCCTCGGGGCGCGGAGGGATCGCGCGCCGAGAACGGGTGCCGTCACGGTCGTGGCTCTGCGGTGCCGATGCGCGGACGAGGGGGATCGCAGTTGGAACGGCTCGTCTATGTCGACGGACGGTTCTACCCCAAGAGCGAGGCCAGGATCTCGGTGTTCGACCACGGATTCCTTTATGGCGACGGGGTCTTTGAAGGCATCCGCGCTTACGGGGGGCGGGTCTTCCGTTTGGAGGCCCACCTGTCGCGCCTGTACGACTCGGCCAAGGCGATCATGCTGGAGATCCCGCTGCTGGAGGCCGAGATGCGGGACATCGTCCTGGAATCGTGCCGGCGCAACGCCATCCGGGACGGATACATCCGCCTGGTGGTGTCGCGGGGACCGGGCGACCTGGGCCTGGATCCACGCAAGTGCCCCAGGGCCACCGTTGTCTGCATCGCCGACACGATCGCCCTCTATCCCGAAGAATTGTACAGCCGCGGCATGCACGTGATGACCGTGTCCACGCGGCGCAACGCCGTCGAGGCACTCAATCCGCGCATCAAGTCCCTCAACTACCTCAACAACATCCTGGCCAAGATCGAGGCCAACCAGGCGGGATACGCCGAGGTGCTCATGCTCGACGAGCGGGGACTGGTTGTGGAGTGTACCGGCGACAACATCTTTATCGTCAGGGGTCGCCGCCTGATCACGCCGCCGCTGTGGCTCGGCATCCTGGAGGGGATCACACGCGCGGCCGTGATGGAGGTCGCAGCCGCAGCCGGCATGGAGGTCTGCGAGACCCCCTTCACCCGCCTTGATGTCTGGACCGCGGACGAGTGCTTCCTCACCGGCACCGCGGCAGAGGCCATCCCGGTGGTCGAGTGCGACGGCCGAAAGATCGGTTCCGGTCGGCCGGGGCCGATCACAACCGAGCTCATCGGGCGCTATCGCGCCCTGTGTGCGGAGCAGGGCGTGGAGATCTGATGCGTGCGGGTGCGCCGCGCGGGTCCGCCGTTCCTGGCGTTCGGAGTGTGCGAGGCGGACACCCCGTGCGCTGGCGTGCGGGCGGGGCCGGGAATCAGGGCGGGGGGCGCAGGGACGTGACAGATGGCGGCGGTCACGATTTAATGGACGTGGTGCCGGTCGTTGCAGGCCAGGTAATTTGCGCCTGCCCTTGAAGCCGGGCCAGGACTGGGAAAGGGGGCGACGAGTGATGGGCGGTGAACGAATTGCGGGCACGGGTGCGGAAATGGTGGTCCAGGGGCTCCTGCGGGAGGGCGCGGACACCGTATTCGGTCATCCCGGCGGGGCCATCCTGCCCGTCTACGACGCCCTGCACGGCTCGGCGATCCAGCACTACCTGATGCGCCACGAGCAGGGGGCTGCTCATGCCGCAGACGGCTTCGCCCGGGCCGGAGGCCGGGTCGGGGTGTGCATCGCCACCTCCGGTCCCGGCGCCACCAATCTGCTGACGGGACTGGCGAACGCGCACATGGATTCGATCGGCATAGTGGCCCTGACCGGCCAGGTCGGTCTGCCGCTGCTGGGCAGCGACGCCTTTCAGGAGGCCGACACCATCGGCATGACGATGCCGGTCGTCAAGCACAGCTACCTGGTGCGCGAGACGGGCGAAATCCCGCGTGTACTGCACGAGGCGTTTCACATCGCCGGTACGGGCCGTCCTGGACCGGTTGTGGTGGATTTGCCCAAGAACCTCACGGCTGGGCACGGGGCGGCGGAATGGCCGGTGGGCGTGCCGAGGATCCGCGGGTACCGGCCGACGACGCCCGCACCGTCCGAAGATGATTTTGAACGCGCCGTGAGGGCCCTGGAGCAAGCCGAACGCCCCCTGTTGATGATCGGCGGCGGAGTGGTCAAATCCCGCGCCCAGGCCGAGGTGTTGGCACTCGCGGAGGCGCTGGGGTGCCCGGTGATCTCGACGTTGATGGGGCTGGGCGCCATTCCGGGCAGCCATCCCGCCCACCTGGGGATGATGGGCATGCACGGAACGCCCGTTGCCAACATCGCCACCACCCAAACGGATCTGCTGGTGGGCGTCGGCGTGCGGTTCGACGATCGCGTGACGGGTGCGCTGCGCGGCTTTGCCCCGCGGGCGAAGATTCTCCACCTGGACATCGACCGGGCGGAGATCGGCAAGAACGTGGAGGCCTGCGTGGCTCTGGTGGGCGACGTGCGTCAGACGCTCTCCCTGCTGTTGCCGCGGCTGGCCGGATGTTCGGTGCGGCACCCCTGGCTGCCGGAGATCGATGCGGACATGAGGCCGGAGGACGGGCGGCCGTTCGGATATCCCCGCGAGCGGTTCAGCAACGGTCGCATCTCTGGACCGGACACGGTGCAGGCGATCTACCGCGCCACCCGCGGCCAGGCCATCGTGGTCACCGACGTGGGGCAGCACCAGATGTGGGCCGCCCAGTACTATCCTTTCGAGCGCATCGGCCAGTTCATCACCTCGGGCGGCTTGGGGACCATGGGTTTCGGGCTGCCGGCGGCCATCGGCGCCCAGGTGGCGCGACCCGGGGACAGCGTGGTGTGTATGACCGGCGACGGGTCGTTTCAAATGACGCTGCAGGAACTGGCGGTGGTGCGCGAGCACGATCTCCCGCTCAAGATCGTGATCTTCAACAACGGTCATCTCGGCATGGTCCGCCAGTGGCAGGAGATGTTTCACCAGGAGCGCTACAGTTACTCGGCCATCTCCAGTCCCGACTATGTGAAGTTGGCAGAGGCATACGGCATTGCCGCCATGCGCACGGGCAGGGGCGACGAACTGGACGACGTCATCAGGCGCGCGGTGGAACTCCCGGGCCCGGTGTTGGTCGAGGTGGAGCAGGTGGCCGATGAGAACTGCTGGCCGATCGTTCCGGCCGGCAAGGCGCTGGACGGCATGATCGTCCGGCCCGCGGCCAAGCAGATGCGGGTGTAGGAGCGTCGCGTGTCGCAGCGGTCACAGGCTTGCACGGCACGGCTATCCGGGACAGAGAACATGCGGGGTGGCGCATCGCGCGCCGCCTCGCATGTTCTCTGTCGTCCTCTGCCAGCGTGGGTGCGGATGCGTCACGCATCCACCCGGTGGACAGCGGCGGCTGGCCGAACCCTCTGCCTCCAGGATACCCCGGCGCGGTCGTCTCCCCAAGAGTCCACCGCTGCGAGGTTAGGTTATTTTCCCAATGATCCTTGTCCGCCAAGGGTTTCCGCTTCGCGGCCGCTGCGGAAGCCGATGCTTGAGCACCCTCCCAGGCGGCTGCGCGCCAACGGGCGCGCCCGCCAGCGGGCGGACTTGCCGCCGCGGCGCCGCCGCGTCGCGTGTCCACTGACTGAAGGGCCCATGCGTCGCCGTAACCGGCGGCTTTGTCCACTCGCCGCCACCTCAGGTCGCGGGCAGACTGAGTCCGGTGAGGGAGGGATGGGGACGTGGTGGTAGTCCCGGCCAGAGTGCAGCCGCCTGCGCACGCCTGCCCGCGTTGCGGGGCGGCGCTGCGATTCGCGGACGACGATGGGCTACTGGAATGCACATGCGGTTGGAGCCAGCGCACCCCGGATGTGCTGCAGGGGCTGACGGATCCGCCGGCGACCGACGACGACAGTTCCCACGCTGAAGGATCGCCCGTGCTTGAATAGGTGCGGGCTGGTGCGGCGAGACCAGCCGTCCGTGGCGATCCCGTGCAATTCCGCCGCCGAAGGGCCAGCCACCTATGGCGAAGCCAGTCTTGCGGCGGGGTGACACCGACGGCTTCCCGGGATCCGGCCCGGTTTCAGGGCGCGGCGCGGGGCCCCGGGCGGTGGGCGGGGCTTCCGGATGCCGGCCCGCGGCGCGCTAGGGGGGTCGCGAGGCCTCCCAGGCGCTGCAGGGAGGCTGAGACGGCGCTCGGTGCGAGCCCTCCAAACGACGTGAGCAGCAGTGCCCGGTCGACACCCATGGCCGCATACGCGCTGAGCCGTGCCTCCACCGCCGTCGCATCGCCGATGAGTACGAAATCACGGCAGATGGCGTCTCCCGTGTACCGCGCGCCAGGCACCACGCGCGTGCGCAGATAGTGCTGCAGGGCGGATTCGGCGGCCGCGCGGTCGGGATCGCCGGGTCCCGCCCCGCAAAAACAGTGAAAGACGGCGCTGACTTCACCCACGGCGCCCGCGGGAAGAGCGGCGCGATAGGCGCCGATAACGTCGGCCAGTTCGTCCGGATTCCGGAGTGCGATGTATGGGACGATGGCGAGCCGGTGCCCTTGGCGGCCGATGAAGTGGGCTGCTTGCGGCCGGGTCACGCCGATATGTATCGGCGGACCGCCCGCCTGCAGCGGACGGACGTTGAGGGGCGGGGAATCGACGTGGATGTGGCGCCCGGCATAGGCGACTGGGCCCCCTGCCCACGCCCGGCGGATCACCGCCAGTGTTTCATCGAAGCGCGTGCGCCGCTCCGCGGGGTCGAGTCCGAAGCCGGCGAACTCGTATTGGAGATAGCCCGCGCCAGCGCCGAACTCCAGGCGGCCGCCGCTCAGCTGATCGAGAAGCGCATAGCGTTCCGCCGCGCGCAGGGGATGGTCGAAGGGCAACACCGCGGTTGCGGTGCCCAGGCGCAGGCGCTCCGTTCGTTCGGCGATGGCGCAAAGCAGCAGTGAGGGTTCCGGTACGATGCCGTAGTCAGAAAAATGATGCTCGGTGATCCAGAAGGATTCCAGGCCGACATCCTCGGCGAGGACGGCCTCCTCGATGGCCCGGCGGTACATCCCTCGCGGCGGAATCCCGAGATCGGGGTAATGGTCCAAGGTGCAGAAGATGCCGAGTTGCACGCCATCGCCTCTCCACTCGGCCGATCGCGGCTTGGCCGCCACACGCACCGCCCGGCCCGCACCGCCGCACGCCGGTTCACATTCCCGCAGGCGCCGCAGCGGCCCGGTGGACGCGGAACCGCGCCGCCGGCAGGGGCACTCAAAAACAGCGAGAACCCCCCGCACCACGCGGTCCGGGAGGTCCAGCCCTATCCGGCGGTGCCGGCGTATGTATAACTGGTGGAGATGAGGGGATTCGAACCCCTGGCCTCTGCCATGCGAGGGCAGCGCTCTCCCGACTGAGCTACATCCCCGAGCTGTCGGCGGTCGAAGCCGCTTCCGGATTGTACGGTGGGCATGCCCCGAAGTCAACGTGCGGAGCCGCGTCGCCAGGGACCCGGCAAAGTCGTCCAGTGGGCCAAGCGGCGGGGGGCCCGGACGGTCGTGACCCACAAGCGCTGGTGGTGGGCACCTGCCCTGACGTGACTTTGCCGGGACCCTGCCGCGTCGCCCAGAAACCCGCCAAAGCCGCTCCCGTCGGTACTGGAGCACTGCCGGCAACGAAGAATCGTGGCTCCGGGGCGCCGACGGAGCCACGGGCAACCGGATTTTGTCGAGAGCCCTCCTGCCACCGCGGGGCCGCCCGCTGGTCTGGCGCAGCCCTTCCCTCGGCCCTGCATCAGGGCAACTGCGCGCCGCACTGCCCCGCGTGCCGGCGCCGCCGGCCGCAGCGGGGGCGTCGCGGGCGGTGGAACAACGGCTGCGGGCCGCGCATCTCCTCCGGCGCCTCCATGTAGTGCGTCGCCCTGTTCGCGGGGCGACATCTGGTGGAAGATATCCCCCTGCAGTTCCGCACGATCCCACTGCCGCAAAAAACTGTATCCGGCCCCTCCTTGAAAAGGCAGGAACACATTTCGCTGTGGAGTATGGTGGGGCAAAGTGGAGTGAAGTGGGGGCAAGTGGCGGATCCGCAGGGGCGCGGTGGGGGACGACCCGTGGTCGGCGGCCGGAGTCAGCTCCAGGCGGCTGCCCGAAGGGGGTGCGGGCATGAACGGCTTGATGGGCGAGTACCGCCACACCATCGACGAAAAGGGTCGGCTCACCCTGCCTGCCCGCATCCGCGAGGAACTGGGTCCCGCCTTTGTGGCCACCAAGGGGTTGGACAACTGTCTCTTTCTGTATCCCGGGGCGGAATGGACAGTGCTGGAGGCCAAGCTGCGGGCCCTGCCGATCACGCAGAAGGATGCGCGCGCCTTTGTGCGCCTGTTTTTTGCCGGGGCGGCGGAGTGCCGTCCGGACGCCCAGGGGAGGGTGCTCCTCCCGGCACCCCTGCGGACGTACGCCGGTCTGGACCGCGAGGGCGTGATCGTCGGCGTCTCGTCGCGGGTGGAGGTGTGGCAGCCCGCGGCCTGGGAACGGTACGTGCGGGAAGCGGATGCGACCTATGCGGAGATCGCCGAGCGGATGGGCGGCCTCAGCTTCTGACGGGCTTAGCCCGCCGGGACACCGACCAAGCTCAGGGGGTGACGGGTGTGCGCGATCGCTCCGAGGACGCGGCGGAGAAGCGGCGGGGGAGGTCCGGGCGGCCGGTCGCCGGGCGGGGGTCGGTCGGGGAAGGAGACAGGGCTCCCGGTCTCACCGCCGGACAGGGCGCCGCTGCAGTGCCGCACCGGCCGGTGATGTCCGCCGAGGTTCTGGAGTACCTGCGTCCTCAGGCGGGGGGGACACTGGTGGACGCGACTGTGGGGTTTGGCGGCCATGCGTCCGCCATTCTGGCGCGCATCGCGCCCGGCGGTCGGCTGATCGCGATCGATCGCGACCCCGACGCCTGTTCTTGGATCGAGGCGCGGCTTCGTCCGGTGGCGGAGGATGCCGGCGTCCGGCTGCACATCGTCCAGGCGAATTTTGCCGCTCTGGGGGCCGTGCTCGATCAGCTCGGGGTGGAGACGGTCGCCGGTGTGCTCTTTGATTTCGGGGTGTCCAGCGCCCAGTTGGACCGCGCGGAGCGTGGATTCAGTTATCGGGAGGACGCGCCGCTGGACATGCGCATGGATCCGAGCCAGCGTACCACGGCCTATCATCTGGTCAACGGATTGTCTGAGGACGAATTGGCTGAGATCATCCACAACTTCGGCCAGGAGCGGTGGAGCCGGCGGATTGCCGCCTTCATTGTCCGCCGGCGTCAGGAGCGTGGCCTCATCGCGACCACGGGGGAACTGGTCGAGGTGATCAAGGCTGCCGTACCCGCAGGTGCGCGCAAGGATGGGCCGCATCCTGCCCGCCGCACCTTTCAGGCCCTGCGCATCGCCGTCAACAATGAACTCGGGGCGGTGGAGGCGGGTGTCCGTGCGGCTGCGGCGCGCTTGGAGCCGGGCGGGCGGTTGGTGGCTTTGTCCTTCCACTCCCTGGAGGATCGGATCGTGAAGCACGTGCTGCGAGAATTGGCCGCCGGCTGCACCTGCCCGCCGGACTGGCCGGTCTGCCGTTGCGGGGCCTTGCCGACGATGCGTCCGTTGCTGCAACGCCCGCTGCAGCCCACGGCTGCGGAGGCGGCGATGAACCCCCGTGCCCGAAGCGCCAAACTGCGGGCGGCTCTGCGCCTGGGGGTCCCGCCGCACCCTGTGCAGGGAGGGCTCGTTGTGCCCCAGCTGGACGCGGGGGCCAGGCGGGAGGACGAACCGCCGCCCGCGACCGACTGCGTCGCGCCGGTGCCACCCGTGCTGCCCCATGGCGGACTCGCCGCAGTCCTGGCGGGTCTGCTCTCGCTGGAGTCGCCCGCGACGGCGAAGGTCGCCGAGGGCAGGCTCGGCCCTTCGGGTCTCCCCTCGCTGGCCGACACGCTCTACGTCGCCCGGCCGGCCGGTTCCGTGCGGATACGCCCGTACCGCCGGCTGGCCGAGGCCCGGCGGGCGTCCGACAGGCGCAGTGGCCCGGTTCTGCACCAGCGGAGGGGGGAGTAGGATGTCGGCGATGCAGACCGAAGCCGAACGGCTCCACTGGATCAGCCGGGATTCCGCCGTACCCGTCCCCGACCTTGGTGGGCCCCTGCGACGTCCGTCCGGGGTTGGGGTGCCGCGGCCCGCCGCACCGCCATTCCCCCGCCCGCGGACCCGCCCCCGCACGGGTACGGATCCGCGCCGGGGCCTCTTGGCGATCGTCCTGGCGGGCGCCATGGCCGCGGCGGCGGCATCGGGCAGCATCGCGGTAGCTCAGGAGCAGTTCGCCGTGGACGGCACGCGCACCCAGATTCAGCACCTGCAGGGGCAGAACCGCCGATTGGTGGCGCAGTTGGCCGAGTTGCAGAGCCCGCAGCGCATCGAGTCGGAGGCGGTCGACCAACTGGGTATGCAGCGTCCGGCGGGTTACGCCCCGGTTGCCGTTCAACCGGTACCTCCCGCTGCCGTCAGGGGCGCGGCCCACACGGTGCAGGTTACCCTGCCCGTGCCCAATGGTCCGGCTCCGGGCGGTGTGCGGTCCATCGTACGCGCGACCGTCTCCGGGGCGCAGGCCCTGTGGCGGCGCGTGCGCGGCTGAGACGGCGGTGCGCCTGCCGGCGCTCATACCGCGCTGGCCCGGCCCCGGTCGGGCAGACCCGTCGTGATGTGTTGGCCGTGGTCTGGAAGCTTGCGTTGCGCACGGCGAGCCGGGTAGCCGACGGGGCGGGTGCGGTTTCGCGGACTCGGCGCCGGCGGCGCCGGGCGGTGCGGGAGTTCGACAGCCCGGCCCGTGGCGCCGGAGCGGCGGGCCTGCACCGCTCCCGGCGGACGGCGGCCGCTTGCCGCCGAGACCGGTTCCCGCCCCATGAGGGGGCGCTGCCGTGGGCGGGACGGGCGTGCAGGTGCGCCGCCGCGTATTGTGGATGCTGTGTGCCGTCGGCGTCTGTCTCCTGGCGCTCGCGGTACGGCTCTTCTGGTTGCAGGTGTGGCACGGAGGCGGCCTGTACAGCCAGGCCGTCGACGTGCGCACTCGGGTGGTGCCGGTGCAGGCACGGCGGGGTGAGATCACCGACGACAAGGGGCACGTTCTGGCGGTGAGTGTTGGTGCGGATTCGGTCTATGCGACCCCCGCCCAGGTGACCGATCGCACCTCCGAGGCGAACGCCCTTGCCGGGGTGCTGCATCTGGACCCGGCGACGGTGCTGAAGAATGTGTCGCGGCGCGCGATGTTCGTATGGATCGCGCGTAAGGTGAGCGCCCAGGAATCCGCCGCCGTCAGGAACCTTGCCCTGCCCGGGGTGCACATTGTGCAGGAGTCGAGGCGGATCTACCCCAAGGGGATGTTCGCCGGGCAGGTCCTGGGATTCGTGGGGATCGACAACCAGGGGCAGAGCGGAGTCGAACTGAGTTATGATCGTGCCCTGCGGGGTAAGAACGGTGAACTGGTCATCGAGACGGATGCGCGCAACCGTCAGATCCCCGGGGGCGTGAGCCTGTATGTGCCACCGGTCCAGGGCGACACACTGCAACTGACGCTGTCCTCTCCCCTGCAGGCGATTGTGCAGCGCGATCTGGACGCGGGCGTGGCGGCCGCGCATGCCAAGGCCGGATATGCCCTGATGATGGACCCGCGCACCGGAGATGTCCTCGCGTGGGCCGCCTGGCCCACCTTCGACCCCAACTTCGCCCGGCAGGCCGATCCCAGTCTCTGGACCAACCCGCTGATCACCCTGGTCTTCTCTCCAGGATCCGTGTTCAAGCCCATCACCGCCGCGGCCGCGCTGCAGGAGGGAGTGGTCACGCCGGACACGCCCTTCAACGACAGCGGTGTGCTCAAGGTCTCGGGGGTGAACATCCACAATTTCAATCGGCGCGGTCTCGGAGCGACCACCTTTGCCGTGGGATTTCAAAAATCCGCCAATACCATTTTCGGGCGCGTGGGCATGATGCTCGGTGTGCAGCGGTTCTACAAATACCTACGAGATTTCGGCTTCACGGGCCGCACGGGCATCGACCTCCCCGGTGAGGCGCGCCGACCCAACATCCTGCGTCCCGAAAACCTGGCCACACCCCTGGACGTGGCTGAGGAGGCCTTTGGCCAGACACTGGCCGTGACGCCCCTATCCATGCTCACCGCGATCTCCGCCATCGCCAACGGCGGCGAACTGATGTGGCCGCACATCGGCATGGATCTCCGGACGCCGGACGGTCGCCTGCTCCAGCGCATTGCCCCGCGCGGAGTGCGTCGGGTGCTGTCGCCACAGGTGGCCTACACGGTGCAGTCGCTGATGGCTTCGGTGGTCGAGCAGGGGAGCGGCAAAAACGCCGCGATATCCTGCTATTCTATCGCGGGCAAGACCGGCACCACGCAGAAGTACGTGGGTGGGCGCATCGGCGAGGGGATGTACATCGGCTCTTTCCTCGGTTTCGCGCCGGCCCACGGGGCACGCGTCGCGCTGTACGTGATGATCGACGAGCCCCAGGGATTGTACTATGGCGGGCAGGTCGCCGCTCCGGTCTTCCGGACGATCATGATCGACGCTCTGCGGTATCTTGGCGTACAGGCGGCATGCCCGCCCGGTCAGAAACCGCCGGTTGCGGGGGCGCTGCCTGCGGAGACCGTGACCATGCCGGACATAGTGGGCCTATCGCCCACTGATGCCGAGCGCGTGGCGGCAGAGGCGGGATTGTTCCTGGACGTTCAGGAGGGCGGCACCACCGGCGCGGCCGGCGGACGCGTCCTGAGGCAGGTTCCGCCTTCGGGCACGGCGGTGACCAAGTGGGCCACCGTTCTCGGGTACACGACCCCGGCCCTGGCGCTGCCGGAGCAAACCGTCACGGTTCCGGATCTGCGGGGGCTGACCGTGCAGCAGTCCGCCGCTGCGCTCGGGGTGGAGGGCCTGCAGTTGCAGGCGGACGGGACCGGCCACGTGGTCGCCCAGAACCCCGTCCCCGGGATGGCACTGCACCCGGGCGACGTGGTGCGCGTCATGTTGCGTTAGGCGTGCGCCGTGCTCCCACACGGGGCTGTCCACCGGTCGGGCTCCGGGTTTCTTCGGGCGCCCGTTGGCAGAATCCGGTGGGGCGGACCGGCCGGCGAATCCGGTCAGGGGGGATGCGTAGTGCGATTGGCGGATCTCCTCCGGGGAATCGCGGTACGGGGAATCATAGGCGACGCCGGTGTGGAGGTCTCCGGCGTCGCCTATGATTCGCGCAGTCTGCGACCCGGAGATCTCTTCCTGGCCTGGAAGGGTGCCCGCTACGACGCCCACGACTTTGTTCCGGGAGCATTCCGCACCGGCGCGGCCGCCGCCGTGGTGGAAAGGGCAGACGCCGTGCCAAGGGATCTCCCGGCCGGGCGAGCCGCGGTGCTCGTCGCCGATGCCCGCGCGGTGGCCGGGCCCGTGAGCGCTAATTTTTACCGGCATCCGACGGCGCAACTCGGGATGGTGGGCGTGACCGGAACCAACGGCAAGACGACGACGACCTACCTGGTGCGCGAACTCCTCCAGCAATTGGGTCCCGTCGGTCTGGTCGGTACCGTTTCGGCGATCGTCGGCGGCCGGGCGCGACCGTCGCGCCTGACCACCCCCGAGGCACCCGATCTGCAGCACCTCTTTTCCGAGATGGTGGCGTCCGGTGACCGCTATTGCGTGATGGAAGTCTCCTCCATCGCCTTGGCGCGACGGCGGGCGGAGTCGGTGGCCTTTGACGTGGGGGTATTCACCAACCTCACGCCGGATCACCTGGGACCTTACGAGCATCCGAGTTTCGCCCATTACCGGGAGAGCAAACGCCGGCTGTTCGAATTGGTGGGCCGCCCGGTTCCCGGAGCTCCACCGAAGACCGCGCCGGTCGGCGTGGCGGTCAACGTGGACGACAAGTACGGCAACAGCATGGCGGCGGCAGCGGGTGCCGTGCCGGTCCTGCGCTTCGGCCTCGGCCCAGAAGCGGAGGTGCGCGCCGAGGATATCCGGTTTTCGGCGGCCGGCGCGACCTTCCGCGTCGGCTATCCGGGCGGCGCAGTGCCCTGTTCCATGCGGCTGTCTGGGCGCTTCAACGTATACAACGCCCTGGGAGCCTTCTGTGTCGGCATGTTCTACGGCATGCCCGCGGAAGGGATCTCTGAGGCGTTGGGCCGCGTCTCCGGGGTGCCCGGCAGGTTGGAACTCGTATCCGGCCCCCAGCCGTTCGCGGTGCTCATCGACTACGCCCATACACCGGACGGTTTGGAGAACGTCCTGCGCGCCGCCCGGGAGATCGTGGTCAGCGCGCCGTCCCCAGGGCGGGTGATCGTTGTGTTCGGCTGCGGCGGCGACAGGGATCGCGGCAAGCGCCCGCTGATGGGAGAGATAGGCGCTCGGTTGGCCGACGTCGCCTGGCTGACTTCGGACAATCCTCGTTCGGAGAGTCCGGAGGCCATCCTGCGGGAGATCGAGGCCGGGGCGGCCCGCATCCCCGGCGCTGACTACCGGGCGACGCCGGACCGGAGGGAGGCCATCGGAGCCGCCATCGGAGCCGCCCGGCAGGGGGACGTGGTGATCATTGCCGGAAAGGGCCATGAAAACTATCAGATCTTCGCGGACCGGACCATCCACTTCGACGATCGCGAAGAGGCCGAGGCGGCCCTGGCAAGGTTGGGATTCCGGTGACGGGACCGGGCAGCCTGCGCGGCGGTCCCGTCGTCGACTCCCTGCGCGACCTTGCCGTCCGGGCGGGCGGACGGATTTTGGCGGGTGCGCCTTCGCTGCCGATCGCGGGGGTTGCCGCCGACACCCGCGCGGTGCGGCCCGGTGATCTGTTCGTCGCCATCCGCGGAGAGCGTACGGACGCCCACACGCTGCTGCGCGACGCTTTTGCCGCCGGCGCCGTGGCCGCGTTGGTGGATCGCGAACCGGAGGACCGCTGGCACCTGGCGGATGTCCCGGCCGGAGTCGGCATCGTGCACGTCCCCGCTGTTCTGCCATCCCTCGGACGCCTGGCCGCCGCCCACCTGAGTCTGCTGAGCCCCCGGCCGTGCGTGGTCGGGGTAACCGGCAGCGTGGGGAAGACGGGGACGCGCCAGCTCATTGCCGCTGCCCTGGGGGCCGGCGGACCTGTACTCGTACCCGAAGCCAGTTTCAACACCGAGATCACCGTCCCGCTGGTCTGCCTCCGCGCGACCGCCACGCATCGTTTCGCCGTGCTGGAGCTTGCCATGCGGGGTCCGGGACAGATCGCCTACCTGGCCGAGATCTGCCGCCCGCAGGTCGGGGTGATCACGGTGGTGGGCGACAGTCACTTGGAAACCCTCGGGTCCAGAGAGGCCATCGCCGCGGCCAAGGGGGAACTTGTCCGGGCCCTTCCCGCATACGGCATGGCGGTCCTGAATAGGGACGACGGGTGGCAGGCCGCCATTGCCGCTCGCAGCCCGGCCCCGGTCCTCTGGTACGGCACAGGACCCGGCGCGGACGTGACGGCGGCGGATGTGCGGCTCCTTCCTGAAGGCGAATGCGCATTTGCGGCAGTGGTGCGCGGGCGTCGGATTCCCGTGCGGCTGCATCTCATCGGGCGGCACCAGGTGGGCAATGCCCTCGCGGCCCTGGCCTGTGCCGATGTCCTCGGTGTCGACCTGACGGCGGCCGCGGCCGCGCTCGGTGCGGTGGAGCCCACCGCCGGGCGGCTGCGACCTCTGGCCGCCGGGCCGCTGCGCGTGCTCGACGACACGTTCAATGCCGCGCCCCAATCGGCTGTGGCGGCTCTTTCCGCCCTGGCGGCCATGGCTCCGGCCGGGAGGAGGGCTGCGGTGCTTGGTGACATGCTGGAATTGGGCGCCACGGCGGCGGAGGGTCACCGGCACGTCGGCGCGGCTGTGGCGGCGGCCGGGGTTTCCTGGCTGGTCACCGTAGGTCCCCTGGCGGCGGACATCGCCCTTGGCGCGGAACGGGCCGGACTGCCCACGGAGCGCATCCACCGGCTTTCCTGCCGGGCGCAGGTGCTGAGCCTGCTGCCGGGGCTTCTCGATGCGACGGCGCCTGGTACGACCATACTTGTCAAGGGTTCCCATGCTCTGGGATTGGAGGAGGTCGTCTCCTCCATGACGGAATGGGCGCGGTCCCGCGGCAGCTGATCTCGCCGGGCCGTGGCTGTGGCCGCCGGCGCAAGGAGCGGATCCACGCTTGCCCGATCTGAGTCCCCTCCTGTCCGCCGTGGCCGCGTGCCTGCTGACGCTGCTGTGCATGCCCGCGGCGGTGCAACTGCTCAGCCGTTCCGGCTTGGCGCAGGTGGTCCGGCGCGACGGCCCGGCGGCGCATCTGGCCAAGAGCGGAACGCCGACGGCCGCCGGGATCGTGTTCGTGCCGGTCGCCTGTCTGGCCGCATGGGCGCTGCATCCGAGGAACGCGGTGCTCCTGGCCTGCCTCGTGGTCACCCTCGGGCATGCGGCACTGGGTTTTGCCGACGACTACCTGAAGGTGGTGCGTCGGCGGCCGGAGGGTTTGTGGGCGCGCCACAAACTGATTGGCCAGCTCGTTCTGGCGTGCCTTCTGGCAGGGGTCGCGCTCATGGCGCGACCGGAGGCGGCCCTGATGCTCCTTCCGTTTTCCCGCTCCAGCCTGGTCGTCTCGCCGGTGATCTTCGTCGTCGTGGTCATTGTGGCGGTGCTCGGTTCCACCAACGGGACGAATTTCACCGATGGTGCGGACGGGCTCCTGGGGGCCACGGGGTTTGTGGCCCTGGCCTGCGTCGGCACCGTGGCCTGGGTCCGCGGAGATCCCGCTTTGGCCGCGTTGCCGCTGGCGATGGCCGGGTCCCTGCTCGGATTTCTGCGCTGGAACTGGTATCCGGCCCGGGTCTTCATGGGCGACACGGGCTCCATGGCTGTGGGGGCCGCCTTCGCTTCCGTGGGCGTCCTCGTCGGCGTGACCCTGTACCTGCCACTGTTCGGCCTGCTCTTCGTTCTTGAAGTCCTTTCCGTCGTGGTGCAGGTCGCATGGTTCCGGCGCACGGGTCGACGCCTCTTGCGCATGGCGCCGCTGCATCATCACCTGGAACTGTCGGGCTGGCGCGAGGGGCGTTTGGTACCGCGCCTGCTGGCTTTCGCGGGGGCCTGTGGTGCGGTCGGTCTGCTGGCATACTGGTGGCGCGCCTGATATTGTCCCACGCCTGTGCAGACGGTGGGGCACCCACGGGATATGAGCAAGCGACCACATCGGGCACGCCGGGACGCTTCCGAGCCTCGAACCCAGATCCACCAGCATCGGCCCGCAAGTGTCAGCCCAAGTCCCAGGACTGCCGAGCACTGGCAGGGCACTGGCCAATCCTGCTGGCGGCAGGGCCGTCAGGTTCCGGACCAGACGCCACAGGGGAGGTACCATCATGACACGTATGCGGCGTCCGCCGGATTACACCCTGCTGCTGGCGGCGGCGGCGGTGCTGGCGATCGGCCTGGTGATGGTGCTCTCGTCGAGTTCGATCACGGCGTCCCAGCTGTTGGGCGACCCGTACTATTATTTCAAGCGGCAGATCATGTGGACCGTGTTGAGTGTCCTCTGCTTCCTGTTCTGCTACCGGGTCGACTACTGGCGTTGGAAGCCCATGGTTCCCTGGATCCTCGGTGGTACGATCTTTCTGCTCGTCGCGGTTCTGATCCCGCACGTCGGTCGCAACGTCAACGGTTCACGGCGCTGGCTCGGCTTCGGACCCGCGGTGTTCCAGCCGTCGGAACTCGCCAAGCTGACCATGGTGGTGTTCGTTTCGGCGTGGCTGTCCGAGCGCACCCCGCGGCAGATACGGACGTTCTGGCGAGGAGCGCTGCCGGTGCTCGGCCTGATCGGCATCTGCGCCGGCCTCATCGTTAAGGAACCGGATCTGGGTACGGCGGCGGCCCTGTTCGCCACATCCGTGGTCCTGCTGTACATCGCGGGTGTGCCGGTCATTCAGTTCGGGGTCATCTTCGGCGGATCGGTGCCTCTTTTGGCGGCGCTCATCTTCACCTCGGCTTACCGGCGCACCCGGTTCCTCTCCTTTCTGAACCCGCAGGCCCACGCGCAGTCGTCGGGATATCACATCCTGCAATCTCTGTATGCGCTGGGTTCGGGAGGGCTCTTCGGGGTCGGGCTGGGCCAGAGCCGCCAGAAGTATTTCTATCTGCCGGAGGAACATACCGATTTTATATTTGCGGTGTTGGGCGAAGAACTGGGGTTAGTCGGAGGGTTGCTCGTCCTGGCGCTCTTCGGCGTGCTGATCTGGCGCGGATACCGCGTGGCGGCGTCCGCGCCAGACCTGTTCGGTACCCTGCTCGCCGCCGGCATCACCACCATGCTGGCCGTGCAGGCTATCGTCAACATCGGCGTGGTCACCGGTGTGCTCCCGATCACGGGGATCCCCCTGCCGATGGTCAGCTATGGCGGCAGTTCGCTGATCTTCACGTTGGCCGGTCTCGGCATGCTGGCCAACGTCTCGACGCATGTGCGCTCGTAGCGCGGGTAGGCGCAGGATGTCCTGCGCCTACCCGCAGGGTCCGGTTCCATTGCTGCGGGGCCGCTGGCGGCGCACGCCTGCCACGGGCCGGCGACGCGACGGGTCCGGGCCAGGAGCGCGGGCAGGTGCGGCAGCATAGGGCGAGGATGGGGCGCCGCCCCGCGACGACGTTCCGGTTGTCGGCCGACAGAGCAGCTGAAGGCGAGGGCAGAAAGGGCATGGGAACATCGGGACCCGGGCCGTGCACCGGCGGGCAGCCCGACGTGGATAGGCAATCGCGCGCGTTGCGGTTGCTGGTGGCCGCAGGGGGCAGCGGCGGACACATCTATCCCGCGCTGGCTATCGCTCACGGCATCCGCCAGCGATGGCCGCGGTGTCAGGTGCTCTTTGTGGGTGCCCGCGGCGGCATGGAGGAACGCCTGGTGCCGGAGTCGGGATTCGCCCTGGAAACGATTCCGGTGCGCGGGATCGTCCGCAAACGTCCGTTGGAGGCAGTGGCGGCGGGGGCGTTCCTGGGGGGGGCCGTCATCCGCGCCCTCTCCATCGTGCGCCGCTTCCGACCGGACGTCATCCTCGGCACGGGCGGGTTCGCGGCCGGGCCGGTGGGCCTGGCCGCCGTGTTCTTGCGCATCCCGCTCGTTCTCCAGGAGCAGAACATCGTCCCTGGGGTCACCAACCGCATGCTCGCGCGCTTTGCCGCAGTGGTCGCGGCCCCTTACGCGGAGGCGCGGGCGCGCTTCCCCCGTGGTACGCGACTGTTGGTGTGCGGCAACCCCGTGCGCCCCGAGCTTGCAGGTATCGACCCGTTCCTCGCCCGGCGGAGCCTCGGCCTTCCGCCCGGGGGCCGGATGGTCCTCATGGTTGCAGGCAGCCTGGGTTCGGCCGTGTTCACGCGCTGGTTCGGCGAGATGATACCGCAACTGCGCGACGGGACCCTGCTCTTCGTGGCGGGGCGCAACCACTTTGACGCGGCGGGCGTCGCAGCCGCCGGGGCCGCGGGGGGACGCGACCGGGCAGGCGCGGCGGGTGCGGAGGGCCCCCGGGTAAGGGTGGTTCCCTACCTGCCGGATATCGGGTTGGGGCTCGCCGCGGCGGACCTCGTCATCTGCCGGGCGGGTGCCATGACCCTGGCCGAGTTGGCGGTCGTTGGCCGGGCGTCGATCCTGATCCCTTCGCCCCACGTGACCCACCACCACCAGGAGGCCAATGCGCAGACATTTGCGCGCGTCGGTGCGGCACGCGTACTGGCCGAAAACGATCTGGACGGGGTGCGATTGGCTGCGGTCGCAATGGAGCTGCTCGGCGACGGCGAGACCCGGCGGCGGATGGCGCAGGCGGCCCGCTCCTTGGCGCGGCCCGACGCTCTCGGTCGGATTGTGGAGGCGGTGGGCGCGGTGGCGGGGGGGCAGCCGGGGGCGGCGCGGTTGGCTCTGGCGGACATCAGCGGAGGGGCGGCGGGACGACCCACGGACCACGCCGTTCCTCCGCACCGGGAGGAACGGGGATGAGTGCGGGCGGAGAGCGCCCGGGAGAGCGGCGTGAGGCTGCTCCGGCCGCCGATCCGGCGGATGCCGCGCGGCTGGAGACGGAACTGCGGGGGGTGATGTGTGGCCGGATCCACCCTGGAGAACCGCTTGCACGGCACACCACGATGCGCATCGGCGGCCCGGCCCTTTTGCTGGCCGTTCCCGATAGCGAGGCGGATGTGGCGCAGGCCCTGCGGTGGGCAACCATGCGGGGTCTGTCTTGGCGAGTCATTGGCCTGGGGAGCAACCTCCTCTGTCCCGACGAGGGATTCCCAGGATTGGCCATTGACCTGCAGACCGCGTGCGGCACAACCCGCTTCTCCGGGACCTCGGTCGAGGTCGGGGCGGGTGTGCATCTGTCGCCGCTGATCCAAGCGGCCGCTGCTCGGGGCCTGGCCGGTCTCGAGGGGGTCGCGGGGGTGCCGGGTACCGTGGGCGGAGCGTTGGCCATGAACGCCGGAACCGCCGCCGGCGACATGGGGGCGGTGGTGCGGCGCGTCCGGGCGTTAACCCCTGATGGGCACCTGGTCGAGATCACTGGGGCCGAGATGCGCTTTGGTTATCGCACCAGCCGCCTGCAGGACGACGGGCTGGTGGCACTGGGCGCCGTCTTGGCGCTCCGCTCCACAGATGCCGCAGTGGTGCGCGCGGAGTTGCGGGCGCGCGCCTTGCGGCGGCGGCAGACGCAGCCCCTGGAATTGCCCAATGCCGGCAGCATCTGGCGCAATCCGCCCGGCGACTACGCGGGTCGGCTCATCGAGGCCGCCGGCTGCCGGGGTTGGCGGTGTGGTGACGCCCAGGTGTCTCCCAAACACGGCAACTTCATCGTCAACCTCGGGCAGGCGCGCGCGGCGGAGGTCATCGGCCTGATGGCACTGGTGCGCGCGCAGGTCCAGGCGTGCTTCGGCGTGCGGTTGGAACCGGAGCTGTGTTGGCTTTGGGGGAGGGAGGCCCTGCTCGCGTTGCTGGACGGGAAGGTGGACTGAGACGGGGCGGCCTTGGTGCCGCTCCCAGGCTACCATTCCCCGGATGCCTTCAGCGACGCGACCAAGCCCCGCAACGGGTTTTGCGGCCCGCCCCGCAGGCCAGCGGGCCCGCCGCCCCGGTGAGCGCGCTGGCCTGCGATGTGCATGCGTCCGCGCCCGGTATCAACCCCCGGCGGTGGTTGCCGCCGGCCAGAGAGAGGCGACCTGGCCGCTCACGTCCCCGATGTACAGCAGGGGCGCGCCACTGGGAGGCGGGACCGGCAAGCCGCGCGTGAAGGTGCCCACCATGGTGGAAATGGTACCCCCGGTACATCCGGCGCCGCGCCAACTGCTTCCCCCGTCGGTGGTGACCAGCAGCCCCGCGCCGGCGACGGCGGTGAACACCTCGTCCCCGTTCGGGCCCGCGGCGGCGATGCCGGTGACGGGACCGAACACGGCCAGAGGAACGGATCGCCACGGGCCTTGCGGCCGCGCTGCGGTGAATATGCCGGCGGGTCCCGCGGCCCAGAAGGCCTTCGCGCCGGCGGCCAACCCCGGCAAAGGCCCCGGCACGCCCGCGACCGCCTTCCAGCGCTGTCCCCCGTCTGTGCTGACCGCCAGCCCCGCGCTCCCTGCGCTGAGCAGCGTCACGGGCTGCCCGGACAGCGCGCCCGGCAGGGCCAGGAGGGTAAGCGTACCGTTGGGGGGCGACGGTCCCGCAGGTGTCCAATGCGTGGCCCAGGATGTCGTAAACGTCTGGCTGGACGCTCCGCCGTAAGTGTGGGTCGTGGAGAGCGCCCAGGCGAGCGTGCCGGCGGGATACAGGGGGGCGGCGACCGCGGACACGGCGGTGCGGGGTCGGGCGGCCGGATTCCAGTGTGCGCCGCCGTCCTGGCTTACCTGGAGGCCTGCGGAAGTGGCCGCGAACCACTCACCGTACAGTCCGATGGCCAGGGCGTTGACCAGGCCGGGATTGCCGGCCGGCCGCCAGGTCCGCCCGCCGTCGTTGGTGGCGTATACACCGGCGGACGTTGCGGCGATGGCCAGCGTACCGTCGCCCGGATCGGTCGCCAGGGCCCGGACGGACCCTCGGAGTCGGGCCACCTCCGCATCAAAGCCCTGGAAGGCGCCCTGGCAGCCCTGTACCAGGGGCGCCGCGCTACCCAACGCCAAATGGAAGGTCTCCCCGACCGCATCCACCTGCCAGAGGCCGGGCTGGCTGAGGGCGGGGGTGGCCAGCGCATATACACCCGCGGCGATCCGGGGCAGGGTCAGCCGGCGCGTCAATCCGGGGACGTTTGCATTGCGGAGGGTCACCGGCAGCGCAACGCTGTGGGCGGCGGGATCCGTGATTCGGACGACGTTGACGCCCACCTGGAGAGGGGAGACAGCCAGGCGGATGTTCGTGCTCCGTCCAGGGGTGGCGTATGCCCAGTGGAGTTGTCGCGGGAGGAGACGGACACCGGCTGTCTGGGAACTCGCCGCCAGGGCCGGAGCCAGCGACACCGCGGCCGCCAGGCCCAGGATTTGGGCCAGCCCCGTGAGGCGGCGCGCGGCGTTGGGGCGGCCGAGCACGATGGCGCAGAGGGCGGCGCAGGCCGCGACGATGCCGGGGACCCCCCTGACCGGCCGCCAGTGGAGGAACAGGGGAATTCCTGCGGCCAGGGCAACGGCCAGTCCCAGCAGGCGTGGCACCGGATTCGCCCAGGCGCGGTGGCGGAGCGCGTGCGGCCAGGCACCGGCATAGAGACCGAGGCCAGCGCCGGTGGCCAGTGCCACGACGAAGGTGATGCCGTTCCCACCCTGCACGGCGGGCACCATGAGCAAGACGGGTATCAGCGCCAGTCCCAGCAGCGCGGCGCTGCCGCGCACATTGCGGGCAAGCGCGGCCGCACCGATGCCGAGTCCCGCAGCGACCAGGCCGCCGAGCCCGATGCCGCGCAGCAGCACAAGCCTGGTCAAAGGGTCCGTGAACAGCGAGCGGATCGGAACACCGACGACCGCCTGCGTATGCATGGCGTCCGCCGCCGCACAGGCGCCCGCCAGGGTCAGGCCGGCCAAGCGCAGAAGGCCGGAGGACGATCTGCCACGGGCGTCGGCTCCGGAGCGGGGAAAGAAACCGGGCGCCCCGCCCGCGCTCGGGAGGGCGAGGGATCCGAGCCCGACCAGACCTGCCAGCAGCGCGATCAGCAGGCACGGGCCCAACGCTGGCGGCAGCGGCCCCTGCACCGGGCCTCCGTATGCGGCGCGGAGCATCGCTGGCGGCAGCGGCCCGCCCTGCCATACGGTGAACGATGACGCGCCCGAAACCGTGCCCGAGGACCAGGTCACCGTGTAGATGCCCGGAGCCAGGCGCGGCAGAGTCACGCGGAGGGTATCGCCGAACACCTGCGGGGGGCCGTTGCCCATGTCCTGGCGTCTCGCATTCAGCACCTCGAGGCGGGCGTCCCGGCTCGGGGGCCCTTCCAGGCGGGCGGTGACGGCCGGCGGCGGCGCGGTGAGCACCGCGCCCGCGGCGGGTTGGATGACGGCGGACGGGGCCGCGCCCGCAGGCACCCCGGCGCAAAGGAGTGCCAGGGGCAACCACAGGAGCGCGGCACAGCGGGCCAGGGTGACGCGGCACGGCAGCAGATGCACGCCCAAAACCCATTCCATCCGTCGGGGCGGAGTGCGTGTGTGTTCGGCGGGGCTACGGGGGCCAGCAGGTTGCAGGGCGCCCGTCCCCCCTCCCCGGCCGGGGGGCGGCCCACCACGTCGCCGAAGGCTGTCCATACCCTAGCATGCCGGGCACCCGCCGGGCGAGGGGCAGTTTAGGCCGGGGAATGCGGCGCGCACGTGCGACATTCCACGCGGTGGGACGATCCCCGGCCGGACCGGTTCCGTCCCAATCGCCACCGGCTCGCCCCTGGGTCCGGCACGCGAGCGGCCGGCCCCTGCGGGCCTCACGCAGAACTGCGGAGATCTGGGGGTACCGGTACGGGCGGCAGACGGGGGTCGTCCAGCACATAGACGCGGAGCGTCCGGATGCCGAAGGCCGCGATACCGGCCGGGCTATTCCAGAAGAAGAGGTCGATGCGCTCGCCAATGATCGCCGAGCCGGTGTCCGCCGCGATGGCCATGCCGTAGCCCTCAACGTAGAGGCGGCTGCCCAACGGGATGATGTGGGGATCGACCGCGGCGATGCCGTAGTTCAGCGGCAGGCCGATGGCCGAGGCCTGCCCCGTCCAGCGACCGTTGCTCGCCGCGGTGGCGTCGTACGCAGTGGCGCGCATCACGAGCACCTGCCCGTAATGATAGAAGTGGCCGCCGGCCTGGACGTAGTCCGGGGATGTGCCCACGGCGACGATGGTCCTTTGCGGCGGCGTCGCCATCCGTTGCGAGAACACCTTGATCTCCGCGGGACGGGGCGCGACTACGGATGCCGCCGGCGCGCCCCGTCCCGGTGGTGCGGCGGCGCGCGCGCCGGGGCCCGGGGTGAGATAGAGGGCGATGCCGTCCTGCCACATTGTGCCCACCCTGCCGGGTTCGAGTATTTGGTGGATGCCAGCGGGCAGGTTCGGGTCAGAGACGCTGACGGCGGGATACGGCACCAGGCGCTCGCGGCGGAAGGCTACCGCGCTGTATGCGGTGAGGCGGAGGGTGTGCGCGGCGTTGATGACGCCCGCCGCCCAGCGGGGATGGGTCGCCATGCCTTCGGCGCAGATTAGACCCGCGGCGAACACCAGCACCGCGGCGGTGATACGCAGGCGGACGCCGTGAGATGATCGGACCACAACAAACAACCCCCGGCGAGAGTGTGCCCGCCGAGCGGTTCCTGTCGTCCGGGCGCCGGGCAGACGGTGCGGTGTCGCCCCGCATTTCAGGCCACGCGGTCGCCGCCGCTGCCCAGGATATGGCAGATGGCGCTGCCGCGCAGGGCGTTGATCGCGTCCGAACCCGCTTGGAGCAGGGTGAGGCGTTGCATCATCCCGCTCTGCCGCCAGAGTCGCTCATGTCGACGGACAGAGGCTTCGCCCTCCGCGGCGTACCCTTCGACCAAACGCTGGAACAGCCAGTCCGGATGGCGCAGCAGGAAGGCTTCCGGCCCGTCAGCGCCGTCCGGCGCGGCATCCAGGGATTGCCACGCCGCCAGCAGGCCTGGTGAGCCGAGATCGGCCAGGGCTCGTGAGGCGTCTTCGCGGACGGTTTGGTCACGGTGACCCAGTGCCGCCACCAGGATGGGGACGATGTCGCGCGAGAAGCTGCGGCGACTGGCCAGCACCAGGGAGCCTGCTTCGGCCGCAGTCAGGCTGCGGACGGAACCGGCCAACGCCGCGATGCGCGCGCGCGACGCGTCGCCGGCATCCACAAGCAATGCCTGCCGGATGCGCCGTTCCGCACGACCCAGCCGCGCGACGCGCGCCGCGCGACGCCCGGCCCCGACCAGCGTGCCGACGGCGGCCACGACGACGGCACCGGCAAGCACCCAGACTCCGAACACCGCTCCCCGCCTCCCTCATGCACAGGCACAGCGCTCCGTCGAGCCTCACACGCACGACGCAGAAAGCGCCGGCGCGTCCCTTACCAGGTTCGTCGTGGTGCCGCGGGGTCCTGCCGGCAAGTCCCGGGCGCAGCGGGGTCGGCGCCCGCCGCGCCCGCGCCGCGCCCCGGGCCTCCTCGCCGGGTCCGGCGCCCCTGAGGGTTCCATGGCGGACCCGCCGGGTGGTAGGGCCTGCGGCGCCTGTGTCCAGGCGGCATCTGCGCTGGATCCTGTGGCGGCGTCTTGAGTCGCCGCGCGGCTTCGTCCATAATGACCACGCTCCCGGTCTGCGCGCGTGCGGGCGGGGGCGGCGCGCCGGCCTGCCTGCTTCGATCCGGGCGGCGACACGGGAGGGGTGTGTGCCGGTGCCACCGGCTTGGTCCGGCAACGGCGGGGGGGGCGTGGCTCCGCCGCCGGCAGGCACGCCTGAGGATGCCGTGCGCCGCGAGGCGTCTTCGGTCGGGGCGTCGACATCCGGGACGGCGGCGGGCCTGGACAAGGCCGTCTTTATTCCGTCGCTCTTCGACCGGATCGCGCGCCATTACGATCTGATGAACATCGTCATGACGGCCGGGGTGTGGCGACTCTGGCAGCGTGCCTTTCGCCGCCTCTGCGGCATCCCCGCCGGGGCCCGCGTGTTGGACGTCGGTTGCGGCACGGCCGAGCTCAGCCTGCTGCTGGCCTCCCACGTCGGGCCGGCGGGACATGTGGTCGGGGTGGACTTCTCCCCGGGTATGCTGGTTGTGGCCAGGCGGAAGCTGATGGCCGCGGGCATGGTGGGGCGCGTCGACCTGATGCTTGGGGATGCGCTGGACCTGGGGTTCCCCGACGACAGCTTCGACGCGGCGGCCTCCGCCTGGGTGATGCGCAACGTCGCCGACCTGGACCGAGCCTTCACGGAGATGGTGCGTGTCGTGCGCCCGGGCGGCCGCATCGCCATCATGGAACTCAGCCATCCGCCCGCCTCGCTCATCCGCGGGCCCTTCCTTTTCTACTTCCGCACGATCCTGCCACTGCTCGGAAGGTGGGCAGCCAGGGCGCGGCTGCCCGTGGCTCCATACGCCTGGTTGCCCCGCTCCCTGGAGGCGTTTCCCGAGGCTGAGGAGGTCGCCAGGCGCATGGCGGCCGCAGGTATGACCGACGTCGCCTTCCGTCGCCTGTCGGCGGGCATCGTCTGTCTGCACACGGCGCGCGTGCGATAGACGACGCTCGGGGAGGAGCGCAGCCCGGTTTGCCCGTGTCTGGGCAGAGTATTACAATCGCGGCGACCCGGACGGGCGTGCGTCACTCTGCGCTCGCCAGCGCGGCGGCTCCGCGACCGCGTCTCTTGTTCCTGAAGACGCCTGCCGTCCGGCCGGGTACTCACGGAAGGGATCTGTGGCCGTGCACCTGATCGCCGTCGGCCTTGATCAGCACACCGCGGCGCTGTCGCTGCGCGAACGATGCGTCGTCGGCGCCGATGAACTCCCCGCGCTGGCCGCTCCCGAAGTGCCCGAGACCGCCGTCCTCTGCACCTGCAACCGTACGGAGATATACTCCGCCGCGCCGGATCCGGCCCTTGCCGTCGGGCGGATCTGCGCGTACCTGGCCCGCCGCGCCGGTACGACGCCGGAAGAACTCCGACCCCATGTATATTGCCACGTGGGACCCGCCGATGTACTGCGGCATCTCTGCCGCGTCACCTGCGGTCTGGAGTCGCTGGTGCTGGGGGAGACCCAAGTGCTGGGGCAGGTCAAGGACGCCTACCTTCGTTCCGCCGAGGCCGGAACGGTCGGCAAGTACCTGCACGCACTCTTCCACCATGCCCTGGCCTGCGCCAAGCGCGTCCACACCGAGACCGGTCTCGGGTCCAGCCCGGTCTCGGTGGGCGCGGCCGCCGTGGACTTCGCCCGGCAGGCCCTCGGTGTCCTCGACGGGCGCTCGGCCGTGCTGTTCGGAGCCGGAGAGACCGCCGAGACGGTGGCCCGGCGACTCCGCGAGGCGGGCTTCGGGCGCATCGACGTGATCAATCGGAACAGCGGGCGTGCCGCGGACCTTGCCGCGCGCGTCGGGGGCACCGCCTGGCGGGTGCCCGACCTGGAGGAGCGCCTCGCGCACGCCGACGTATTGATCACCTCGACGGCGGCCCCCAGCGTGGTGGTGTCGGCGGAAGCGGTACGCCGGGCGACCGCGGGGCGGGGTGGGCGGCCCCTGCTGGTGGTGGACATCGCGGTGCCGCGGGATGTGGACCCGGAGGTCGCGGGGATTCCCGGGGTGCGGCTCTGCAATGTGGATGATCTGGAGGGTGTGGCCGCATCCGGACGCCAGGAGCGCGCCCGCGAGGCGGCGGCCGCGACCGCGATCATCGAGGGGTGTCTGGGCGACCTGTCGGATTGGCTGCAGAGCCAGGGGGCGGTCCCGGTGATCCGTGCCCTGCGCGCGCGCTTCGAATCCGTGGCGGAGACCGAGGCCGAGCGCATGCTGCGGCGCTTGGGGTCTCTGCAGCCACGCGAGCGTGAACTGGTACGCCAATTGGCGTTCTCCGTCGCCAAGAAGCTGCTGGACGAGCCGGTGCGGCGGCTCAGGGACCTTGCCGGCACGCCCGGCGGCCATGACTCCGTCCGGGCCTTTGCGGAGGCCTTCGGTTTGGATGTGACCGACGTGGCGGCCCTACCGGGGGTTGCGGGAGGCGCGTGCCGCGGCGCCGTGGCGGGGCGTGCCTCCGGGGATTAGCGGGGTGCGGCGCTGGGCCGATTGCGCAGCACCACTGGGCGCTGGCCGCGGCTGCCCGGCGGCATTGGTCCCAGGGCGGCGAGACCGGGATTCCGGACCGGTGAGGAGGCGCCTGCGGGGCATGCGGGAGTATTACTTTCCGGCATTTCTGGACCTGCGCGGGCGGGAGTGCGTGGTGATCGGGGCAGGGGCGGTGGCGCTGGGGAAGGTTCTGAGCCTGCTGCCCAGCGGGGCGCGGGTGCGTGTGATCAGCCCGGCGGCGGAGTCGGGCGTGGCGCGTCTGGCGGAGCGGGGGAGCATCCGCTGGGAGCGGCGGGCGTACCGGCCGGGGGATGTTGCCGGTGCGGCGCTGGTGGTCGCGGGAACGGACGACCCGGCGGTGAACGAAGCGGTGTACGAAGAGGCGCTCCAGGCGCGGGCGCTGGTCAACGTGGTGGATGTGCCGGAGCGGTGCCAGTTCGTGTATGGGGCGGTGTTCCGGCGAGGGCGGCTGGTGGCGGCGATCTCGACGGGCGGGGCGAGCCCGGCGTTGGCCGCGCATCTGAAGCGGGAACTGGCCCGGGTGTGGGGTTCGGAGCACGGTCGGCTGGTATCGGCCTATCGGCGGCTGCGGCCATACGCGCAGGAGCACATTTCGACGGTGCAGGAGCGGAAGCGCTTCTGGTTGCAAGCGGTGCGGGATGAGGAGCCCCTGCGGCTGCTGCGTGCGGGGGGCCGGGCCGCGCAGGTCGACAGCCTCCTGCGCGGCTGCGTCGACGCCTGGGCCGCGGGGCACGCGGCCGCCGCGCCCACGGCGGTGCTGCCTTGAAGCGGCCGTTGCGCATCGGGACGCGCGGCAGCGCGTTGGCGCTCGTCCAGAGCGCTGCGGTGGCGGAGCTGCTTCGTCCTCTCTGGCCGTTCGGTCCGGTGGAACTGGTCCGGGTGCTGACGACGGGCGATCGCCTGCAGGCGGAGAATCCGGCCCGGGTTGTCGGGCGCGGCCTCTTCGTCAAGGAAATCGAATCCGCGTTGCTGGCCGGGGCCGTCGACATCTGTGTCCATAGCGCCAAGGACGTGCCGCCGGAACTACCGGAGGGACTGGGCCTGGTCGCCCTGCCGCCCCGCGCCGACCCGCGGGACGCGCTGTGCGGGGCGGACCTGGGGAACCTGCCTCCCGGGGCGTGCGTCGCCACCGGCAGTCCACGCAGGGTGCTCCAACTCCGCCGGGTCCGTCCTGACCTTCTTTTCACCGCCCTGCGCGGCAACGTGGATACACGGCTCCTGCGGCTGCACTCGGGCGACTTCGACGCCGTCGTTCTGGCCATGGCGGGCCTGCAGCGCCTCGGTCGATCCGACGAGGTCGCGGAGGCACTCTCCCCGGACCTGGTGGTTCCCTCGCCCGGGCAGGGAGCGCTGGCCATCGAGGCGCGGCTCGACGATCGCGAGGTCGTGGCGGTCGCCGGCCGCCTGGAGGATGCCGCGACGGCCTTCGCCGTGCTGGCGGAACGGGCGGTTCAGGTCGGGCTCGGCGGAGGATGCAGTGCGCCGACGGGGGCGTATGCGGAACTGCTGCCGACCCGGCGCTTTTGCCTCCGCGCCGTCGTCTGCGGGCCTTGTTCGGGTGGGATGGCGCGTGCGGTGGTGGAATCGGCGGAGTCGCTCCGTGCCGGCGCCGACAGGGGTGCCCTGGCGGAAGCGGCGGCCCGCCTCGGGGCGGCCGCCGTCCGGGCGTTACGGTCTGAAGGGGCCGAGGCGTTGCTTGCGGAAGCCCCGGCCGGGGGGGAGGCGGAGTGATGGCGCCGGAAGAATCTGCGGACTGGCCGGTCGGCGGCGCGGTGGGTGGGGACGCTGCCGGGGCACGGCCAGCAGACGCGTTGCCCCCGCATGCCGCCCGGCCCGAGGGCGCCCCTGCGGATCCCTCCGCAGAGGGCGCCCCGAGCTCCGGTTCGGACGCGGACTGGACTGCGCCGCCCACGGCCGAACCCGCCGGGCAGGCGGTTGCGGAGTCGAGCGCGGAGATCGGCGCATTCCCCGGTGGGACGGACGCGGAGGAGCCGGCGTCGGTTCCGGCGGAGGAAGAGGACCGGGGCGAGGGGCTGCTCGCCCGGGGCCGGGTGTATCTGGTCGGTGCCGGTCCCGGCGATCCCGGGCTTCTGACGGTGCGCGGACGCGAGGTGCTCCGGCAGGCGGACGTGGTGATCTTCGACCGCCTGGTGGATCCTGTGCTCCTTGACCACTGCCCGCCGGGGTGTGAACGGATCTTTGCCGGCAAAGAGCCGGGGCGGCACACGCTGGCGCAACCGGACATCAACCGCCTGCTTGTCGAACGGGCGGCCCAGGGACGGCAGGTCGTCCGCCTCAAGGGCGGCGACCCGTTCGTCTTCGGGCGCGGCGGGGAGGAGGCCCTGGCCCTGACCGCGACCGGGGTACCCTTCGAGATCATCCCCGGAGTGACCTCGGCCGTCGCCGCCCCGGCATACGCGGGTATCCCCGTCACCCACCGCGACGTCGCCGCCTCTTTTGCAGTGGTCACCGGCCACGAGCGGCCGGGACGGGACGAGACGGCGGTGGACTGGGCCGCGTACGGGCAGCAACCGGATACCCTGGTGGTGCTGATGGGGCTGGGGGAGGCGGGCGCCATCGCCGCAGCGCTGATCGCCGCAGGTCGGCCGCCCTCCACGCCGGTGGCGGCGATCATGCACGGCACCACGCCGCGCCAGCGGACGGTGGTGTCGACGCTGGGTGCACTGACGGCGGACGTATCGGCCGCCGGGCTTGTCAATCCCACGACGCTGGTGGTGGGCGAGGTGGTGCGCCTGCGTGCGCAGTTGCAGTGGTTCGAGCGCCGCCCGTTGTTCGGCCGCCGCATCGTGGTGACGCGCACGCGTGAGCAGGCCTCGGACCTGGTGGCCGGACTGCGCGAACTGGGTGCGCAGCCGATCGAACTGCCGGTCCTGCAGATCCGGGAGGTGCCCAACCCGCAGGACCTCCAGTGGTGCGTCACCAATATCGCCTCCTTCTGGTGGTTGTGCTTCACCTCGGCGCATGCGGTGCCGCCCTTCCTCAACGCCCTGCGCGCGGAGGGCCTGGACGCGCGGGCGCTGGCCGGAACGCGCATCGCCTGCGTCGGGCCCGCCACAGCCCACGCACTAGGGCTCTACGGCATCTCCGCGGACGTGGTGCCGGCGCGGGCCACCGCCGCCGACCTGGTGGAGGCCCTGCGCGACCAGGTCTACGCCGGCCAGAAGGTTCTGTTCGTGCGCGGCCATCCGGCGAGCGACACGCTGATCGTCGGGCTTACCCGCCTGGGACTGGAGGTGCGGCAGACCATCGTCTATGACGCCCTGCCCGATGAGGCGGCGGCGGCGGCGGCGGCGGAGTTGCTCAAGTCGGGGGCCGACGCGGTGACCTTCGCCAGTTCTTCCACTATCGGCCACTTTCTGGACGCCACAGGAGAGGCCGGCCGCCGGTTGTGCGCCGAGAGCCGGGTCGTCTGCATTGGCCCCGTCACAGCCCGGGCGGCCTCGGCCCTCGGTTTGCGCGTGGATGCCGTCGCGCGCCAGAGTACCATGGCCGGAATGCAGGAGGCGCTGGTACGGCTCTGGCGGCCGGCCTCCGGAGGCGATGCCGATGCCTGAGTTTCCCGCGGTGCGGCCACGGCGTCTGCGCGCCACCGCCGCCATGCGAGACTTGGTGCGTGAGACGGATCTGCTGCCGCGCCACCTGATATATCCGCTATTCATCGTTCCCGGCGCCGGGGTGCGGCGCGAGATCGCCCAGTTGCCCGGGCAGTACCACCTCAGTGCCGATGCCGCGGTGCCGGAGGTCGCTGCGGCGCGCGCCGAAGGGATCGGGGGATTCCTCCTCTTCGGCCGCCCACCGGCGGGCGGCAAGGACGCCGAGGGTAGCGGGGCCTGGGACCCGACGGGTTCGGTGCAGCAGGCGGTGCGGGCGATCCGCGCCGCGGTGCCGGAGGCCCTGCTGATCACCGACGTCTGCCTGTGCGCCTACACCGACCACGGCCACTGCGGGCTGATCAAGGCTGGCGCCGTGGACAACGACGCCACGCTGCCGCTGCTTTGCCGCACGGCTGTCTCGCATGCGGAGGCAGGTGCGGACGTGGTCGCGCCCTCGGATATGATGGATGGCCGCGTGGGGGCCATCCGCACCGCGCTCGACGGCGCGGGTCATTCCGGGGTTGCGGTCCTGTCCTACGCGGCGAAGTTCGCCTCGGGCTTTTATGGACCGTTTCGCGACGCCGAAGACTCGACGCCGTCGTTCGGCGACCGCCGCAGCTATCAACTGGATCCGGGCAACGCCCGACAGGCGCTGGCGGAGGTGGCCCAGGACCTCGCCGAGGGCGCGGACATGGTGATGGTCAAGCCCGCCCTCGGTTATCTCGACGTGCTCGCCGCGGTGCGATCCGCCACCACGGCACCCCTTGTCGCCTACAACGTCAGCGGCGAGTATGCGCTGGTCCGGGCGGCGGAACGCGCCGGTTGGGCCGACGGCACCGCGCTGGCGCTGGAGATCCTCACCGGTATCCGGCGGGCCGGGGCCGACGCCGTCATTACCTACCACGCGCGCGAGGTGGCTCGCGCCTTGGGTCGGAGGTGACGGCGCCAGCCGGCGGGCCGTCATCTCCGACCGGGAGGGCATGGACGCCCATCCTCCGTCCGGGACTGGATGTCGTCTTCGTTGGCTTCAACCCCAGCCCGGCGGCCGCTGCCGCCGGGCACTATTACGCCCATCCCCGCAACGGGTTCTGGAAACTCCTTGCCGAGGCGGGTATCATCCCGGTGCGTCTGCGGCCCGAGGAGGACGTCCGACTGCCCGAGTTCGGCTGCGGACTCACCGACGTGGTGGGCCGGCCGACGCCTTCCGCAAGGGACCTTTGCCTCAAGGAACTGCGGGAGGGCGGTGCGGCCGTGCGCGGCCGTCTCGCCGCGGCGAGCCCACGCTTCGCCGCCTACACTGGGAAGGGCGTGTATGCAGCTGTGGCCGGCCGGGGACATCCTGACTACGGGCTTCAGCCCGGGGCGGTCCTCCCCGGTGTGCGCGACTTCGTACTGCCGTCGCCGAGCGGTCGCAGCGGCCTTCGCTGGAGCGAGAAACTGCATTGGTACCGGACGCTGGCGGGCCTGCTCGGGCGAGGGTAGTGGGCGGAAGAAGGGGCCCTGCTCAGAGGGGGACTGCCCGCGTTGCGGCCGGACGATGCGGCCAGTTGCGGGATGGACACCACCCTCTCGCCCCGCCGCAGAAACCGCGCTCCGGCAGAGGCGATACGGTGTTGCGCAAAGTCCACAGGGGGCGCCGCTGGCGCGACGACCGCCCATCTCCCGCCGCGCGGAAACCGACCGGCTCTGTAAAAGTCGGTTGCGGCGCCGACCCCGATCTCAAAACCCTTGGGGGACAAAGATCCGGAGCCGAGTCCGCACGCAAAAGTCCCCTTTTGCGGCGGACTCCTGGCTGCCGTCGTGATCCACGCTCGGTGAGCCCCGGGCCCTCACCCCCAGGCCTCCAGCCCCTGCGCCGCTCGCCGCGCCGCCTCCGCGGCGCGGAAGCGAGCGCTGCCGCCCAGGTCCACCTTCCCGCCGCCCTCGGGGGGGGAGATGTGTCCCTGCGCATCGATGAGCCCCACCTCGCGGAAGATGGCGAGGGCGGCGCGTGCCGCCTCTTGGTGCGGGAGGCACGCCGGCGTCAGGCGCCGCAAGAGCTCCGGCTCAGGCGGCAGGATCCCCTGCCCTTCACGGGCGATCGTCCGCAGGCGCCGGAACGCGGCCGCCAGCGCGTCCCGGTCGGGGTGGCGGCGCCCCAGTCCTCCCTGCACCGCCGCGGCGAACGCCCGCCAATCCCCTCCGCTCGGCGTTAGGTCGAGGACGCAGATTTGCAGTTCCGCCCGCCCGCGGTAGCGATCCAGCTCCGGACGGACCACCAGGTCGAACGGGCCGCCGGCCGTCAGGCCGTCGAACCAGGGGCCGAGCCCGAAACCGATGCCTGGCACGCCCCGCTGCTCACCTGCCGCCCCGCTCGCGCACAGCCGGAAGCGGGCGTGCCGCCCGTCCCGGCCCAGCAGGCGCGTGTCCTCCACGGCCGCCGCCCGGAGCAGGAAAGCCGGTTCCGGGTTGCCGGCGCCGAACGGCCCCATGCGGGCGAGCGCCGCCGCCACTTCCGCCGAGAGTTCGCCAGGATCGAGCCGTCCGTCGAGCCCCCAGTCCTCCAGGGCATCTCCGTCGGTCGCCGGGTTCGGTGCCAGTTCCGCCAGGGCCGCGCGCAGGGCGTCCAGGCGCCCCAGGGTGACTTCGAAACCGGCCGCCTGGGCGTGTCCCCCGAAACGCACGAGGTGTTCCGCGCACCGCCGCAGGGCGCCGGTCAGATCCCACCCCGCCGGCGCCCTGCCGGAGCCGCGGCAGACGCCCCGTTCATCGATCCCGGCCAGGAGAACGGGGATGCGCAGACGCTCCAGCAGCGCACTGGCGGCCGGTCCCACCAGCCCCGGATGCCACCGCGCGTCGGCCAGCACGATGGCGCGGCTCCCCGGCGGCAGGGAGGCGGCCGCGGCTTCGGCGGTGGCCAGGAGTTCTGCCGAGCGCTCTTGGCGCTGACGGTTGCAGTGTTCGACGACGGCCAGTGCCGCGAGTGCTTCGGCCTCGGTCCGCGCCATCAGCAGGTCGAAGGCCGGCTGCGGCGACTGCATGCGCCCGGGTGCGTTCAGCCGCGGCGCGACGCCGTAGGAGATATCGCGCGCGCTTGGCGGCGCGCCTCGCGCCACGCCGGCGGCCGACAACAGCGCGCGCACCCCCGGGCGCAGACTGGCTTCGGCCATGGCGGCCATACCCCGGCTCACGAGCCAGCGGGTAGCGCCGCGCAGCGGCACCACGTCGGCGATGCTGCCGATGGCCACGAGGTCGAACGCCTCCGGCACGGGACGCCCGAGTTCCGTACCGAGCGCCTGCGCCAGGCACCAAGCCACGCCGACGCCCGCCAGGTCGGCAAACGGGCCACCGGGGTCGCGCAGGGGGTTGACGACCGCCACCGCCGGCGGGAGGACGGCGTCGAGTTGATGGTGGTCGGCGATGATCACCTCGATGCCGGCGGCCGCCGCCGCCGTCGCTGCCGCGTGGGCGGTGCTGCCGTTGTCGACCGCGAGCACCAGCCGGCAGCCGGCCGCAGCCGCGGCGGCAGGCAGTGTCTCCGGACGCATCCCGTAACCGTCGGCGCGGCTCGGCAGGTGGACGGCGACGCGCAGTCCCAGGGCGCCGAGGGCCGTGGCGGAGAGCGCGGCGGAGCACACGCCGTCACAGTCGTAATCGCCGTAGACCAGCACCTGCTCGCCGCAGCGCACCGCGTGCGCCAGACGGCACACTGCCTCCCGCATCCCCGGCAGCCCGCGCGGGTCGGGGGGGGGCGGAGTGGAGAGGAAGGCGGCTGCTGCTTCGGGTGTGCGCAGGCCGCGCGCGTACAGGAACCGGGCTAGGGCGGCGGGCACGGCCAGAGCAGCGACCGTGGTCGCGACCCACACCTCGGGCGGCTCCGGCGGCAGGCGCCAGCGTTTGCCTTGGAGGCTCCCCCTCATGCGCCCGATCCCCCGGGCGGGGGCGGGGCAGCCGTGTCCCGGTCGAGACTGCCGATCGCGCGTATCTCCCAGTGGGCGGCGCGGCCGAGGGTGCGCCGGCGGCACTCGGTGGGGATGCCGCAGGCGGCGGCCCAGTCCCGTAGCTCGCAGGCGACCGACCCTGGCCGGTCCTTGATCAGCACAAGCCCGTCGCGCCGGAAATAGCGGATCGCCGCCTGCAGTTGCTCATCGCGGGGGGGCAGGGGCACGGGATCACCTCGGATCAACCTGGTACGACGGCCTGACCGCGTGATCCTCCCCCGCCGCCGGTGCCGCCCAGGCCGGGACGGCGGCAGCGGGCCCGGCGGTGACGGGCTGGACGCCGCTCTGCGAACGGTGCCGTCGTTACCCTGAAGGGCACCGGCGCGGACCGAGTGCTCTGCTGCCGGCTGCCCGAGGCGGGCGGGCCGCGCATGGCCCCATCCAGCGCCGGAGCGGGCGAAGTGGCACCCGGTGTGGGAGCGACGGGAACGAGCCGCCGGCCTGCGGATTTCCGGGCAGCGCTGGGCTCCGGAGAGGCGTGGCCGGCGGCTCGGCTCGCGCGGTGGCGCGCGTTCCGCCGCGCCCGCAGTCAGCGCGCTGCCGGTGCACGGGAATTCGCTGAGCGGGCGGGTGCACGGTTGAGGCCGATGGCGGCGAACAGCAGCGCCATCCCGCCGAAGAAGCGCAGGCCCGCCGGGACCCAGAAAATCAGGGGCATGGGAATGAAGCGGAGCAGGGCCGTCCCGACGAGCGGCCCGACCACCCCGATGGCCCCGATCAGCGTGTTGGCCATGCCCATGGCCACGACCCGGTCCTCGGGTGGAGCTACCTCCATCAGGCGCACCAGCAGGAAGAGGTTGACCCCTGATCCCACCAGTCCGCCCCAAACGTTGCTGAGGAGGATTCCCCACAGGTTCGGGGACTGGGCATAGAACAGCGGCACAACGGCCAGGAGCAGGCAGGCGGCGGGTAGGGACAGGCGGGCGCCGAGGCGGTCCCCGACCCGTGTCCAGATCAGGTTGCCCGCGATCGCGGCAAGGCCGTTGATCGCGGCGAAGGCCCCCATCCAGAGGTTGGTGGCGTGGGCGTGGCTGACCTGGAAGCGCAAGAACAGCGGCCAGGCCATCAGCCAGCCCAGGTAGAACGGCAGGCAGCACAGTGTGTAGGCCCGATAGGGCCCGTCCCGCCAAAGGCGGCGCGCCGCCGGCAGTACGGCCGCCGGGTAGGCCTGGATACGGGGATTGCCGCGAAAGCGCAGGAAGATGGATACCTCGATCATCCCGACGCCCGCCGCCAGAGCGAACAGCCACGCGTAGCCGGAGGTCCCGGCCCAATCCCGGGCGATGAGGCCGCAGGTGATGGCCGTGGCCACCCCCGTCAGGCTGGCCATGATACCGCGCCGCGCCAGGGCGCGGGCCCGCCGCGGCGCCGGCAGGAGACCCGTCAGCACCGACTGCCAGGCGAGGGTGCCCACCGCCGCCGGGAGGTTGAGCAGGCCGACCATCGCGATCAGGGCGGCGGGACGCCAGACTCCGCCGCCCGCGGCATCAATGTTCACGATGGCGATCAGCACAAGCAGCAGCCGGGCCGCAGCGAACATCGCCGCCCCCGCCAGCTTGGGGCGGCGGCGGGCGGCGAGCCACAGGGCACCGATGATGTTG